>CAJKSU010000008.1 GCA_905202605.1 uncultured Eubacteriales bacterium
CGAGCCAGACCGGCTACATCAAGGGCAATGATGTGCGTCTGCGTTCCGGCGCCGTAGAACTGGGCGCAGAGGTCGGGGGTCGCTGCCACACCGCCGGAGAGTACCACCAGATCGGCGGGGACAAACTGCTCCTCTCCGTGCTCGTCAATATAGGTAACGCCCTTGGGAGTAACGGAAACGTACTTCTGGATCTTCCGGGCATAATCGAAGCCCTTGAGGTGCTCGTAGGCGTCCATCATCATTACAACAAAGTGAGCGTGGGGCGCGTCCTGGGCCAACATGTCCTGACGGGTCATAACCGTTACATGATGCCCCTTCTCCGCCAGATGCATGCCTGTCTCGGTACCCGTCTCACTACCGCCGATGACCACGATCTCATGGGGCAGCTCGGCCTCATGACCGTAAACATCCACGCAGAGCATGGTTTTGGTTCCCTCCTCAATGGGGAGCCGGGGGCTTTTGAATCTGGGGCCGATGGCAACCACTACGTCGTCATAGCCCTCCGGGGCCAGCATTTCTTTGGTTGCCTCGGTATTCAGGCAGACCTTAACGCCCTTCTGGTAGACCTGACGGATCAGCCAGTGGTTGAAATCCGCCAGAGGCCACTTGAAGCTGGCATAGTCCGCGTGGAAGAGCTGACCGCCCAGCTGGGAGGACTTTTCATACAGGGTAACGTCATGTCCGCGCTCGGCGCAGGTGATGGCGCACTTCATACCGGCGGGGCCGCCGCCGATGATGGCGACCTTCTTCTTCTCGCCTACGGGTGCGATCATCTGATCCAGCTTGAATTCCATGCCGATCTTGGGGTTTACGGAGCAGAAGGAGCGGAATTTATCGGAATCGTTGGGAACGTGGCACTTGTTGCAGCGGATGCAGGGGGTCACGTCCTCCCCACGTCCGGCGTAGAGCTTCTTGCCGTAGTCGCTGTCGCAGATCCAGGCGCGAGACATGCAGATGATGTCCGCCTTGTGCTCCCGAAGGATCTTTTCGTTGAAATCGGGGTTCTGAAGACCGGCGGAGACGCCGACCTTGATGGAGCCGCCGCGGCTCATAATGGACTCCTTCAGCGCTGCTGCCGCGTCCAGATTGGGACAGGGAACAGCACGGGAGGAGGTAAAGCCGATGGGATGCTGGGGGTCCTTGTCGCCGTGGCGCACATGGAGGATATCTACCTTGCCCTCCAGAAGCTTTGCCAGCTCAAAGGTATCGCCGCGGTTGACGCCCAGACCGTCCACGGAAATCAGCATTTCCAGAGGGAAGTCCCGTCCAAAGGTCTGCTTCATGGCGTCCATGACCTCGATCATCAGCCGGGCGCGGTTCTTGGCGGAGCCGCCGTATTCATCGGTGCGGTGGTTGGTGTGGGTGGACCAGAACTCCGCCATAGTGCCGTTGTGATAGGCATTGTGGAAGGAGAACATCTCAAAGCCGAACTGCTTTAAAATCTTGGCGTTGGCAACGGTGGAGTCGATGAACTCCTGAATCTGCTTTTTGGTGATGTGATCGACGCTTCTGCCCCGGCACTGCTCCTGCTCCTGCCGCAGCTGTTCCATGGGATCGGAGGGCATAACGGGACCACCGCCGCCATGCTGAGGGGTGCCGTCCTTCATGGGGCCGCCGGGCATGTCGTTCCGGGTGAAGCTGCCCATGGGCTGGGTAATGGCGATGGACTCATAGTAGCGGATGGCGTCGATGGTCTGACAGAGGTAGTTGTGGGCGCTGGTTTTTGCGATGTTCACGGCGGTGTCATGGGGCGGGAAGCTCATGGCGATCTCGCCGGGCTTCATGGGCGGGCCGCCGGGGCCTTCATCCGTGCGCATGGCAAAGTTCAGATAAACTGCCGCGGCGCCGTTCTTGGCGCGGTTGGACAGATGGGAAATCAGACGATCCGTGGGGTACTCCTCGGTACCCTGAAGCATATGGGGGATGCCCGCGGTGGAAACCATACGGTTTTTCAGCAGGACATTGCCAACCTGAATGGGAGAAAGCAGAAGCTCGTAACGATTGGACATAGTTGGACCTCCTAAACATGCGATGTGTTCGTGTTTTATGCCAATAGCATACAGAAGCGCTGGGCGGATTGCAAGATTCGTTTTCTGCCTGCCGGAACTATCAAAATTGGATATGGGGCAGCTGCGGATTTTGCAGCTGCCCCATGGCATATAGGCTTATGACTTGAATTTTCCCGGTGTGGTTCCCTCGTATTTTTTAAAGGCACGGGACATAGTGAGAACGTTGGTATAGCCCACTTGGGCTGCTGCCGCTGTCAGCGTCTCTCCCCTGCCGATGAGAATTTTGGCCTCCTGAATGCGGTAAAAGTGGATGTAGTCCAGAATGCTGGTGCCGGTGAGCCGGAGAAAGCTCCGGGACAGATAGGAGGGGTTCTTGCCGAATTCATCCGCCACCCGGTTTACGTTCAGGTCAGGGTCATTGTAGCTGCCACGGATGTAGTTTTTTACGTCTATGATCCACTCGGCACTGCTGGATTTCCGCCCGGAGAGTACCCAGTCGTTGAGATGTCCGAAAATATGCTCCATCTGGGCGCGGATCTCCGGATAGGTCACCGCCTCCAGCAGTGACTGCTCCGGGGCCAGGGCGGCAAGCTGATCGGTCAGGGAATGTCCCACCATGCTCTCGCAGGCGGAGATCAGCGCGGAAAGATACTGGGAGCATTTGTGCTTGAGCAGGATCAGCGGGTCTGCCAGCGCGAGATACTCCTGATCAAACAGACTGCCGAATACCTCGGAGGCCTGCCGGAAGCTGCCGGATTTGAAGAGGCTGAGAATTTCCTGCTCCTTATCAATATCGGAGCGCTGGGGCGGGTAGACGGCGGGAACGCTGAGAATGGATTCCCGGAGGATCGGCTGGGTGGACAGGTGCAGAACCCGATATTCCTGAAGCTGACGAACCGCCTGTTTGCTGCTCCGAAGTCCGGGAAAGCCCTCACGAACGCCACTGACTGCGGCAAACAGCCGAATGCCCGCAATGCGCTGCTCCAGCGCTACCAGTTCCTCGGCGGTTTTGTGCAGCACCCCGGCAACGGAGTCCGGCTCGGAGCCGCAGATGAGACATAGTACCTCGCTTTTGGCCTTAAATACAAAGGTGCCGCTGCGCCCCCGGAGCTCCTCCCGCAGCAGCTCCAGAAGGTTGACTGCAAGCTGTGCCTCGGAGTAGGAGGTATGCCCCAGACCCTGAATGTAGGCGTAGGCGTCCACCGCCACCACATGGAGGGAGATCAGGCCAAAGTGATTCCCATTAAACTGAATGCCGCATTCGGATAGCCGCTGGATATGATCCTCAGGGATTGGCGAGCCGTCCTGAAGCAGCCCCATGAGAAGGTGATCCCGGATGGCCTCGGCGCTCGGCTCCAATCCGGCGTCGGCCCATTGGGTCATGTCCTGTGTCTGCATTGTGCATCAGCGTCCCTTCCAGTGAAATTACTCCTCTATTGTACCGGGTTGGAGGGACAAACGTCAAGGGCTGGGTCAGCCCGGTGTGCAAAAAGTGACGGAAATCAGAGTATGAATTTGATGATTTTATCCGGCGGTGGAACGTGTTATTATGTGGATATCAAACCAAACAAGGAGGAATACCCATGAAAACAAAGCTGTGCGCTATGATGCTGTCTTTGACCATGGTGCTGGCAGCGCTGACCGGCTGCGGCTCCAATGGCGGCTCCACGGCAGCAGATTCGGCGGCACCGGACAGCAGCGCACCGGCCCAGACGCAGGAAACCGAGCAGGCGCCTCAGGAGGCCGTACCGGCTGTAGATTCCGCAGAGGAAGGGCCTGCGCAGGAGGCTGCACCTCAGGACAACGGCATCAGCAAGTACGTTACCCCCAATAATATTGAAGAGCTGATTGTGGATCGTCCCAGCGTGGAGCTTCCCATTGCGGAGGATGATGCCACCTTTACCTTCTGGACCGGCTCCCCAGCCATGGATGCGACCATCTCCGGCTGGAATGATTCCACTGCGGTACAGGAGCTGGAAAAGCGCACCGGCGTGCACATCGACTATATTGAGGTTGCGCCCCCGGCACAGGCCGAGAGCCTGAACCTGATGTTTGCCTCCGGCGACTATCCCGATATTCTGAACTATGCCATTACCGGCAGCTACTCCATCCCCTATCTGATTGAAAATGAGATCGTCATGGATCTTCAGGACATGATGAATGACTATGCGCCCTCCTACTCCGCACTGATGGAGGCTGACCCGGCGCTGTATCTGGCAACCGTAGACGATGAAGGGCAGATCGGCGGTCTGGCTGGCTATCGCTATAATTCCTTTACCACCACCGGCGCAATCGTTCGCTCCGACTGGGTGGAGAAGGTCGGCATGAACCTTAGCGACCTGACCACCATCGACGACTACCATGATTTTCTGGCAGCGGTCAAGGATCAGGGACTGTGTGAGTACCCCATGCCCCTGCGCTATGACGCCTCCATTACCGGCAGCCCCTTCCTGGCAGCCATGGGCGGCTATGCGGGCGCCGCGGCGGAGTCCTCTCCCCAGAGCTTCTACTATGACGACAACGATGAGCTGGTTTACAGCTATATCACCGACACCTATAAGGAGTATCTGTCCCTGATGGCGGACTGGTACAAGGAGGGCCTGATCACCCGTGACCTTCTGAACTCCGACATGCTGGATTCCTCTGCCATTACCTCCGGCTCCTATGCGGTGTTCTGGCAGGACTGCCAGTTCATGAGCATGTGGACCGAGGCCGGTAAGGTCAACGATCCGGATTATGCGCTGGCTGGCATCACCGAGCCTCTGGTTGAGGAAGGTCAGCAGGTGGGCTTTGGCGATATCACTGATATTTCCATCAATCTGATGATCTGTACCTCCTGCGATGATCCGGAGACTGCGCTCCAGTGGCTGGATTATCACTTCTCCGAGGACGGCTCTATCCTCTGCCAGTACGGTCTGGAGGGCGAGGGGCTGGAGTATCAGGACGGTAAGCCCGGCTATTCCGATCTGATCTCCAACAACCCCGACGGCCTGTCCACGGACAATGCGCTCAACGCCTATACCATCAACATGAACATGTTTGCCTCCAACGGCACCACTCTGCGCGGCGCTTATGACGAGGTACAGCAGGAGGCGCTGAACGCATGGAACGACAAGCGCGAGGTGACCAAGAGCTCCTTCACCAACCTGTTTACACTGGATACCGATGAGACGGCAACCGTACAGCGGTATTACACCGATATCTCCACCTATGTGGCAGAGCAGGTGGGCAAGTTCCTCATTGGCGAGGCCGATCTGGACGAGAACTGGGATTCCTTTGTGGAAACCGTAGAGTCCATGGGCATTGACGAGGTCATCGACGCCTACACCACCGCAGGCGAGCGATACTTCGGACGGCTGGATTAAGCTTCATAATCTATATGGAAACAGCAGCTCCAAACGGGGCTGCTGTTTTTGCGCTATTGTGCGCCCGGAGTGGGCGGCTTCATGCCCGAAAACTCCGGCCAGAAGGCGGAAAGATAGTTGAGAAGCTCCGAGCGGATGGGAAAGCTGCGAAGACGTTGGGTCAGCGCGGAATAATGGCGGAGATAGTTCATGTAGTGAGAAGCTTCCTCCGTGAACAGCCCGGTCTGGGGATAGGTCAGAAACAGCCGCCGATGACAGATTTTATTGGACATGGGGATCATTCGGGTACCCGGCGCTATGGGAAAGTCGGACTTCTCCCAGAAATGAACGACGCTTTCCGGGATGAAGGTGATGCCTACATCGTTATAGACCTGTATGGTCATGGATTCGGGGTCACCCACGTAGTACACCCGCCCCGGCATAGTGGAGGAATGGGTATAAAAACGCCGCATGATCTGCGCTACTGTATAATCCGGCCGTTGGGAGAGCAGCGTCAGTGAGCGCAGCTGCTCCATGGAAAGCTCGTCATAGCCCGCCAAATGGGAGTTGGCATTGACAAAGGCGTACATCGGCTCTTCCAGCAGCGGCTCGGAGGTTAGGAAATCATCCGTGTTGTCCTCATAGGTGATGGCAAAGGCAGCGCGGCCGCGGCGCAGAGATTCCAGCGTTTCCCGCGTGGTTTCCCGCAGCTCAACCACTTCTCGCTCAGGAAAAAATTTGCTGTAGAGGATTCTGGATTCATTGGTAAAATCCCCAGCCTCCGAGGTGTAGGTGATGGTACTGGCGGTGGCTCCGCGGATGGTGGACATATCGTAGGTCAGTTTGTCGATATGACCAAGGATCATGGAGGCGGTTCGGCAGAAAAAAGTCCCTGCATCGGTGAGCACCAGCCGCCGCCCCTGACGCTGAAACAGCTGTACCCCGAGCTCCTCTTGAAGACGCTTATAGCTGAGGGATAGAGCGGATTGGGAGATGTGCAGCCGCTCCGCCGCCTGGGTAACGGAATCACTTTCGGCAATTGCTACCACATATTTCAATTGCAGTAAATCCATTTTTAAATCACGTCCTAAACTATAAATGCTATCAATATATTTCAGAAATATTATATATTAGACAAAAATATATTTCAAGTGTATGATGTAGCCAAAAGGGCGAAATGTTATGACATCTGTATAGAAAAAGCCCTCGACCATGGAAAGGATGAAATGAAAATGACCAAAAAATTACTTGCTCTGCTGCTGGCGGCAGCGATGGTACTGGGTCTTGCGGCCTGCGGCAGCGGCAGCGGCAGTGGCGGCAGTACAACCTCCGATAATGCGCCGGCGGCAAGCACAGCTGATTCGGCGGCTGCTCCGGCAGCGGATCAGAACACTACGGCCTCTGGTGATAACGTGCTGAAAATCGGTGCGCTGCTGAACACCACCGGCTGGTTTGCTTCCGTTGACTACAACAACCAGATTGAGATGCAGACTCTCTGCGATTACCTCAATGAGCAGGGCGGCATCGACATCGGCGGCACCAAGTACCAGCTGGAGCTTGTGGTGGAAGACGGCGGCTCCGATGCCGAGGGCATTCGCTCTGCGGCACAGCGTCTGGTAGACGCCGGTGTAAAGTATGTCATGGAGACAAACGACTTCTGGGTAGAGGGCGCCATTGATATTTTCGAGAACGCCGGCGTTATGAATGTGATGGCTCAGAACAACATGAACCATAACGTAATGAATGCGGATACCAAGTATTCCTTTACCTTCTCCAATGCATGTACTTCCCAGTACTATACTGCCATCGAAGTTCTGAAGGATCAGTACCCCGATGTCAAGAAGGTTGTATATACCTGCGATGACAACGGCGTAAATGACGAGCAGGCGGCGCTGGTCAAGGCGGGCTGCGAAAAGTTCGGTCTGGAGTATGTTGACAGCCCCATTATCTATGACGGCGAGTCCACGGACTTCTCCTCCATTGCACTGAAGGTTGTTTCCTCCGGGGCGGACTGCTTTATCGGCAACGGCACCCCAGATAACATTGCGTCTCTGCTGAAGGAAGTTCGTTCTGCTGGTTCCGATATGGTATGCGCAGCCGTTATTACCATGAGCCCCGGCGTGCTGATCGGCGGCTCCGGCCTGAGTGATCTGTCTGGCGCATTTACCTTCGGCACTGACATTGCTGACACCTCCCGGAATACCGATACCTTTAACGCCATCTATAAGAAGTTTGTGGATCAGTACGGCGAGGAAACTGCTTCTGCGTGGAACGGCGCAGGCCTTGACAACCTCTACACCATGCTTCAGATCATGCAGGGCGCAGGCTCTATCGACGTAGACACCGTTCTCAAGTACTATGAGACGATGGACACCGTGGAGACGCTGTTTGGTACCGGCATCAAGGGCGGACAGGAGACATTTGGCAATGACCACGCCATTTCTCATCCCAGCCATACCTTGAAGGCTGATGGCGGTAAGATTGTCTACATGGCAACCTATGACTGCATTGTTCCCTAACGGGAAAACGAATACTGTGAAAAGCTGACCACCGGGCGCAGGGGGCATCCTCTGCGCCCGAAGCAGCAAAAGCCGACACGGCTTTGATCTTTTTTCCGAAAGGAGCGGTTTTCATGCTCATCATGAACGTAATTCCCAACGTGGCAGTGAATACACTGGTGCTTGCCTCCATGTACATTCTTGCCTCTCTGGGATTTGCATTCATCTTTAATATGCTGGGGTCGGTAAATCTGGCTCATGGCGCGTTCTATATGACGGCTGCTTATATTACGTATTATCTTTGCAGCCGCCTGGGAATGAACAACTGGCTTGCAATGCTGCTGTCTACCGTTGTGCTTGCGCTGGTAGGCATTTTGATGGAACGGTTCTGCTTCCGGCCTTTCCAGAAGGAATTTGACCGGGTGGTCATGGTGTCCGTTGCGATCATGACCATGCTCCAGCAGCTGGCGGTACAGATTTCCGGTTCTCAGACCATCTCCATTCCCACTTATGCGTCCGGCTCGGTGGATATGGGATTTATGGTGGTGACCAGCGAGAAGCTGGTGACCTTTGCGGTGGGCGCAGTGCTTTTGATCGCAACGCTGTTTATGGTCTACCGGACCAAGCTGGGCATGCAGATGGAGGCGCTGAGTCAGGATCGGATGGGCGCGGCGCTTCAGGGTATTCCGGTCAATAAGGTCAGCGCACTGGTCTGCGGTCTGGGGTTTGCCTTTGCAGCGGTAGCTGGTTCTATGATGGGTGCTTATCAGCAGGTCAGCTCCAATATGGGCGACAATATCAACGTCCGTATTCTGATGCTGGTGATGCTGGCAGGTGCAGGCTCCATGAACGGTATTCTCATTACCGGCTTTCTGATGGCGCTGCTGGATTCCATTTGTCCTATTATCTGGGATAGCTATACTGCGTCCTCCATTGCCTGCTCGGCAGTGGTGGTGCTGCTGCTGATCAAGCCCAAGGGCTTCTTCGGTCACGAGATGTAAGGGGGTGCCGGAATCGTGAAACAGCTTAATCTCAAAAAGGGGCTGCCCTATGGAATTCTCCTGCTGATCTTCCTGCTGCTGCCCATGGTACTGAATACCAGCTACTGGATCGGCGTGCTCATTATGGTGCTGTATAAGGTGGTCGGCTCTGTGAGCCTGCGAACTATCTCCCTGTCCGGTACGTTGACCTTTGCCCACGGCGCATTTATTGCGCTGGGCGCATACTGCGGTGGTATTCTGGCAAAATCCTTTGCCCTGCCTCCGGTAGTGACCATTCTGGCGGGTGGACTGTTTGCTATGGTGGTCAGTGTAATCACCGGTCTGCCCTTTGTGCGGCTGAAGGGCATGTATTACTCCATGGCGTCGATGTTTATGGGTGTTACCGTGGCCTATATCATTAAGGCCATGAAGATTACCGGCGGCTATCACGGCCTGACCCGGATTCCCAAGCTGCTCCAGAACGATATTGCCTGCTACTATGTATTTCTGGCAATTACGGTGGTGCTGCTGGTGGTGCTGTATCGATTTGAATTCTCTAGAATCGGAACTACGCTGCGTGCATTGTCGCAGTCGCAGGATGTGGCGTCCTCCATCGGTATCAACGCGACCTTCTATCGCCTTTTGGCGGTGGGGATGGGAAGCTTCTGCGCCGGCATCGTGGGTGCGGCCTACGGCCTGTATTCCACAGTGCTCAGCCCCACGAACTATGACATGACATTCTCCCTTTGGCTGCTGATGTATATGCTCATTGGCGGCGAGGACTACTTTATCGGCCCCATCATCGGCGCAATCATCTTCGTGCTGATCCCCGAACTGGGGCGCGACCTCAGCGCCTATGCACCGTTCCTGACCGGCGCCTGCACCCTGTTGGTGGCATATCTGCTGCCCGGTGGCTTGGCGGGTATTCCTGCCCTGATTCGGAAGATGCGGGCAAAACGCAATTCCAAGGAAGGAGGCAGTACACATGCATCTGCTTGAAACCTCCGGTCTGACCAAGCGCTTCGGCGGGCTGACCGTTATGAATGATCTGGACTTCTCCATGGAAGAAGGCGAGATCAAGGGTTTTCTGGGGCCCAACGGCGCGGGCAAATCCACGTTCTTCAACCTGATCACCGGTGTTTTGACCCCTTCCAGCGGGCATATCTTCTATGCCGGAAAGGAGATTACCAAATCCCGTCCTCATCAGGTGGCGAAAATGGGCATCGGGCGGACGTTCCAGCTCAATCCCCTGTTTGGCGACTTTACTGTGTTTGAGAATGTGACTGCAGCCTATCATCTGCGGCCTCATTCCTCGGTGCCTCAGATTTTCTTCAACACCAAAACCTATCGCACCAATGAGGATTATATCGCAAAATCCGCAGATGAGATTCTGGAATTTCTGGGACTGCAGCATGTGCGCAATGAACTGGCGAAAAACCTGCCCCACGGCTATCAAAAGATTTTGGGCGTGGCACGGGCGCTGGCAACGAAGCCAAAGCTCCTGCTGCTTGACGAACCGCTGGGCGGAATGAATCCGGAGGAAATCGCCTTCTCCATTGACGCCATCTCCAAGCTCCGGGATAAGGGAATTTCCATTTTGGTGGTGGAACACAACATGCAGATTTTGGATATTTTGGACTCTGTTACAGTCATCTCCTTCGGACATAAGATCTTTGAGGGAACACCGGAAGGTATGCGCAAGGATCCCACCGTCATTGAAACCTATTTTGGAGGTACGGTATGAGCAATATTCTGGAGATTCAGGGCTTAAAGGTAATGTACGGGAAGTCCATTGCCATTCATGATGTGAATATTTCTGTACCGCAGGGGGGCATTGTCACGCTGATCGGTTCCAATGGCGCGGGCAAATCCACAACGCTCAACGCCGCATTGGGACTGGTACCGGCAACAGAGGGAACCATCTTGTTTAACGGAGAGGATATCACCCACGCATCCACCGCACAGCGGGTGCAGAAGGGGCTGGTACTGGCTCCAGAGGGACGACATCTGTTCCCCTATCTGACGGTGCAGAAGAACCTGCTGCTGGGTGCGACTCAGCGGAAGGATAAGGACGGAATTCAGGCGGATCTGGAGTTCTGCTATGAGCTGTTCCCGATCCTCAAGGATCGCCTGAAGCAGAAGGCAGGCACCATGTCCGGCGGCCAGCAGCAGATGCTCGCCATTGCCAGAGGCATCATGGCGGCGCCAAAGCTCCTTTGTCTGGATGAGCCGTCTCTTGGCTTGGCTCCGGCTGTTATTGAGGACATCGGCGTGAAGATTCGGGAGATCAATAAAACAAAGGGAACCTCGATCCTGCTGGTGGAGCAGAACGTTCATCTGGCCTTTGGAACGGCGGAATACTGCTATACCCTGCAGGTAGGTGAATTGGTAGCAGAGGGAACCGTAGAGGATATTCGTCATAATGATGTGGTGAAAAAGGCGTACTTCGGCGGATAGAATAGAAAAAGTACATGGAAAAACAGCCGTGCATGACGTGGTCATGTACGGCTGTTTTGCACGTTTGTGCAGACACCAAGTGGCGGAATACCAAAATGACAGAAAAATCGACCAATTTGGAAGGGTTCCTGCGAAATGGATAAAAATGATATAAAATCGTAATAGTTGTGAATAGAGGAGGAAATTCAGAATGAAAATTTTGATTTGGTTCCTGACAATTGTTATTGGAGCGATAATAAATACATTTCTCGGTTATGCGATTGGGGTAAAGGCTGGTGCGTTCCTTCTGTATCTTGTGGAATTTTATATTGCAAAGAAACTCTGCGAGAAATGGAATGAACGTTCTCGGTGATAAGAAAGGGAAAATAGGAAATCCCGGTATTATCAACCAGCTGTAGAGACGATCCATGAGGCGATGACATTTATAGCATTTGGTTTAAGGCAACACCGCATAATTGCGTCTTCGGATTCTGACGGATTCTTTCCGCCAGAAATGCGTTAGGAAAACCTTGAAATACACAAAGTATTCCGGCGGTTTTCCACCTTTTTCTGACGCAAATCCTCTCGTCAGACTCTCTCGCCAAATTATGCGGTATTGCCTTAAAGAAATAGAGAAAGCAGAGTCTGGCCGAAATACGAGGAAATGCACAGGAAACAGTTAGCGTATACTTGCAGTGTGATTGGGAAATATGGCACAATTTTGGATATTATTTAAATTATCTGACAAAATTGCACGGCGTTTACCAGCGCTCTGAGAGGAGAAAAATTCACATGGGAAGTGTAAAAGGGTTTACACCGGCTTCTAGTTTGGATGGAAAAGTTACCCCCAGACCGAGCATTGCGCCGTCTGTAGAACCGGCAGACAAAGCAACAGCGGAATCGAAGCCAGCAGAGAAAACCGGCGCATACAGAAAAACAGAGAAGACTTTGCGTGCAGAGCCTTTGAAACCAGCGTCGGAATCTGCCATAAGCGGGAGGAAAGGTCCTGTATTTAACCGCGGAGGAGCCGATGGAATATCGGAATTTCGCCCTTTTTTTGGTATTGCGGGGGACTTGGATGCATTGGCAGCTCAGGCGGAGCCGCTCAAAGTCTCTGATGATAATACCGCCAGCCGGATCCGTCCAGCGGTTGCTTCACCGGTATTTAACCGCAGTCCCCATATGCGGACGCCCCTCAAGGTGCTGGAGTTGGCGCTGCCCCAGAAGGAACGGGTGGGCGATAAGCCGGAGTACAACTGGATGACATCACTGCTGCCTCAGGCGCTTATGCTGGTGATTATGATTAGCATTCTTCTGATTACCGGAGTGGGAAGTCTTGTGTATACGGCACCAATGTACTGTGTTACCATTTTGACCGGCGTACTGAGCCACTTGAATCAGAAAAAGAAGTACAAAAAGAAAAAGGAGACGGCGGAACAGCAATTTGACGAGAACCTGTCCGATTTGCAGGCTGCAATTCAAGCCAGTAAGCAGCATCAGGCTGAGGTGCTGAAGTATGAGTATCCCAGCATCCAGCGATGCGGACAAATTGCGGCAAAGCGTATGGCGCAGCTTTGGAGGATTCGCCCCAGTGAGGACGGATTTCTGGATCTGCGGATGGGCATGGGTTCGGTTCCGACCAAGGTGCATTTTCAGAGCAGCCACTATGGCGAGGAGTACGAAGCGCTGGTTCGGAGCGCGGCGGAGGTGGGGAATGTACCTATCAGCTGTCCGATTCGGAAGCTTGGTTCTGTTGGACTGGTGGGCGAACGGCAGCAGGTTTTGAATATGGTGCGCTGCCTGACGATTCAGGCGGCAGTAAACCACAGCTATGATGAACTGAAAATTGCGGTATTTTTCGCACCGGAGGAAAAGCAACAGTGGGAATGGATGCGCTGGCTACCCCATACATGGAGTGATGACCGGCAGAACCGCTATATTGCGGGAAACCGGGAGGACAGTGTTCGCCTCTGCAAGGAACTGGAAGACGCAATTTCCAAGCGTACCGGACCTAGCGTCAGGGCTGACGGCAAGCAAACGCATTTTCTGGTAATTGTGGGGAATATGGCGGCGGTATCCGGGGAGCTTTTGATGAATCACCTGACCGCCAACGATCCAAAGCTGGGAATCAGTGCGGTATTTACCGCCGAGGACGAGAGCGGTCTTTGCGCCGGGTGTAATGCGGTGGTAGCGCTGACAGCGCTTCAGGGCAGATGGTATCCCACTGCGGATACTGGCGAACAGCACGAATTTGTTCCGGATTCCGCAAAGAGAGAGGTCTGCGATGCCATTGCCAGAACCTTGGCGCCGGTACGTCTGGCGGCAAGCGCCGGAAGTTCAAAGCTGCCGGACAGCGTTACCTTTATGGAGGGCTACGGAGCACATACCGTAGAGGAGCTTCGTATTGAGGAAAAATGGAAGAAGTCGGATTACGGAAAGTCTCTGGCGGTTCCCATTGGTATTCGCGGCAACGGCGATCCGTTCTACTTTGACATCAACCGGAAAAAGGACGGCCCCCACGGAATGGTGGCAGGCGGCACTGGTTCTGGTAAATCTGATATTGTGCAGTCGTGGATCCTGTCCATGGCACTGCACTTCAAGCCCACCGAAGTAGCGTTTATCATTGTGGATTACAAGGGGGACGGCCTTTTGGCTCCCTTCCGCAAGCTTCCTCATCTGGTGGGTACAATCTCCAATCTGGATCATAATGTAGAGCGAAATGTCGCAGCGCTAAGCAGCGAGGTAAACCGGCGTCAGCTGCTGTTTAAGGAGTGCGGCGCACACAATATCGAAGATTACATCGAGAAATTCCAGCACGGGGAAATTGACGTGGCACTTCCCTACCTGATTGTGGTAATCGACGAATTTGCGGATTTTAAGGCCAATCATCCGGAGTTTATGCCCATTGTGAATGCCATTTATACCAAGGGGGCATCTCTGGGGATTTACTGTCTGGTGCTGGCACAGGATGCTGCGGCCGCAGCCAATGGATCGGTGATCCCGGTCAACAGCCATTTCCACTGGTGTATGAAGGTGGATTCGGATGATGCCAGTACCGGCATGTTGGGAACACACGATGCCTATACCATGACCAAGCTGCCGGGACGAGGCTATGTGAAGATCGGCAACTTTGAGGTCTACGAAAAAATTCAGGCATTCTGGAGTGGAGCGTATTATAACCCCAACCGGGATCAGGACACTGCAAAGATTCCGCCCATTGCCAAGGTGGCGATGAATGGAACCCGGTCAAGACTGTTTGCCGGAACACTGGTGTGGGAAAAAAATCTTGGTCTGTGGTCGTCGGTCAAGGAGATTGACGAGGTGGTCAAGTATATTTGTTCCTATGCCGAGAAAACAGATACGGAGCTTCCAGCACAGATTTGGCAGCCGCCTATTGCACAGACGCTCTATCTCGATTCACTGCTTCCTTCTCGGTTTTCCGGTGGAAAGTGGCCGGACACGTCTGTTATGGAGGTTGTTTTGGGGGCAGCCGATGATCCGTCAAGTCAGAGACAGTATATACTGTCCTATACACTCAGTAAAAGCGGACATATTTCCATTCAGGGCGGACCGGAGAGCGGCAAGACCACAGCGCTGACGACAGCGGCGATGTCGCTTGCACTGCGGTATGCGCCGGACGAATTGGAACTGTATCTGTTTGATTATGATAAATGGGCGCTGAATCTGGTGCGCAATCTGCCCCATGTCAAGGGCAGCACCGCAGCGGCGGATCCGGAAGACATTCAGGCGATCATTCAGAAGATTCGGGATGAGATCAACCGCAGACGTGTTCTGTTCTTAAAGGCGGGCGCAATTTCGCTGGAGGGCTACTGTGATTTGGGAAAGTCCATGTCTGCAATTGTGATCCTTGTAGATAATATCTCTGCAGCATGGGAAGACAGCGCAGCGCTTCAGGACATGCTGTATGAGGTGGCACAGAAGGGCGCCGGATATGGTGTATATCTGATTGCAACTGCGCCGGGAACGGCCTTCCCCTATAAACTCAGCGGCTTTTTTAAAACGAAGCTGACGCTTCGGCAGAATGAACGGAGCGATTATAACGGAATTGTGGGGCGCAGCGAGCTGACGCCGGAGAACTATCCGGGACGCGGCCTTGCTAAGATGGATTACCCGGTGGAAATTCAAATTGCCCTGCCCTGTGCCGGGGTAACGGAGTCGGAGCGAAACCGGAATACCCACGATTTGGTGGAGGAGATGCGGCAGGCTTGGAATCCGGAGGCAGTGCCGACAGACGCTGTACATATGAACTGGAGAAGTCTGGGCGTTCATGGTGATGTTGTTTTAGGCATCGATCCCAAAATGATGGATCCGATTTGCTTCCTGCAGTCCGGAAAGCACTGCCTGATGTATTCCGGAATGGAAAAGGAAACGCTGGTGAATCAGCTCCAAATGGTGCTGGATCAGGTGTCGGAAATTCCGGAGGCGGAGCTGGTTCTGTTTCAGGATCGGGTCTGCTCGCTGAATCCTGCGGCGGCATCCCAGACATTCCCGTGCGGCGATGCACAGGCAGATGCTTATATTACGGCACTGATGCAGCGGCTCAGTGACCGTGCGGAAGGAAGGGGGCGCAATGAAAAGGGAGAGCTTCCCCCGATTTTCCTGGTGATTGCCGATTGGAGAGAGTTCTTCGAGGGGGCGGCGGATGAAACCGTGGTCTACCTCCGGGATGTTGTAGAGATGGGGCAGGGGCTTGGCGTATATCTGATCGCCGGCGGTCTGCGGGACGGAATGGTCTACTTGGCACAGCTGGGCGAGAAGCTGACCAGCCGTCTGCTCAAGCAGCGGCATGTGATCCTTCTGGGCGGAAGCGTTGCGGAGCATGGTCTGTTGCAGACAAAGCTTTCTGTGGAAGAAGAGCGTCGGCCCTTCGGCGGTCAGGAGGCGTGCTATATTCTGGAGGATAAAGCGAAACAGATCAATCTACTGAGTACAAAGGAAGGATGAAAGCAATGGCAGAGCTGAACATGGTTTTAACATCGGCAGAGCTGGTGTATCTGGTAAAGGAACGTTCGGGGGAGCTCCTGCCCGGAATCAGTGATCCGTTCCGGGATCTGGATGAGTCCGGAAAGACACGGCTGAGTCTGGACGTTGAGGATTCTCTTCAGGAGCGGGGTTACCGCAAACGGGCATTCGGTGGGAAAACTGCCTATGATCCGGAGCTTCTTGCACTGGTGGATCTGTGCGTAGGCTTTCAGCACTATATCGGCTTTGACTATCGTAAGGCACAGGGACAGCTGGTAACGGAGCGCTTCTATGACTGCGGCGGTACGTGGCTGCAAATTTCGGGCGGCTCAGACGCACTTTCTCTGATGCGGAAAAAGCCGGAGGATGTCCGTGCGGCGCTGGAGCAGCTTCCGATGGATTCGGGCAGCAGATCCGATGAAGTTTCCATGCTGGTGCCCATGCTGGATTTTAAGTCAATTGGGCGGCTGATCCAGCGTGGAAAGCTGGTGGATGCGCAGAATGAGATCGCCAATCTGGAGCTGGACGCATTCAGCCAGAAGTTCCTGTTGGATGGCCTGTCCTTTATGACGGATTTTGCAACCATTACGATGGTGGCACGGGGCGAGGACGGCATTTCGGCAGACAGCGTATCGGCACTGATCGGTGACGATGCCATGGCGGAATTCTATCAGACCGTGGGCGAGGACAATCGAACCATGATCGGCCTTCGGGCGGCGTCCGCCGGATCCTGGGTGACCCTGAAGGGAGTTGCGGAAGAATGGTTAACAGCATAATTGTAACCGTGGCGGGCAACTATGGAACGGACGAATTCGATGTGGAGCTTCCGTGCAATATCCTGGTCTCTGATTTGAAAAAGCAGATGCTGGAGATTCCGGAGCTGACCCACGGCTGCAAGCAGGTGCGGATTTATATGGGGAAAAAGGAACTGCGGGACAATACCAGTCTTGCGGAAAACGGCATCTGGGACGGAGCCTTTCTGACGATGAAATCGGGAGGATAACTATGCTGATTAAACTGAATTATGACCTGGCAGTGGCACAGGCCAATAAAATCAAAAAAGCAGGACAGAGCTGCAGCGACATCGCAACATCTATTGGAAATCAGATTGCCGCGATTCAGGCGTGCTGGACCGGAGAGGCGGCGGATGCTATGGTAGAGCAGCTGACCGCATGGCAGAAGGAAGTCAGCGAAATGAATACCACGCTGAGCGCGTTTGCTGCTAATATTGCAAGCAAGGCCGGTGAGCTGAAGGCAATCGATGAGGCCGAGGGCGGCGGAGAAGGCGGCGGCATTCGCTGAGCAGCTGGTTACAGTAGGAATGTGCTTGCAATAATGGAGGATGTCCAATGAGCAAAACAGTAATCATGACAGTGGATCAGGTGCAGTCGGTTTCGGCGGCACTGGAAAATCAGGTTTCGGAGATGCAGAAGGTTATTAACGAGGTGGCATCGGCACATTCATCCCTTGCGATGGACGATATCCTGTCACTGGAGAACTATTCTTTGAAGCTGCATTGGGGCTTGCTGAAGGCCAGTTCCAGCCTGAAAAAGCAGAGTGAAAGGCTGGAGCAGCTGGGGTCTGCGGCAAAGACGGCTGCTTCGGGGATAGAAGCGGAAGACAATAGCGAAGGAAAGGTTGCATCCAGCAACGGCGGGAAGAAATCAAATAATTGGGTGTCGTGGATTGGCGCAGCGTTTCCGTTTACAGTGCCATTTACTCTTGCCCCTTTTGTTGCTGGCCTGTTTAATCGGAATCAGGGTAACAACGGTAGCACCAGCTCGGATGCCTATGTGCTGACGGAATGGAACGGAAAAGAGACGGTGGAAAAAAAGTCGGATGAATTCCACCAGTATTATGAAGAAATAGAGGCTGCGCATCAGCAGTGGGAAGATACACATAAATATGAGGTGTATAGAAATAAAGTAGAAGATGTTTCTAGTAAAGTGCCTGTAGGAGAATTGCAACAGAATGAGCGCTATAGTGATGGTAGCACGGGTGGTCTTTGTACATATTCGGCAACGACTACGTTGCTACGTCGGAAACAGGCTGCGGATGGAATGGATCCATCGTATCAGTTTGATGATGTGTACCGGACAAATGGTGGTCAAATTGGCAGAAATGCGGACGGAACATGGCCAGCGGATAGTTCGTACTACTTCAACCGAACTTATTCAAAGGATGGAAGTTCATATACAATGAGTTATATAAATCATGGGGTTAGCAGTCAGGAAATGGCGGAAATGTTAGATCAGCATCCGGAAGGAATAATGGTTTGGTCACCTGCTGGTGGTTATAATCATGCAGTTGTGGTAACGGATTATACGGTTGATGATAGTGGGAATATTCACTTTTTTGCGGATGATCCTGTGAATGACCGAGATGTGGGAGCTGGAAGAATCCCTCTAAGTGATACGTATTTAAGTTCTAAAAACTCGGATCCTATAGGTACAGCAGCTATGATAGCATTTTTTGAGTAAAAGCGCGTGGAATGTAATAAAATGCAATTCATGTTGTGAGATGGGGAGCTGATTGCTTGGCATGGGAAAAATCCGAGTAGATGAAACAGCGCTGAATGATGTGTTCCGTGCCATTGCTGCTCAGGGGGAACAGCTGGATCAGGTCATTTCGGTGTTGTATGGTGCCTGCAATCAACTGCTGGGGGAAGAATTTACACTGGGAACCTATTCTGAAACAGTTCGGCAGCAGCTTCTTACATATCGTGCAAATCTGATTCGGCTCCGGATTCGGATGGACGACAGCGTGCTGGCGGGACGACGTGCGGCAGAAGCACTGGAAAATATTGATCTGGAACAGAGACTGCCGAAAATCACGCCCCAAGACAAGGCGGCTGCGGTGTGCCGGAGCAGTGCAGGACTGACGTTATATCAGAGCGGATACAGACTGGTGGAGTATAGCGCATTGCGGTTTGTGGCGCAGCCCGCAGAATCGGCGCAGCGCATAAAGAAAACTCACCCCTGAGAATGGAAGCGAGGAGATGAAATTATGGCAAATGAAATCAAGTACGATCCGGCGTTCCTTCGGGATAAAGCCGGAGAATTGAGAACCGCGGCAAAAAAACATGCGGACAGCATTGATAAGCTGACCAATCTGGTCAACGGTCTGCCGGATGTTTGGAGCGGTAACGCAGAGGAGAAGCTTGTTACGGCCTTTAAAGAGATGATGGCTGGCTTTGATGGAATGGATGACACCCTGGAATCCTACGCTGTCGCATTGGAAAAGTCGGCGGACAATATGGAGGCTGCGGACAAGCAGTATGCCAAGACCATTGGGGCCATTGGCTAAAACGGATAGTACCAGCAAAAGCTGCTGCTATAAATAAAAATACATGGAGGTATAAACAATGGCAAACATTAAGGTCGATCCTGATGTACTGGATCAGAAGGCAAAGGACATTAGTACTTATAAATAGCAGAATGATGAAGCAATTCAGAAGCTCAAAGCTATGGTTGACGGACTGAGCGCAGAGTGGCTTGGCACCGCAAAGACCAATTATGTAAACTCCTACAATGAGTTCAAGAGCTCCTTCACCACCTTCTCCGAGAGAATGGAAGAGCTGGCAAAGGCACTGGAGACGAAGGCAACGGAGTACCGTGCAGCTGATAATCAGGGCTAATTCCCCAAAACCGCAGAGCGGTCTGCGGTTTACATGCAGACCGCTCTGTATCCCTTCCCAAGAAAACTTGAAAAAGTTAACCTATGTTAATGACAACGCATGGCGAACCGGCTATAATTATACTGCATTGATTTCTGCGGAGAAATGACTCCGGCAGGCGCAGTTATCTTAAATTTGAATACCACCGCTCCCCTTCCTGACTTGGCGGCAATCTCCGCCCGTGCGAAAGAGAAAGGTAGGCACAGCGTTCCATAACCGAAACCACGCCGTTCGTAAGTCTGAGCTTGCGGACGGCGTGGTTTTCCAATTTTTATTTTTCCCGATAAAACGCACCGGGGGTGGTGTTTTCAAACCGACGGAACGCGCGATTCATGGTTAAGGCGCTGCTGTAGCCTACTTGGGGCAGCGTATCCTTCACGGTGACCCCCTGCCCCAAAAGCTGCTTGGCCTTTTCAATGCGCTTCTGATGAATATACTCCAGAGGCTTTAAATTTCGGTATTTTTTCAGCATGCGGCTTAAATAAACGGGGTTAATGCCCACTGCGTCTGCTACCCCGGCAACGTTCAGATTCTGGTCGGCAAAATTCTGATCCATGTACTCCACGGCACGCGACACCCATGCAGGCTCCTGCTCCTGAGATTGTTGGCGGCGAATGATCTCATCAAAAATGCTGTCCAGCTCGGAGGAAATATCCGCCAAAGATGCAGCGTGGACGATTCGAGGGCCGGCCTGCAGCTCCATCAAAAATTCCGGGGAGAAATACTCCTCCAGACTGTCAAATACATGAAGAATGTCGTTAATCAGCCCATAGGCGCGGATCATAAATACCTGCACCGTAGGCTGGGCATGACCGAACTCAGCGCCCAGCATCTGATGCACCAGCGCCTTGGCGGCTTCGTAGTCTCCCTGACGGATATAGTTGTCCAGTGCATGCTCAAATTCAAAATGCTCCACCCGCTGCTTTGCCATATGCGCCTCAGTTTTGTCATCATAGAGAATGACCCGGCTGTCGTCCCCTGCCATGGTGCGGTACTGTACCAGACTGCTGGCGGCCTCATAGGCGGCGTGAATTTGGGTATAGCCCTGATGGCAGCGGCTCACGGAAAAGCAGATCACGGAGTCGTAGTGGCTTTCAAACAGTTGGGCTGCCTGCTCTGCCGCGGCGGCAATGGAACACATGGCCTGCGCTGGCGGTTCCAGCAGGTTGACCAGTGCTGCCAGCTGCCCCTGAACGGTGATGACGTGACAGATGTTCTTTTCCCCAATCAGTTCCTCCAGAACATTGCGCACCAAAAAACGCACATGGCGAAGACTTTCCTGCGTGGGAACGGCGTCCTTACTGAACAGTGCTGAAAACTCCGGTTCCACCTGAATCAGGACAACCACAAACCAGAGAGATGGGAAATGAAAGGAGTAGTCCTGCAGAGCCGTTTCATATTCCGTCTGGGTAATCTGGTGATTGCCCATCAGGTCAGACAGAAACATCTCACGGGCAAAAATCGCTGCATGGCGTTTTGCCTCCTC
Organism: uncultured Eubacteriales bacterium; assembly: GCA_905202605.1. Taxonomy (GTDB): domain Bacteria; phylum Bacillota; class Clostridia; order Oscillospirales; family Oscillospiraceae; genus HGM13006. Next base: position 21,413 of record CAJKSU010000008.1, read on the forward strand.
CAGCTCCTGCTGTAGACGGCAATTTTCTTCCCGCAGTGTGTCAAGCTGCTGATCTGGGTTTTCCATAATTCGTATCCCCCCCTTATCTTCATGATACTATAATTAGTTTGAATTTTCAACGGCTTTTGCTGTTTGACCAGTTTCTTCCGGAAACTGGCAGGCGGTATGTGTGAAAAATGACAAAAAAATATGTAAAAAGCGGTCGATTTTTTTTATTACGGCTATTGCCCAACTGGAGAAATTCCTGTACAATAATCATGTTAGCTGCTGTCATCCATGGGAAAAATGTAGTCCGGTGGGGTAGGTGGCTATTGTTTATTGTACCGGGAAACCGGTCAAATTTTACGTGTTTGGAGGAAAAAAACATGCAGAAGAGAATTTTTGCACTGGTTCTGGCACTGGCTATGGTGCTGGGTCTGTGCGCCTGCGGTCAGTCTGTTGGCGGCTCCAACAATGATGCCGCTGCTACGACGGCTCCCGCAGCAGAGGGCTCCGCTGTGGCGGAAAATGCCGGCTCCACCGGTGAGACTGCTGCCAGCGGCGACGTGCTGAAGGTCGGCTTTGTGTACATCGGCGATGAGACTGAGGCTTACACCGCCAACTTCATTGCCGCCGAGAATGCCATTGCGGAAACCTACGGCAGCAAGGTTGAGTGCATTGCCAAGTACAACGTTCCGGAAGACGGCGTTGAGGATCCCGTTCGTGAGCTTTGCAACGAAGGCTGCGGCATCATCTTCACCACTTCCTTTGGCTATGGTGCAACCGTCAAGGAGCTGGCAAACGAGTATCCCGACGTTCAGTTCTGCCAGGCTACCTGCGCTGACGCAGCTGAGGAGCCTGTTGTTTCCAACTATCATAACTACATGGGCGAGATTTATCAGGGTCGCTATGTTGCAGGCATCGTCGCCGGCATGAAGCTGCAGGAGATGATCGACAACGGTACCATCACCGAGGATCAGGCAAAGATCGGCTATGTCGCAGCATTTGACTATGCTGAGGTTATTTCCGGCTACACCGCATTCCTGATGGGCGTTCGCTCCGTCGTTCCCAACGCTACCATGGAAGTTCAGTATGCAAACACCTGGGGCGACTTTGACACTGAGAAGACCATGGCTACCGCACTCATCGAGGACGGCTGCGTGATCATCTCCCAGCATTCCGATACCGAAGGCCCCGCAAAGGCCTGCGAGGATGCCCATGCAAAGGGCACCGAGGTTTACTGCGTTTCCTACAACCAGGATATGACCGATGTTGCGCCCAACACCTGCCTGATCTCTTCCCGTCAGGACTACGCTCCTTACGAGATCGCAGCAGTTCAGGCTGTGATGGACGGCACCGAGATCCCTGTTGACCAGCACGCTGGCTTCAACGAGGGCTGGGTTGCTATGACTGAGCTGAACACCGCCATCGCTGCTGAGGGCACTCAGGAGAAGATCGATGAGACGGAGCAGGCATTTAAGGACGGCTCCCTGAAGGCAACTGACGTATTCAAGGGCCCCTACACCGCAACCAACCCCTACACTGACGAGACCATTGACCTGACAGACGGCTTTGAGGAGAATGCGACCCAGTCCGCTCCCTCCTTCAGCTATGTCATCAACGACATCATCACCATCAAGGGCAACTAATATTCTGCATGTACAGGCGGAGCCGGTGTATTCCGGCCCCGCCTGTGGCGTGCCGTTTTTATTCTGGGTATCGCGTACAGAGAACAGCAAATCGACAGAACCAGCGGGAACCGGTTTTTTGTTCCCTGTACACCATTCACTCTTTGCACTTCGCACAGGCAGCGCCTGCGCCCAATGAAAGGATGAGGCATTTGGAAAAGGAAGTAGCCATCCGGCTGGAACACATTACAAAGACCTTTGGTTCTGTGGTGGCAAATCAGGACGTGAGTCTGGAGGTATGTCGCGGGGAGATTCTTTCCCTGCTGGGGGAGAACGGCAGCGGTAAAACTACGCTGATGAACATGATCTCCGGCATTTACTTTCCGGACGAGGGGCGCATTCAGGTAAACGGCAAGGACGTTACCATACGCTCTCCGAAGGATTCTATCGCACTGGGAATTGGCATGATCCATCAGCATTTTAAGCTGGTGGAGGTTTTAAGCGCCGGCGAGAACATTGTGCTGGGGCTCAAGGAACCCGGAAAGTTCGACAAAAAGGCCATCAATGCCCGTGTGCGGGAGATCAGCGAGAAGTATGGTTTTGATATTGATCCGGACAAGAAAATCTATGATATGAGCGTCTCCGAGAAGCAGACGGTGGAAATTATCAAGGTGCTGTATCGGGGCGCGGATATTCTGATCTTGGACGAGCCTACCGCGGTATTGACGCCCCAGGAGACGGAAAAGCTGTTTCAGGTGCTTCGCGCCATGCGGGCGGACGGCAAGGCGATTATTATTATTACCCATAAGCTTCAGGAGGTGCTGGAGCTGTCGGATAGGGTTGCCGTTCTGCGGAAGGGACACTATATCGGTACGGTCATGACCTCCGAGGCCACGGCACAGTCTTTGACGGACATGATGGTGGGCGAGGCCACGATTCTGAATATCGAGCGGCCAGAGCCGGAAAATCCGGTGAAGCGGCTGGAGGTGAAGAACCTTTCCATAGTGGACGAGAACCATGTTGCAAAGCTGGATCATGTGAGCTTTGAAGCATATAGCGGCGAAATTCTGGGGATTGCTGGTATTTCCGGATGTGGTCAGAAGGAGCTGCTGGAGGCCATTGCGGGGCTGCAAAAGATGGAGAATGGCTCTATCCTGTATTTCGACGAAACCGGCTCGCAAGAGCTGGTGGGGAAATCTGCCATGGAGATTCGCAATCTTGGCGTTCGGCTTTCGTTTGTGCCGGAGGATCGACTGGGCATGGGTCTGGTCGGCAATATGGATATGGCGGGCAATATGATGCTGCGTTCCTATCGCCGGGGCAAGTTCGGTCTGGCTGACCGAAAAAGCCCGGAGGAACTGGCACAGCGAGTCATGGATGAGCTGGAGGTTGTCACGCCCAGCATCCAAACGCCGGTGCGCCGGATGTCCGGCGGCAATGTTCAGAAGGTGCTGGTAGGCCGTGAGATCGCATCCAATCCCAAGCTTCTGATGACGGCCTATGCGGTACGCGGACTGGATATCAACACATCCTATACCATCTACCGCCTGCTCAATGAGCAGAAGAAAAAGGGCGTTGCCGTGATTTACGTGGGCGAGGATCTAGACGTTCTGCTGGAGCTGTGCGATCGCATTCTGGTGCTCTGCGGCGGCAAGGTCAGCGGCGTATTGGACGGACGCACTGCCACAAAGGAGCAGGTTGGTATGATGATGACCAAACTGGGAGGGGAGGCTGAAGCATGAACAAAAAGGAACCTCTGATCCGTCTGGCGAAGCGGGATGACATCGGTGCCGTCAAGGCGTGGGCCATTCGGATCGCCTCGATTTTTGTGGCGCTGCTGCTGTTCGGCATTCTGATTCTGGCGGTGGGATTTGATCCTGTTTCGGTTTATATGGCTATGGTCGGCGGCGCGCTGGGCAGCGGCCTGAATATTCAGCAGACTATAAAAATTATGATTCCCCTGCTGGGTGCAGCATTGGCCATTGCCCCGGCCTTTAAGATGAAGTTCTGGAATATCGGTGTGGAGGGGCAGATTACCGTGGGCGGTATTTTTGCCACGTTCTTTGCGCTGAACTTTCAGAATTCATGGCCTGCTTGGGTGCTGCTTTCGGTAATGTGCATTGCAGCGGCCATTGGCGGTGGGCTGTGGGGGCTGCTCCCTGCTGCGTTCCGCGCCAAGTGGGGCACCAATGAAACGCTGTTCACGCTGATGCTTAACTATATCGCTATCGGCGTGGTCAAGTATCTCCAGGGTGGCCCATGGGAGAAGATCCCCAAGGGAACCCAGATGATCGAGCGCTTTGGCACGGCGGCGCGGCTTCCTAATGTATGGGGGGTTACTGCTGGCGGCATCATTGTTCTGGTGCTGGTCATCTTTATGTACTGCTATCTGCGGTATACCAAGCATGGCTATCAGATCGCCGTGGTAGGCGAAAGCGAGGCCACGGCACGGTATGCGGGCATTGAGGTGGGCAAGGTTATTATGCGCACCATGTTTGTGTCCGGCGCCATTGCGGGCATTGTGGGCTTTATTGTCGTGTCCGGTATCAACTACACTCTGTCAGACTCTGTGGCAGGCGGTGTCGGCTTTACCGGTATTACAGTGGCATGGCTGGCAGCGCTGAACCCCATCGGCATGGTGTTCATTTCCGCTTTGCTGGCGGTGCTGACCAAGGGCGCGTCTACCATTAACACCATGACCCACAATGCACTGCCGGAATCCATGAGCGATATGCTCACCGGACTGATCCTGTTCTGCATGCTTTCCAGTGAATTCTTCATCCGCTATCGGATGATTTTCAGAAAGAGATCCCACCATGCTGCTGAGAGCGGCAGCGGAAAGGAGGCTGCATCGTGAGCTTTGTGATCAACTTTTTCGTTGCGGCCGTCCTGATGGGAACCACCCTGATGTACGGCACGCTGGGCGAGATCTTAACGGAGAAATCCGGCAACTTGAATTTGGGCGTGGAGGGTCTGATCTATATGGGCGGCTCCACGGGTCTGATCGCCGCATTTGTCTATGAACGTGCCGCAGGGGACAGTGCGGTTCCCATGATTGCGCTGCTGCTGGCCTTTGCGGCAGCCTTTGCGGCGGCGGCACTGGGCAGCCTCCTGTATGCCTTCCTGACCATCACTCTGCGGGCAAACCAGAACGTAACCGGCCTTGCCCTGACCATCTTCGGTGTGGGCTATGGCGAGTTCTTCGGCGAGTATTTCCGCCAAATCGGCAATGGTCGGCTTCAGGTGTCCGAGGCCACCGGAAAGCTGTTCTCCCAGCCCCTGCTCCCCAACTTCCTGCGGGATATCCCGGTGGTGGGGAAAATGCTGTTCTCCTATAACTTTATGATCTATCTGGTGCTGGTGATCGCACTGCTGATGGCGTGGTATTTCTCTAAAACCCGCAGCGGTCTGTGCCTGCGGGCCGTGGGCGAGGATCCGGCTACGGCGGATGCGGCTGGCATCAATGTAACGAAGTATAAGTACCTTGCCACCTGTCTGGGCGGCGGCATCTGCGGTCTGGGCGGCCTGTATTTCACCATGGTATCTGCGGGCGGCAACTGGTCCACCGGTGCAATGGACGGCAAGGGCTGGCTGGCGGTGGCGCTGGTGATCTTTGCGCTCTGGAAGCCGCTCCGCGCGGTGTGGGGCTCGATCCTGTTTGGCGCACTGATGATCATGTATATGCGTGTGACTCAGTTGGGGATCCCCACGGAGATTTATAAGATCCTCCCCTATGTGGTAACGGTAATTGTACTGATTACCATTTCGATTCGTCAGAGGAGAGAGAGCCAGCCCCCGGCAAGTCTGGGCAATGCCTACTTCCGTGAGGAACGATAAACAAAACCGACAGAGAATGAATGGAGCTGCCTCAAAATGATTTGAGAAAATCATTTTGAGGCAGCCCTTCTTTTTGCGAAAAATGGAAGGGAAATCAGCTGAAAATGCAAAAAACAGCGCACAAAAACTGAGGGGTACATCTTACCGCTCAAAAAAGTGCGCTGTTTTCTTAATTGGGGCATTAAACCGTATCCTGTGGAAAAAAGGTGGTTTCCAACCGGCCTGTTTGTGTTTTATGATGCAGCTTCAAAATGTTATACGCCATGCTCACAAGCTACCATTCCGTCTTAACATGGTTGTTTCCCCAGGTCAGAAAACGACGGAAATTCATATCTTCCCTGATCGCGGCAAACACACCTTCTGCCTGAATGGAACGGCTGACCCGAAGCCCGACTCTGTGCAAGAGCCGGGCTTCGTATTTCTTTGCTGCCGCTTGGTGAGACAGCCCCTTTTTCAAATAGAAGAATTACCGAGCCAGATAACGGTCATAGGCATCCTGCTTGAGCTGGATGCAGTCCTCAATGCCCATCTCCTCCAGCTTCTCCACAAAGGTATCCCACTCGTCCATGCTCTTTGCGCCAGTGATAAACTGGGCAATCTGCTCCTGAAGATAAGTGTTGATGTCAGAGTAGATGGAAGAATGCTCGTCTGCCTCGTCCGCAGTCAGCGCCGCAGCAGAGGGATAGGTGTTGGCATCGTCACGGTTGTAATCCCAGATATCACGCGCTTCCAGACCAGCTTCAGTGTAGGTGCTGCGGGCCTTGTTGATATCGTTGATCCGGTTGACGGAGTCGGTGGAATACATGAACTGGGTATCCATCAGGCTCAGACCGTCGGGATTGTTGGTCACCAGCTCGGTGATGTAGGGCTGACCGTTTTCGTCGAACTCAAAGCTCTGACCCTCAATGCCGTAGTTGGCAAGGAGCACGCCGTCCTCGGTGTACCAGAAGTCGCACCACTTCATCGCCAGCTCAGGATTCTCACAGGCGGTAGTAATGGTGATGCCCATCTTGCCCACAATGCTGTCCTCGTTGGCATTGTGCAGTACATCGTCCTCGTTCTTACGGGCGTCGTAGCAGGCGATCAGCTGACCGTTGGGGTCTGCGTCAGTGAGGGTGGACTGGAACATGCCGATCATGCCCACACCGTTGAAGAAGATACCGGTGCGGCCGGTGGAAACGTTGGTGCTGTAGACATCGCCCATGGGGTTGGCGTTGTCCTGAATAAAGGTGGTGGAGATGAGCCCCTTGTCCATCCAGTCACGGATCAGCTCAACATACTCCTTATAGCCCTCCTCCAGCGGACCGTACTTGACCTCGCCGTCCTCTACATAGTAGGGATAAGCGGAGCCCATCATGGACTGGAAGGTAGCGGTGATGCCGAAGCCGGAAGCCAGAAAGTTGCCGGAGGGAACCATGTCAGAGGGCATCATCAGAGGCTCCTCAGCGCCCTTCTCGTTCTTGAAGGCGGTCAGGACATTTTCCCACTCGTCATAGGTCTTGGGGTTCTCAAGACCCAGATCCTCCAGCCAGTCGCCACGGATCCATGCGCCCTCGGTGGTACCCTGCTTCTCGGAGTTGAAGGTATAGAACGCAACAATGTTGCCCTCGTCGGTGGTGATGGTCTTTACAATGCTGGGATCGGAGTTGATGATATTCTGATAGTTGGGAGCGTACTCAGCAATGTCATCCACCAGATTGATGGCGAAGTCAGACTCTACTGCCAGATCGTTGCCGCCCGTATAGTCCATGCCATTGACCAGATCGGGATAGTCGCCGCCAGCCAGCATCAGGTTGAACTTTTCTGCGTTGGTCTCAGCGGACTGCTCCAAAAACTCGATATGTACGCCAGTGAACTCCTCAGCCTTCTGGAACACGGGATGATCCGCCATGCCGTTGGCAAACAGCGTACCGACATTGCCGGGAACAGACAGCCACAGGGTGAAGCTGTCGCCATCGGTGGTCAGGGGCAGACCGGTGGTCTTTGCGCCGACACCGTAGCTGCTGTCATAGGAATACAGGTGCAGGCTGGGATCGTTCGCCTCAGCGGGATCTTCCTCCTCGGAAGAATCCTCCTTGGGGGTGGAGAGATCCAGGGTAGAGCCGATGTCCTGCGCCCGTGCCTCTTCCTTGGATTCCTCGGTGGGAGCCGCAGCGGTTTCTGCCGCACCGCTTGAGGAGCTGTCACTGCCGCAGCCTGCCAGCAGGCCGAGCAGCATTGCGGCGCTCAGCAGCGCCGTAAGCACACGTTTTGTCATTTTGCGTATCCTCCATTACTATTTTTTGCGCTTTGCAAATCATTTTGCTTTCGTATTATAACAAAAAATGATAGCTCCCGCCATTGCGCAAGATGCAGAAGAATACGGGAAAAAATCGAGATTTTTTTACAGTCAATCGAACAAATTGAACACACAAGGCAAAACCGTGTTTCTTCCCCAGAAGAAACACGGTGAAAACAGCCTAATTATTGCAGTTGTATGAAGCAGAGAGTCAAGCCGCTGCTTGTGTCTAATTGACGCAGGTATCAGTTTTCCTGCCCTCTGTGGATATTGTCCAGCCGCTGTCGCAGGCCTTCCTTCAAGCCGGGGAACGCCCTGGTAAGACGCCGGGTGCCGAACCGCGCCCCATCGCCCAATGCGGACAGCAGTTCCTTTTGCCGCTGCTCCAATGCCTGCTTTTTCTGCTGAAGCTCCTGAAGAGAGCCGGTGAGCTTTCCGCCCAGCTTTTCCTTGCTCTCAGAGAACTTCTGTTGTCCCGCTTCCATGGCACTTTCCAGCCGCTCTCTGCTCTCGGAAAGCTTCTGCTGTCCGGCCTCCATGGCGCTTTCCAGCTTCTCTTTGCCCTCTGCGACCCGCTCCTGACCGGCCTGCTTGGCGCTTTCCAGCTTGGCGTCCGCCGCCAATGCGGAATTGCCCACCCGATCCGAAATGGTATCGCCCATGGCATGCAGCGCCTTGCCTACACGCTCCAGCTCACCCAGCTGCTTCCGCAGCCCAATAACGGTGATCAGCGTCAGTACAAAGTCCGCCGTAAACAGCCCATAGA
>CAJKSU010000009.1 GCA_905202605.1 uncultured Eubacteriales bacterium
TCTATGGGCTGTTTACGGCGGACTTTGTACTGACGCTGATCACCGTTATTGGGCTACGGAAGCAGCTGGGCGAGCTGGAGCGAGTGGGAAAAGCCCTGCATACGGTTGGGGATGCCATCTCTGATCGAGTGGGCAATTCGGCATTGGCTGCGGACGCCAAGCTGGAAAGCGCCATGGAGGCCGGACAGCAGAAGCTTTCCGAGAGCAGAGAGCGGCTGGAAAGTGCCATGGAAGCGGGACAACAGAAGTTCTCTGAGAGCAAGGAAAAGCTGGGCGGAAAGCTCACCGGCTCTCTTCAGGAGCTTCAGCAGAAAAAGCAGGCATTGGAGCAGCGCCAGCGTGAGCTGCTCAGCGGACTGGGCGAAGGAGCCCGATTTGGTACGAAACGTCTGACCGTGGCATTCCCCAACCTGCGGAAGGAAATCCGCCAACGGCTGGAAGAGATTCGTGGCGAGAATGCAGAAGAATAAAACAGGGAATTGATGAAAGGGCTGTCTCACTAATCGGCAGCAAAGAAATACGAAGCCCGGCTCTTGCACAGAGTCGGGCTTCGGCGTATTATTGATGTGTGAAAAGAAATAAAACGCAAGTAAAGTATACAGCATACGGGACTGGATATCGAGTCTGCTTGCCCATGGATTTAGGAATCGTCATCCCGTCAGACGAACCAGTGAGATTGCGCAGCGCCGGCGACGTGGTGGCAAAGCTGGAGAAGATAATGCAGCACAGCACGATGACGTAGCCCTCCAAGGCAGATCCCAGCATAGCTTTTGAGGAAGCTCTTGCCGACGCTGCTGGTAGGCTCTCCGGCGAAGAAGGCCAGCGGAATTGGTGCAATAGCCGTGGCAATGTAGAGCCGGAAGAACCGGGAGTAGACAGTTAAAATAATGAACGTGGACAGCACTCAGATCAGGAGGCAGCCCAGCAGGATCACGGCCCAAAGCGGGATGCTGTCCAGCAGACCCACATCTTCGATTGGCTCTGCCATGCGCTCCGGCAGTTCCACCGGCATGGTTTCTGCCAGCCCGGAGGAGCCGATCATGGCAGAAACGATGCCCTGGGCAATTTGGAAGAACGCCGTGGTGATATGAATGCTGTAGGTGATAGCGACTTTTGCCAGCACAAACCGGAGGAAGATTTTGAATGCTCCCTCCGGACGCTTGAGGGACGTGAAGTCTCCCGCGGTTTTCATCACGCCGGATACGAAGAACAGCACCAGCAGCGCGTAGGCGAGGAATAGAGGGCTATGCCTGTATATGAACAACCACCGGCGAAGCCGGTGGTTGTGTTTTATATGGACTGTCTTAATAAATCGGATCACCGTAGCCCTTGTTTTCGGGATAAAGGTAGATGTCCTCGAAGTCTGCGCAGCCGGGAGAATAGGTGTGGGCCTCGTCCAGCTTTTCGTAGGCCTCGGGCGCGGGAACGGTATCCTGCACCGTCTGAATGATGCTGATATCATTGTGGGCCTGGCGCAGGTCAGAAATGCCGCTTCTGGGGGCGCCGGAGCAGTTGCCTACCTTCAGCTCGCCGGAAAGGTACTTCCGGAAGCGATCCTGGGCCCAGTTGGAGGAATCGTAGCTGTCGCCGATGTCCGGGCAGACCTGCTCATGGAACCACCACCAGCGTCCGTCCCGATACACAAAGTCCGAGCCGTACCGCTCCCAAAGCCAGCCGCCGCTGCGTCCGCCCTTGGGGCCGTTCATGCCCATCATAGTGCCGGGGGTCAGGTAGAAGCTCCGGGCAGATTTTCCGTCCTCAGCCACCTCGATGACCGGAGAGGCCAGCACGTGGCAGCTCTGACCGAAGGTGCCGGGGTTGTGGCCGTAGAGGTTGAACATGCCGTAGATATCCCGCATCTTGGTGGGGCGGTCGATCTTCTCCTCGGTGGCATTCTCGAAGGGCATGCCCTCCTTCATGTTATCGTCGTCCATGCCATATTTCTCGTCGGATTTGGCAAAGGCGTTGGCTGCCAGAGGTTCACCAAAATGGGCCGGAACCAGCTCCTTATAGCCCATCATTCGGCCAAAGGTATGGCCAAAGGTGGAATGGTCGCTGCGCAGCCAGAAGGTGCCATATTCCTCGCGGCCCCGGTTGACGCCGTGGAGGTAAGCGTGGCGGGCTTTTAATTCCTCGACCTTCTGTCCGGCCACCACTGCCGCTACACGGTCATGAAAGGATTTTTCACTCATCGTCGTTCCCTCCCTTACAGCATCTCAAGGCGCTGATAGAACTTCCGTCCTACCTTGCCCTTGGGACCATAGCCTTCGTCCTCGTCATAGGTCTTAAACGGGCGGGGCATATCATAGAACAGATACTCCCAGCCGTACTGGTTGTCGTATACCTCGGTCTTCACCGTGGGATCGCCGTAGAAGCGGCTGCCCGGATCATAGCCCTCAATGATGGTGTTGATGTCATTATAATTCTTTCCGCTCTCAATGGAAAAATCGTGCTGCTGCACCAGATGCCAGATCTTAAAGCCGTCCTTTTCCCGCACCAGCTCAATGAACATCAAGCCGAACTCAAAATAGCTCTCGGCGCTGCCGTCGGGATGGCCCCGTCCGGTCATGCCCAGGTCATAGCAGAGATAGCGGGCATATTTGCCGTCCACGGAGATGAACAGCAGGGGCGTGGTGCAGGAATGCATGGCGGTGAGACCCAATCCCGGTTCCGCCCCGGCATAGGCTTCCGGCTTTGCGGCCTGAAATTCGCCCAGCACCTCGTCTGCCAGCTGCTTGGGTTCCTCCACCAGATGGCGGTTTACCTCGCTGAGGCCCACATAGAAGCCCGTGTTAGTGGCAAAGGAAGCGTCGCCGATGTGCTCGGGCTCATGAACCCACAGCTCTCGGATGGCCCGCTCAGTTTCGCCGTTTCCCCAATAGAAGGTAAAGCGGCTCACCAGATTCTGAATCATCTCTTTATCCCATGCGTGGAGCACCATCTCTTCGTCGGTGAACTCCCGCTTGTATTCCTTGAATGCTGCCATGTTTCTGCCTCCTTTCATATGCCGTAGTGGAACGTCTCGGCAAAGGTCTCATAGGGCTCGGGCACTCTGGGGCCCTTTGCGGCAGGACGGTCTGTCCGATAGGTCTCGAATACCGTTTCCTTTACATTGGGCTCGGGCATTTGGAAGGACTTCATCTCCTGCAATTCCGCCACCTCGGGGAATTCCTTCTCCGCCTCGGTGAATGCCACGCCGCACTGATGGTCGATGTTGAACACCAGCAGAAGATTCAGGATCTTCCACTCCCCGTCTTCCCACACAAAGTCCACCGCGGCCCAGCCGAAGATCCACTTGGCAATGGGGCCCTGAGAGGTGAGATGGCAGGTGGAGCCCCGAACATTCCATAGTCCCTTGGCGCTCTTGCCGTCGTCGGCAATCTCGATCACCTGGGACTCTACAGGCACATAGGAGATCATGCCTACGCCATAGGCTTCCTCGGCGCTCTTGCTTCCCAGCTCCTCCGGGAACATCTTCTGGAGCAGCTGAGAGCCCAGACGGATCTCCCGATCCAGCGCGTCGTAATAGCCCTTGACCGCCTCGGCACCCTTATAATAGCCGTTATTCAGGCCCAGGCACACGTCGTCCCGGCGGCTGAAATACCGGTCATAGATCTTGGCTTCCTGCTTGACCGCATAGTCATGGGAAATGCGGCCCATGATATTGCGAAGCTGTCGCCGCCATTCCAGACGGTCCAGCAGCTCCATGGGAGTCAGTTCTTTCATGGTTACCTCCTTTTTTCGAAGGGAGGCTGCCGTTGCCAGCAGCCTCCGATGCAATTCTTACTGATTCAGGCTTCTATCCTGGAATCTTTCATAGGCAGCGTTATAGGTTGCCAGAATGTCGTCAATGTGCATGGTGGTTTTCATGGTCTCCTGGAACTCCGCAATAGAAGCGTCGTCCAGAGGCGTGTCACCAAAGACCACACCGTTGACCCACTCGGTGACATAGGTGATCATGTCGGATTTGAACACCGCAACCTCATCCAGCTCTTCCTGGGTCATGGTCAGGGCGTTGATGTCCACGGTCTTGGAGGAACCGGTGTAGGCATCGTTCCAAACGTCAAAGGCGGATTTCTGCACATCGTCCCAAGAGGACTGGTTCCGGGCATAGTCGATATAGCCGGGCAGACCGGGGTTGCAGAAGTAGCCCATGGCCGCGCGGACAGGGATACCGTCGGGGTTGGCGGATACGATGTCGGTGAACTCGGGCTTGCCCTCGCTATTCAGCTCATAGCTCAGGCCCTCAATGCCATAGGAGGAGAACACGGCCCCCTCATCGGTGAACAGGTAGTCCAGAGCATGGAGCACTGCCTCGGGATTCTCGCAGTTGGTGGAGATGGAGACGTTGCCGCCCGCATCGCCGCTGACATAGGTTGCAATGGGAGAATACTCGGTAGCCTCGCCCAGCGCACGCATGGGTACCAGCTTTGCCTTGGCTGCTTCCTCAGGATCCAGCAGGGCCAGATAAGAAGGAATGTTGTCGGGGGAGTCGCCCTCCAGGCCGATGGAGCCGGATGCAAACAGGTTGTTGGCTTTCTGGTCGGTCATGTCGGAGGTCAGGAACAGACCTTCGTCCGCCAACTCCTTGCAGTAGCCGATGTAGTCATAGTAGTGCTGCTGCATAGGGGCGTACTGAATGGTGCCCTGATCGTCCAGATAGAAGCCGGTGGGGCCGAATGCATTCCAGATACCCTCGGCGGCAAAGGCTGCCTCGCCGGTGTTGGGGCGGATCATCTGGAAGAAGCCAACGGATGCGCCGAAATTATCCCGGAACAGCTCCAGAACGGTTTTTAGCTCCTCGGTGGTGGTGGGGATCTCCTTGCCCAGCTCATCCAGCCAGTCCTGACGGATCCACAAGCCGTTGGTTACCGGGAAGGGCTCCTCCAGAATGGGGAACATAGCGCCCATCTGGCCGTCGTCGGTGATGCAGGTTTTCAGAGTGTAGTCGTCCTGGGTGACCGCGCGGTAGTAGCGGGGTGCGTTTTCCTCCAGAAGGGGTGCGATGTCGATGATCATCTCATCCCGGATGGCTGCGGTCAGGCCGCCGCTGTAAACGCTGCCCATATTGGTCACCAGATCCGGAAGATCACCGGACGCACAGAGCAGGTTGACGTTTTCGCTCCACTCCAGATTGGAGATTTCCCGCAGGGTAAAGGTGGTGTTGGTCTTTTCGCCCATCACCGTCCACCACTCGGAGCTGATCCAGCCCTCGGGGAAGAAGCCCTGGAAGAAGGCGGGATACTGGAACAGCACGGAGATGTCCGTATGCTCCTCGTTTGCCTCATAGGGGCCGATCTCCGGCAGGGCTGCGGTTTCTTCTGCCGCAGAGGTTTCTTCCACGGATGCTTCTGCGGGTGCCGTGGTCTCTTCCGGTGCCGCTTCGGAAACGCCGGTCTCCTGCGGGGCGGCGGATTCCTTCGATGCGGCGCTTTCTGCATTTCCGCAACCGGCTGCCAGAGAAAGCACCATGGTCAGGGTCAAAAGCAGGGAAAACAACTTCATCTTTTTCATTTAGAATAACCTCCTTCATAGAAAACTTGGTCAAGGGCATCCTATCAGGTTTTACCCCTCAAATGCAACGACTTTGTGGAATCTGAGAAGCCATTGATGAATTTGATAGGTCAGCGCTGGTTATAGCGATCCAAAGCGTCCTGCAAAATCTGGGTGCAGGAGTCAATGCCCATATTCTGAACTTCCTCTCTGAACTGGTCATATTCCGAAATGGGACGGCCGCCGGTGATAAACGACAGAATACTCTGCTGCACATGAGTACGAATGTCGCTGAACGTCGCCGCATAGGTCGAAGCCTCGTCGGAGGTCAGGCTCAGTCCGCTGGTGGGCAGGACGTCACGGGTGTCGCATTCGCCGTTATTCCACACGTCGATCAGATGCATTTCCTCCTCGCCATAGTTGGCCAGAGTACGGGAGGAATCGATCCGGAAGGAGCCTGCGCCGAAGGTATACCGGCTGATGCACCAGGAATAGGCCAGACCGTCGGGGTTATTCACCATCAGATCCGTCCAAACATGGTTACCGTCTTCGTCATAGGTGAAGGTCACATCTTCCATACCGTAGTTCATGAGCTCAGAGCCCTCGTTGGTATAGAGATAGTCTAGCATGGAGCAAACCGCATCGAACTTCTCGCTGCCGGGCTCCAAGGCCGTGCTCAGGGAATAGCCCTTGGGGGAAACATAGTCCACCAAACGGCCCAGATGCCCGGGTTCGCCGGTTTCCACATTCACAGGAGGCTCCACGGGGGTCAGCTTGAAGCTGCTGCCTTCCTCCACCTGGCCCATCAGGGTGGTGTAGGAAGCCGCATTGTAATAGGTCACACCGATGTCGCCGCCCAGCAGGAGGTCGGTGGAGGGAATCGCATCCGGCGCCGACAGGAAGTCCGCATAGATCAGACCCTCGGAATACCACTTTGCCATGGTCTCCAGATAGTCCTTGAAGCCATCCTCCATGGGGCTGAACACCACTTCTTCGCCGTCCTTTGCCATGTAATAGGCATAGTTACCGCTGATGCTTGCATTGCCCACCACGCCGAAGCACTGGGCAAAGGAGTTCACAGGATCACTGGAGTCCTGATTCATGTAATAATATGCACCGTATTTGTCCTTCATGGCAGTCAGGGCCGTATAGAAGTCATCCAGGGTCTTGGGTTCATCCAGCCCCAGCTCATCCAGATAGTCCTGACGAACGGCCAGGCCCACATCCACCACGGGGTTTGTCCAGATGCCGTTCAGCACGCCCACATTGCCGTCGTCGGTATAGGCGTTCTTGCCGTAGATGGGGTAGGTATCGAGAATCTCAAAGAAAGAGGGAAAATTCTCCTTATACTCGGCCAAATCCAGAATGATCTCCTGCTCAATGGCCTCGGGAATGCCGCCGGAGTAATAGGAGCCGAAGCCCGACCAGATTTCGGGATAGTCCCCAGAGGCTACCTGAAGGCTAACCGCATCGGCGGCGCCGGTGATGGCCGTGCTGGTGATGTCCAGCGTAATGCCCGTGCGCTTCTGGAGCTCCTGCAGCACCATGTTGTCGGACATACCGTTGGGCATGGCGTTAAACAGCGGCGGGATCAGGTCGCACCACATGGTAACGGTGGTTTCGGTATCCACCAGCGGGAAGGTGTAGGGATTCTCAATCACCAAATTCTGCATGGATTCCAGCTGCTCGTCCTGGGTCATCTCCCCGGGCTGCAGTTCCTCCACCATAGATTCCTCCTGATTGGATGCTTCGGCAGGCTGCTCCGCCGCGGGGGCCGCTGCCGCTGTGGAATCCTGTACTTCTGCGGATGCCGTGTTGGCGGCTGATGTGGACGCCGCCCCATCGCCGCAGCCGCTAAATAGGCAGGCCAGCATGGACACCGTCAGGATCATTGCAAACATTTTTTTCATATTTATGTTCTCCGTTCTGAAAAGGTAACAGCGCCGGCAGGGATTCTGCCGGCGCTGGTGGGTATCAGGGCTTTTTCTTGGGAACTGCGCCCTTATTTTCGCCGAGTCCGACTACATAATGGGTCTTAACATCATCCAGGGTGACAAAGGGCTCCGGCCAAGGCGTAGAGTCCTGTGCAGGCTGAATGGGCGACCAGGTCTTATGCGATGCGGGAAGTCTGCCCTGCTTGGGGCCAGCCGCCATCTTGGAGTAAGCCTGGCCCTTCTTGGGTGCTGCGCTGGGGGCGCCGGGACCACCAGGGCCGCCAGCCTTGCCGCCGGGACCACCAGGGCCGCCAGGACCCATGGGATTCTTAAACTTGTTATAGCAGTCAATGGCGAAGTTCGTCACATCCTGCGCGCCGCCCGCATCGTTGAGCACGCACTCGTGGACGATCTTCCAGAAGCCGTCCTCCCGCACATAGTCCTCGCCGTAGCGCTCCAGCATCCAGACGGCCATCTGCTTGCCGCTGGTGGAAATCCGGCGATAGAGCATACCGGTGGAATAATACAGAGCCCGGGCGGTTTTCAGATCGTCGCCCACCTCCACAATGGGGGTGCCGATGGCGTGGAGGGAGTATTCACTCAGGGGCAGCGGATCCATATTCTTCGTCTCGGGGTACATCTCATTGAAGACCTCGAACATCCGGCGGCTGCCGCCTTCCAGGCCGTTGGCCCAGTTGGTCATTACCTCGTCACGGCCATAGTTTCCGGTCATGTTATAGCCCCAGTACAAGTCATCCCGATATTTGGCCCAGAAGGTTTCGATCTCCTCGGTGGTATGGCCGGAGGCATGGAGAATAGCATGCCATGCGTGAACCTTTTCGCAGTTCTGCCCGCCCTCAATGATTGCGAGCTTTGTTTCCAAATCAATATTCTTTCTCATGATCGTCCCTCCTTAAGCCTTTTTATAGTTGGGATTGCCTTCCGGGCCGTTGCTGATGGTGTCGGCGAAGGTTGCATGCTCCATGGTCAGCTCCGGATAGGGGAAATAGTTGTAGAAGGATGTATAGGCCTCAAATTTCTCCGTGGGCTCACCGAACTCCTGCTCCAGATACTTGTCGCAGGGGGTGGTTTCCTCGGTCTTCAGCGAAGCATAGGCGAAGCCGGGACGAAGGGCAAAGTCGGTGCCGGCAAAGTAGTGCCAGATCTTCCACTGACCGTCCTCCAGCACCAGGTCGGCGCCGCAGCGCTGGTTGTCCCAGTAGCAGTCGGTGTCCTGATCGTTGGCGGGATTGATCTCATAGCCGATGGAATACCAGGTGACCTGAGCCGTCTTATTGTCGTCGGCAATGACGATCATGTAGGTGGTAAAGGGATGGCAGATGTCGGTGCCGGTGCCGCCGAACTTGTTGCCGTCCACATAATATTTGCGGATGTTGTCCAGACCGACGTAGTAGCCCCAGTTGCGACCATAGGATGCGGTGTCGGCATGCTCTTTGGTCCACAGGGTGTCGATGATTTCAGCTCTCTTATTGGCCTGCTCCAGATAAGAGCGGATGGAGAGTACCTTTTTCACTTCCTCCACCTGATAGGCACGCCAAGCGCGAACCTCAGGGGTGAAGTCTTCGGGCTTGGAGTTGCTGTTCTTCATGTGGATCATGGACTGGTACTCATATCTCTCATAGGTACCGCCAAAGGCCTCGTGGGTGGTATACTTAAATTCCATGATATGGCCTCCTCTCAAATGCCGTAGCTGAAGGTCTCAGCCAGGGTGGTATAGGGCACGGGCATCTTGGGCAGCTCCTGATAGGGCCGGTCCACGGAATAGGCCCGGTAGACTTCCATGGGAACGGTGGGCTGGGGCTCGGGAATATCGAAGGCCGCAAACTCGGGATCGGGCGCGTACTTACTGGGCTCCGTCCAGGGTTCGGCGCAGGGATGATCGATATCCAGGGCATACAGCAGGTTCAGCACCTTGAACTCGCCGTCTTCCTCTACCAGATCCGCTGCCATATAGCCGATCTTCCAAATGCTCAGAGGGCCGCAGGCGGTGACGCGGGTGTCTGCAGCCTGGAACTGCCACAGAGCCTTGGCGCTCTTGCCGTCCTCGGCCACCTCGATGATGGGGGTGTGCATATCGGTGCCCTTGACGTAGCCTGCGCCGTACATTTCATCGGCGGTCTTGCCCTTGACGTTGGGATGATCCGCCCATTTTTCCATGACCCGGGCCGTGAGCTTCTTGGTGTTCTCCAGCTTTTGCTGGTAGTAGCTCTTTACCGCCTCGGCGCCCTTGAAATAACCGTTGTTCATACCCAGGCAAATATCCTCCCGGCTGCTCCAGAACTGGGGCACCAGATCATAATCTGCCAGCAGATCACACTGTGCGATTTTACCTACTACGTTCTGAACCTCACGGATAATCAGGCAGCGGTCTGCCATCTCCTGAGGCGTATACTGTTTATGCAATGTGATTCCTCCTTCTTTTCACTGCATGTTTGGGGGCGTTGTGCCCCAACTTCTGTCTGCAATTTACACGGTTTTGTTCCCTCCGTCAAGAACACACAATTTGGTGACAATGGGGAGTTTCCTCCGTTTTGGCCCAAACTCCGAACTTTTCATCACATTTGCAAAGTTTCAGCGAGTATTGAAAAGCCGAAAAAAGACCCGCCGGGGTATACTATACTCAGACGAGTCAAAGGAGGAATGCCCCATGCTGGCCCCCAATGTATTAAAACAGCTCAGTGGGAAGTGGAAGCTTGAACTGCTTTATCTGATGAAGGACGGCCCCCTGCGCTGGGGGGAGCTGACGCGCCTGCTGCCCCAAGCTGCCCCCAACGCTCTGACCCGGCAGCTCCGTGAACTGGAGGCTGACGGCCTGATCATCCGCAGCGTATACAGTGTCAAGCCGCCGAAGGTTGTCTCTTATGCGCTCAGCTGTCCGGCACTGATCCCGCTGCTGGAGGAGCTTGCCCAGTTCCTCCATGAAGAAAGTGAGGTTTATGATGTCTCCTGACTTTACCCCAGTTCAAACGGTACTCTCCGGACGCTGGACACTAAAGGTTTTATCTGCCGCAGAGCAGGGGGGCCGCTTTGGGGACCTGCAGGAGCGCCTCTACCCCATCGCCCGAGGTACACTCAGCAAAGAGCTCCAGAGCCTGGAAGCTCTGGAGCTCTTACATCGAACTGTGTATACCGAATTTCCCCCGCGGGTGGAGTATCACCTGACGGGCAGGGGGCAGGCTCTGCTCAGGATCCTCCGCCCTCTGATTTCCGATCCTTCAGGCGGCTCTGCCGAAGCTTCCCCGGCGCCACACCCTCCACATTGGTAAACGCGCGGTACATGGTGGCAAGGCTGCAATAGCCCACCGCCGATGCAATATCCTGTACCGGGATATCTGTTGTCAGCAGCAGCTCCCGGGCCTTTTTGACCCGGGCCGTATGGATCACATCGTTGATACTTTCGCCATAGTAGGCACGGAAGGCCTCCGCCGTCTCCCTTGGCTTCAGCCGAAACTGCCGAGCCACCGCCGTAAGTCCCATGTTCATGTCCGTGGCATTTTCTGTCACATAATCCCGGATGTCCCGCAAGAGTCCGTCACGCTGTCCTTGGCGAAGCTCTCTGGCATGAGTCACCAGCTCTTCGGCAATTCTTGCTCCTGCCGCCAGATACGCTGCCATGGTACCGGCTGCCGAGAGCACTCGGCTGAAATCTGCCTGGGTAATGTGCCGCCAGTTGGCCAGATCCTGTTCCACCAGCTGATTTTGAAGCAGGATCATAAACCGGTTGATGGTCAGATTCAGAGACGTTGGGTAGGGCATGCCGATGCAGTTTTCCGCAATGCGTTGCAGCTGCCCCTGAAGCTCTTTGGCTGCCGCCTCTACATTCTCCGCCTGTACCGCACCGCAGATCCGTTCCGCAGACTGTAAAAAACCCTGCTCAAACTCTGTGCGCTGTGCCGCATCGCTGACCCTTTGCAGCGCATGCTCCGGAATTACAAACACTTGCGCAATAGCTCCGGTGTAAAATGCACGGCTCTGCTCCACATCCCGAAGCATCCGGTAGGCCGTTTCCATATTCGCCGCGCCCATCCACCGACTGCTGATGGACACATGGGACTGAACATCCATCACATCTGCCGCATAGCCCACCGCCTCCCGGCAGGTCTCCGGCACATAGTCGTTTTCCTCATCTATATACAGCACCGCAAACAGTCCGCCCATCATCAGCACCAGAAAGCCGCCTGCTGTATTCTCCAGCCTTTCCGCCAGATGCTCCCGCAGGGCCCGGTAGAGATTCAGGCGGCAGTAATACCGCGCTTTCCCGCGGAGCGTTTCGATCCGCGGGTCATCTAGGCTGAACTGGCAGACCCGATAGCATTGCTGAGGCAGCCGGAGGCCTTCCTGCTGCAAAACATCCTCAATATCCTCGCCCATCTGGGCGCCCTGTAGCATCAGCGCCCCCATCATTCCATCCAGTGCTCTGGGCATACTCTGCTTTCTCAGGCTCCCCACCGGCTCCAGCGCCGACAGGATCTCCGCCTCTCCGCACCACTGTTCTAATGCCACAGTCATCCCAGCCTTTCTCTGTTTGATCCCAATGATCCCAATAATTATACCATGTTTTCCGCCGTCCTTGAAGTCCCCTGCTCAAATCCGGCCCGGATTTCTCATTTTCCGCTATTAGCAGGCAAAACACCATTGTCACCAGTTTGTACCTTCTTGACGATGGCACAGTTCTGGGGAATAATGGTGCCATCCCATCCATCTTTGACGACTAGGAGGAATGAATCATGTCCGAAATCAAACGATTTAATTTTAATCAGGTCGCGGCAGATCTCGGTTATGTGGCAGAACCCGGTGCTGGCGGTCCCGGTGGCAAGCCCGGCGGCTCTGGTGGCCCTGGTGGTCCCGGCGGTAAGCCTGCCAAAGCCCCCAATTTCAGCGATCCCGAGCTGATCCGCAAGAATGCCCAGCGCTTTAAGGTCATGTGGCCCGATGACCGCGCCATGAAGCTGCTCCACTATTTTGACGACTATGTGGAATCCGGCGAGCCCATTGATTTTGAAGGGCACTCCATCTGTTGGGCCATGATTGCGCTCCAGCAGAAGCTTCGGAACAACCGCGTCCTCATGTACATGCCGCCCTTTGGAAAAAGCCTCGAAATGCTGCCAATGAAGCGGGTCGCCCATCCCAAGGACAACCCCATGATGAAGTTTGACATCACGGAGCAGGGAGATGACGTGCATATTGTAGTAACCCTGCTGGGCGGCGGCAATCCCGACCCCTTCCAGATGTCTCTGGGCGATGTGGAAATTCAGGAGATCGGCCCCGGCAAAAACATTTGGCTGGAGCTGGTAGGCGGTCACTTCCTGTTTATGTTCGCCATGCCCAAGACCTTCGGCGGCGACTGCCGTACCATGTACTATAAGGAGGGCGGCGAGACCTGGTACTGTGTCGCATCCAATGATCCCGCTGTTCAGCTGGGTGATAAGCCCGGCAAGAGCCCCTTCGACCCGTAATCCATTCCCCAGCTTTGCCCCTCCCCGGGGCCCGGAACGCTCACCGGGCTCCGGTTTTTTTATACAAAAAGGGGCTTCCTCCATTGATTTTCCCAGATCATTTTGAGACAGCCCTCTTTATACGATCAGGCCCAAACGTTCTATTTTCTTCCGATGCTCGCTCCCGGTAGTCACAATATAGATCCGTGTTGTGTCGATATTGCTGTGGCCCAAAATATCCGCCAGCTTGGCAATATCCTTTTCAATGCCATAAAAGGTTCGGGCAAACAGCTTGCGCAGGTTATGGGGGAACACCTTGCTGGGCTTAATCACGGCCTCCTTACAGAGGGACTTCATTTGCGCCCAGATGATGTTCCGGGTCATCGCTTCTGTTAAAAATCGCTCTTTCATGACGTTTCTCTCCTTGTGTAAAATGGGATCGTAACTGTTATTTTATAAAGTTCTACCTTATTTTTCCACGCTTCATTGGAAATATAACAGGGAGGGCACCGTTTTTCAAAAAATCTCCGCCCATAGGAATGAACCGTATACCCCATTATACCCAGCCGTAAAAGGGTATAATGGGGTATAAATTCAGCTGGAGATGCCAGGATGAAGCCGAGGTTTTCAGAGCGATGTAAAAATTCTCGGAGGTACTGCGATACATCTTCAGAAACTCCAATTTTATCAAAGAATAGTAGCTCCCTTAATGTAGCACTGCATAGCAGCACTCACAGCAGGTTCTTTGTTTTTCCTGCAAGCTAGATTTCAGTTCGTCCTCTTCGTCAAAGTTGAAATAAACGAAACTCTTATAATAGTTCTTTCCGAACTCTTTCATCAGCCATGTCTTGCCGACCTGTCGCGCACCTTTCAGGACAAGCGGTTTTCACTCCTCGTCATTGAATCGTATTGCGTTTCATGGCGGCCACCATTCTTTCAGGGGGATGATAAGAGCATAACACATTTTTCCGGGAATATCAACGCAATTATCGCACATTTTCCGCCTGCATGAACGGCGCAGCGGGTTACGGAGGACAGATGGATATCGCTGTCGTTGATGGTCACCCGGGCATCGCCCAAGGCCGCTATTCCGGCACCCATGCCCATGAAGTCGTTCAGGCCCATCCCGGTCATTTCGATTCTGGCATCGTTGACAGTGTATGCACCACCACCTTTTGTTCGTCAGCCGGTTTTAATCCAAACATCGTGATGGAAGCACCGGCGATTGATACGATTTCCATGCTGGTGGCGAATCATTGCGGTGTGGCGTTTTTTGTCAGAAACCGTGCATAACCGGATGTCGCGCCCCCGCATGAATCCGCAGCGTCCGCCCTATCAGGTATTTCATATTGCCACCCCCAATTGCTGTCGAAACGTGGGCATTGCCATGCGCCGGGATCAGTCCCTGTCGGATACGGAATATGATTTTTTGATTCAGCTGCTGTTCTTTTTTCAGCCGGAGCTTGCAGACAGCTCGGACCTCCATACCGCAAATATCTTTGTGAAGTATCTGGACACCCATCACTATACGCCGGATACGGGGAAAGGATCGTGTTTGAAAGATGCAGCAGCGCTTCTGCACCTTACGCTTTCGTTTATTCGTGAAGAAAGGACAAAAAGGGACTACTGCAACGGAAAATGCAGCAGTCCCTTTTTCGCGTTTCTATTCGTCATCCTCCGGTGGTCGCGCCGCCGTCTACGATCAATGTGGTTCCGGTGATAAATGCGGCGGCATCGGTTGCCAGATACAGCATGGCAGAGGCAATTTCCTCCGGCTGCGCCATCCGGTGCATGGGGATTTTGTCCAGCAGGGCTTCCGCAAGAGCCTTGTCCTCCAGCAGTCCCTGATTGATGGCGGTTGCGGTAAGACCCGGGCAAACGGCGTTGACGGTGATGCCGTATTCTACCCATTCTCTGCCCATGGTACGAACCAGCGTGACCAATGCGCCCTTGGAAGCGCCATAGGGACCGTGATGCCCGCCGCCTTCAAATGCGCCGATGGATGCGGTGATGACAATGCGTCCGCCGCGCCCCTGATGAATCATTTGCTTTGCCGCTGCTTTGGCACAGAGAAACGTGCCCTTGAGATTGACGGAGACAACATTCATAAATTCCTCCTCCGTCTGCTCCAGCAGCGGGAGGACTGCACCGCCAATGCCCGCATTGGCAATGAAAACATCCACGCCGCCAAAAAGGTCTACAGTCTTGGCAATCAGCCGGTCCACCTGCGGGCTTTGGGCAATGTCAACTGGAATTACGTGGACCCGCCCGCCGTTTCTTCTTATGATTTCGGCAGTTTTCTCGGCAGCAGTCTCGGAAATATCCGCAGCTACCACATTGGCACCGTAGGCGGCGAACAGCATGGCGGCAGCCTGACCGATGCCGCTTCCGGCACCGGTGATGACCGCAGTTTTTCCGGCGCAATCAAAGGTGGGAATCTGAACAGGGTACATGATATTGCCTCCTTATCTTACAGGCAGCGTCCGTTATCCGTGACGATGGCTTGACCGGTGATGCAGCGGGACAAATCGCTGGCGAGGAACGCAATGACATTGGCTTGATCCTCCGCCGTTGCAAAGGGAATGGAGGAATCCATATGCCGGTCTGTAATGGCAAAGAAATCTAAATCCATAAAGGCGTCCTCCCTCCCGTCCATACGATCTACGGCGGTGGGGCCGGGGCAGACGGCGTTGCAGCGAATGTCGGTGCCCGTATACTGGAGCGCAATGTTTTTTGTCATGGCAATGACCGCTGCCTTTGCCGCGGAATAGCTGACGCCGGCATTGCCGTAAACCCCTGCAATGGCAGAGAGATTGACAATGGACCCGCTGCCCTGGGCACGCATATGGGGCAGTGTAGCCCGGCAGCAATACAGCACCGAGGACTGATTCAGGGCGATCATCTGATCCCAGAATGCATCGCTGCACTTTTCGGTGGTGGTGTGAAAATCGCCTGCCCCTGCGTTATTGACCAACACATCAATGCGCCCAAAGAACGTTACGACCTGCTCCACCGCAGCACTGCAATCCTCTGACTTTGTAACATCTCCGGCAATGGTCAGACAATCTGCGCCCAGTGCCTTTAATTCAGCGGCAACCCGGTCCATTTTCTCCTGTCCCCGGGCAAAGATCGCGACCTTGGCGCCATGCTTTGCAAATACCCGGGCGGTTTCCGCACCGATGCCGGAGCTTCCGCCGGTAATCAGCGCAACCTTGTCTTTCAGCATTTCCATATCATTCCCTCCTGCATTTTGCTATCTCTACTATAAACGGGTTTTGGGGCAATGTAAAATAACTCTTTTGCCGCCCATTATAACCTGGAGAGTATACCGATACAGAAAGGAACTCCCCTGATTCGCTCCAGGTGAATCAGGGAAGTTGTCGTTTAGATCTCTACCGTATCAGGCAGCGTGTCGTAGGGCGTAGGAGGTGTGGGCTGGTCGCCGGGATACATGGCATCCTTGGAGAAGCCCCACCTTCGGCGGCTGTATCCCTACTGCCGCTACCAATTGGGTGCATTTCAAAAGCATCTCCAATCTTCCCGGAGGATGCACTTCCTCCTCCGGGAAGATCTCCGCCACTTAGACAACTACCCACATGCCGCCCTGCTGCTTTTTACCGCTTATTTATCCCGAGATGCGCGGAACAGGAAGGTGACGACCTGCGCTCTGGTGCAGGTGCCGTCCGGGGCAAAGGTCGTCTTGGACGTGCCGTTCGTGATGCCCTTCTCCGCCGCCCAGAGGACGGCGTTGTAGTAATACGTACTCTCCTTCACATCCGTGAACGGATTCTTGCTCTCGGTCAGTGCGGGCTTTCCGGCGGCGCGCCATAGGAAGGTGACTGCCTGCGCTCTTGTACAGTCCTCATCCGGGCTGAACGTTGTGGTGCTCGTGCCGTTGGTGATGCCTTTTTCGACCGCCCAAAGGACGGCGTTGTAGTAATACGTGCCCTCCTTCACATCTGTGAACGGATTCTTGCTCTCGGTCGGTGCGGGCTTTCCGGCGGTGCGCCACAGGAAGGTGACCGCCTGCGCTCTCGTACAGCCCTCATCCGGGCTGTACGTTGTGGCGCTCGTGCCGTTGGTGACGTTGTTTGCAACCGCCCATCTGACGGCCTCAAAATAGTAGGCATCATTGGGTACGTCGCGGAAAAGATTCAGACTGTTGTCCTCTGCGAAGGTCACCTTGATTTCGACCTTGCCGGATGGCATGGTGAAGGTGTACTCACCATTGCCGTTGTTGATCAGACTCAGCTTCTTGCCGTCACTGTTGATGACGATGATGTCTTCCAGCATGTAACCGCTGTCGGGCTTCACTGTGATCGTCACGATGCTGCCGCTGGCGGCATTTTCCGTGCTGACGGTCACAGTGCCGTTCTCCGTTTTGTCGGGTGTGGTCACGGGATAGCTCGTGGGGAAAACTTCGGAAGAAGGCTTTTTGACCAGCGCTGCAATGGCATCTTCAATGGCTTTTGCCATTGCGTCAACTTCGGGTTGCTCTGTGATATTCTTGTCACGCACAACGGCTTCAAGTGCTGCTTTCACAGCGGAAAAATCTTTATAATCGTTCTCGTTCAGAGCTTTCGCCTTTTCGATGGCTGCATCAACTGCGGTATAATCGGCAGGTTTGAAGGCAAGATTAGAGATCGCACCTTCAATAGCCCCCGCCATTGCATCAACATCGCTCTGCTCAGTAATGTTCTTATTACGGACAACAGCGTTGACGGCAGCTTCCACAGCAGAGAAATCCTTGTAGTTATCCTTATTCAGGGCATTTGCCTTAGCAATGGCTGCATCCACTTCGGTATAGTCAGCAGGGTCAGTAGCAAATACTGGATAGTGCTTGCCTTGCGCGAAAGCAACTCCAAGTAACCCGGCAACCGTGCCGTCCGCAAATTCATCAACAGTTTTCGACACCGCACCTTCTAATTCTCCATCGTTCACTTTAGCATTATTTGCACCATAATAATAAACGTGAGACTTTGCAACTACTTTTCCGTATTGTGTGTTGGGTGTGAATATAGCAAAATAATCTTCACCTTTCGATGTTGTATCGGGCTGTGCAACGCAATCATATACAAAGCAGCTGTTCAGAATCGCATCGCCGTCCATAGATGCACCCAAAAAGCCACCGCTGAGTGTGCTATTTGATGCCGTATCGCTGCACCCTGTCACAATGCAGTTTGCGACGTAGCAATTTGTGAAATTGGAATCTCCGTTATCCAACGAGCCGATGAAACCGCCGCCAAAACTTCCGTGTCGTATGGTATTTTTGACAGACGCGCATTTTTCAAAGCTGGTGTCAAAGGCGATGCCAGTAATGCCACCCGCATAGTTGCTGTTGTCATTTGGATCTCTTCGGCCTTCTATTTTGGAATTGTAGACGGAACAGTTCTCAACTGTGCAGCTATAAGCAACCGCCAACACGCCGCCTGCATAGGACATATTGTTGTTTCCTTCTGCAAAAAAGTCGGCGTTTTTCACCGTAAGATTCTTCACTGAGCCAAAAGCAACCCAACCGAAAATACCGGCAGTGGCATAGCCCTCATCATCATTCTTGCCTGTACTCGTTGCGTTAGAAATGGTGTATCCGCCGCCATCATAGTGACCTGCAAAATAGCAACCGCCTGAATATCCGATAGGATCCCAGTTCTCAATACTGCTCAAATCCAGGTCTGTTGTCTGTTTAAAGTAGTAACCATGGTAATTTCCGGGGATCCCTTCCCCGGTACCAGTACAGTCTGCATCAAATTCAGCAGCGCTTCCGTCATTGATTGTGCTTGCCAGCAGTTGCAAATCTTCCACGGACGAAATCAGCCACGGATCATTTATCGTTCCACTGCCGCTGCTGTAGGCAGGCATCTGCGCCGCTTCGCCCGAGGCTCCCATACCACCTGTTTCATCCGCCAGCACCGTTGCAGGCATCAGACCCAGGCATAGGGTCAGTGCCAGAAGGATACTCAATATTTTCTTTTTCATTGCCATACCTCCATGTACAGAAGGAAATTCCCATAGGGTTCCACTACAGGAATACCCTTCTGCTTTTATACCATGGAGTTTAGCACAGTCTCGTTTGAAATGCAATAGACCTTGCGCGAATAGCGCATAACCTTGCGCGAATTGCACATTTTTGCTTGTTCTGCGGCAAAAATCATGGTATGCTATGAGAAAAAGAAAGATTGGGAGGGAACGCTATGAAGCCAAACAGCATTTCCATTATTTCCAACCGCAGGCGCATCAGCCTGTTACCGGAGGACATTCTCTATGTTCAACTGGAAGGACGTCAGTCGGTCATCCATATTTCCGGCGGCAAGACCTACAGGACCTATACTACCATAGATGATCTGGAGCAGATGCTCGGCAGCGGCTTTATCCGCGCCGACCGCGCCACGCTGGTGTCCGCCAAGGGCGTCCATGCCATTGGGAAGAAGATCGAGCTCATAAGCGGCGAAACGCTGAGCTTCACCCGCCGCAGAAAACGGGAACTCAAGGAACAACTGCGCGCCGGGCGGCGGCAGATCGTGCAGGAGCTGGTCGGGAGCGATGCGCCCGCCACGCGGGAAGAATACCAGAGGCATTATGCCAGCTATGACAGCGCACCCTTTGCATTTACTGACATTGAGATGGTGTTCAACGAAGAACGCGCCGCTGTGGACTGGATCTTCCGCTATGGCAACAAGGCACTGGCAACGCTGAAAAAAGAGCCGTTGGAGCAGCTCATTGACCACTCCTTCGGCAGCATCTTCCCCAATATGGACGCCAAGTGGCTGCGGGTCTACGGGCGCACGGCGCTGTTCGGCGAGACGCTGGAGATCATAGATTACAGCCCAGAGATCGACACGGAGTTGAGGATCATCTGCTTCCCCACCTTCAAGGGTCACTGCGGCTGTATTCTGTTCGATCAGGCGAAGATCCAGACGGTGAGTAAATGTGCGGAGCCGTAGCAGGGCGCAGGGATGCTCCCCAGCAGTATCATTGGGGTAAATCTTTCTCCATGGACGGAGCTTAGCCGATCAATGGCAGTGTTCTGTTTCTTCACAAATGCCCCATTGCGCTTCATATAGTTCTACCGGGTCAAAATCCGCAGCCTCCTCAGGAAGCAGAGACGATTGCTGCGCTGATGCAGGCATGCTTCGAGCAGCCGGAATTCGCTGAAGAATCCTTTGGCGTTATTTCTCTGTTGGGAGATGAACAGGCTACACTGCGCAATATCCTGCAAGAACACGATTCCCATTGATTATTTAGAATACGAATGTTATACTGATATAAATGTGCCGGTCATACGGCGCAAAGGGGAAAAGAAAAGAGAAGAAAGGAACTATACTATGGAACGAAGTAAAACCATGACGGAAGGCAATGAATGGAAGCTGATCCTGCTGTTTACCCTCCCGCTGATGGCGGGCAATTTGCTGCAACAGCTCTACAACACGGTGGACGGCATTATCGTGGGAAATCTTGTGGGCGAAACGGCACTGGCAGCGGTTGGCACCTGTGCCCCGCTGACAATGCTGTTCACCGCCATTGCTCTGGGCATGTCCAACGGTGCGGCGGTAGTGCTGTCTCAGTTTTACGGCGCCGGCCGGATGGACGAGATGAAGAAGACAGTAGCAAGCTCGCTGATTCTCCTGTTCTCCATGGGCGTTGCGCTGTCTGTGGTGGGCTGTGCGCTGGCAGGCTGGCTCCTCCGAACGATTTTGGGTGTTCAGGACTATCTGCGTGCCGACGCCGAGGTATATTTTCGCATTTATGCGCTGGGGCTGCTGGCGCAGTTCATCTACAACATTGTTTCGGCAATCCTGCGCTCCATGGGCGACAGCCGGGCTACGCTTTATTTCCTGCTGGTGGCCTCTGTATGCAACGTTCTTCTGGATCTTCTGGCTGTGGCTTTGCTTGGATGGGGTGTACTGGGTGTTGCAGTTGCAACGGTGATTTCTCAGATTCTCTCTGCGGCAGTCAGCGTCGTGTACCTGTTCCAGCGTTATCCAGCACTGCGCTTTCAAAAGGGTGAGCTGCGTTTTGACCGGGAAAAGGGTATACTGGTGTTGAAAATGGGCATTCCCTCCACCCTACAGCAGTGCGTTGTCTCCATGGGACATATGGCGATCCAGCGGGTCATCAATCATTTCGACATTACCGCAGGATACACCGCTGCCACCCGGATTGAGAGCTTTATCCTGATTCCCATTCAGGGCTTTTTCATGGGCATGGCGACCTTCACCGGGCAGAATCTTGGAGCAGGCAAGCTGGAGCGCATTTCCCGTGCGCTGGCACGGACAATCTTGATGAGTCTGGTGGTAGTTGCTGCGGTAATTGCGATCATCTATCCCTTTGCGCCGGAGCTGGTACGGGTATTCGGTGTGACCGGCGATTCCGGGGATGTTGCTGTAGTCTACCTTCGGTTTGTTGCGCTGGCCTTTGCAGTATTCTGCGTGTATTTTTCTATCAACGGCGTGCTGCAAGGCTCCGGAGATGTGGTATTTACCGCCTTTAACACCTTCTCTGGTCTGGCGATCAAGGTCGTCTTTGTCTATCTGGTTGCGTATCTGACACCCGTTGGCATGGCGGCGATCTGGTGGGGGAATCTGGTCAGCTGGATCTACAGTCTGGTGCTGTCCGCTCTCCGCTATCGCTTTGGCCCCTGGCGAAGCAAATGTGTCGTGACGGACCGGGCGGAATAAAGAAATAAAGAATGAGGTCTGGAGCTGCAACGCTCCAGACCTCGCTGTTCTGTTCATCCGTTCTCAGGGAAATACCGGAGCTTCAGCGCGGAAAGTCCACGCCGCAGCGGGCGCACCAGAACCAGTGCAATTACAAAATTCCCCACGCAGTGTACCACATCCCATGGAATCCCGGAAATCCACCAGCTCAGCCCAAAAGCCCAGCCTCCGGTGATCCAATAAACTGGCGTGCACAGCAGGCCGAAGCTCAATCCGAACGCACCGGAGAGGATCGCCCAGCCCCATGGAGATTCCATATGCCGAAACAGCAGCGTCAGGAAAAACAGCACCAGCCAGACATAGAGATACATCAGGTTCCAAAGCCCCAGACCCCAGAACATAAGCTCCATGGCAACATAGATGTAAATGGGGTACAGCGCCTTTTTCCCATACACCAGCGTATACACGATCACCAGCAGGGAAACCGGCTCAATATTCGGCAGTCCAGCCAGACACATTTTTGCGGCAAACATCAATGCTCCCAGCAGGGACAGGACTACCAGCTCCAGCAGTCGTTTATGGTTCACAGGAATTAGTAACCGGTGGTCAGGGTCAGCTCATAGGTTTCGCCGTCGGCAACGGGAGTTTCGCCGGCACCGGTCATCAGCATCTCGCCGCCCTTGGTGATGCACCACCACTGCTGCTGGCTGTCGTCTGCGGTTTCGCCGTCTACGGTCGTGATGAACAGAATGATTTTTGTCTGTTTTTTCATTGTTTGTCCTTCATTTTGTCAGGCTGTCTGCCTGTAAAATCAGCGGGTATCATTATAATATAGATAATATAGGCAGCCAAATGCCGCAAGTCCTATTTCCGGACCTGCGGCAATTTTGATTGGTGCGTCAAATCGTCAGCACCAGCACCGCCCCTGCCAGTGCGCCGAACAGTGCGGCGGCAATACCCACATAGGCGGTCATGGACCAGTTGTTTTCGGAATAGCTGGTGATCTGCTTCATCTTGCTTGGCCGCAGCAATATCAATGCCACCACCACATAGAACACATAAGCCAGCAGGCTGGCAGGGGAATATTCGCTGATGGTCTCAGTAATACTGCCCTCCTGGAAAAGGCCGCTGCTGATCAGAGCGCAGAAGTCCATAAATCCATGCAGAGCCGCCACGGCCCAAAGATTGCGGCAGCGGAAATAGATGGCGGCAAAACACATGCCCATAGCGCTGGCTCCAACCATCTGGATCAAAACCCCGGACAACTCCGCCGCACCGCCAATGGCGTTAATGAGGTGTACCGTGCCAAAAATCAGACTGGACACCAATACCGAAAACCACACTCCGGCTGGAGTGGCTCCATAGCGGCGGTAGAGAATTCCTGCAATCAATCCGCGGTAGGTTAGCTCCTCAGTAATACCAATAGTAGCCATGAGCAGCACGAAGGAAACAATTCCGCCTATGCTCTGCACCGGAATTCCTTCACTCAAACACCATACCAGACCTTCTACGCCAGCCAGTCCGTACAGGATCAGCATGGGCAGAGCGGGGATCATGCTGCGCCAGAAGCCTCTGCCGCGGCAGACAAACACCCGCCCCATGCCAAGCAGAAACGTGATTCCCACCATGACAGCAAGTACGAACAGCTCCACCGGAAGCTGGAGCATATATTCATTCCAAAATGCCGCATCCGGCAGTAACCAGAACAGCAGTCCCAGTGGAATAGAGGCCAGCAGCATTGCTCCTACCATAATCAGCAATATCAGAATGCTGGAAAGAAGAGGATGATGGTTGCTTAGTTGTTTCATAGTGACTCCTTTTTCAGCAGCAGATGATAGTGAATGCTCTCCTTAGCGCTTCCCGGCCCGCAGGTGCGGATCTCACGCGGCGGCATCGCCATGGAAAAGCCGGGAAACAGCGCTCCAAAGTCCTCGGCGCAGCCGTAAAAATGCGGAGTTCCGCCCTCATGCAGCAGCGTATACCGATCCGTATGCGCCTCCGGCGGTGCGGACTGAAAGCCCGGATCGTTCTGAGACAGCAGGGTCAGATAGACCTCGCCGCCGGGGCGAAGCACCCGGTGAAGCTCCCGAACTGCCTGATGATAGCCGGAGGTATCCGTATGATAGGAGGCGTTATAGTCCATGATGCAGTCAAAGCTGCCGTCCAGGAACGGCATATGGAACAGATTTCCCTCCACCGCGTTGACGGCAAGCTCTGCCGCTTCAGCCTGTGCGGTAAGATAGCCCAGTGCCTCTGCGGACAGATCCAGCCCTGTTACGGTAAAGCCCTGCCGGGCAAAAAACAGCGCATGGCGACCTGGCCCACAGCCGTTGTCCAGCATATCCCGGAACCGGGATTCCTGCCAGCGCAGCGCCAGATACGGAGCCTCAATGGCGGGAACGCTCCACTGCGCAGCCTTTTCCTCCGTCCAATTCCACTGCATATCGGTTGCCTCCTTTTTACTTTGCGGCTCTATTTTATCACATCCGGTGGGACTTTGTATAGCAGAACCCGCAGGAAGCTCCGCAAATCTTCGGGGAAATGGGAAAAATCAACGGGAACGTTGTAATCAGCCGTGGAATGTGGTATGCTAATCATATTAAATGACGGAGTGTGACAGATGAAAAAGCTTGTTTTTTTTCTGTTGTTCATATGGATGCTGATCCCTTCGGTATTTGCAGATTATCAGGTGGACAACGCCACCGTAAACGCGCAGGTAGCGGAGAGCGGAAAGGCACAGGTCACGGCGACCTATCAGCTGACCTTTCACGCCGCGCAGGAAGAACTGCGGGTTCCCCTGCCGGACGGAGAAATCAGCCGGGTATCGGCGGAAACCTACCGCTATCAGGTGGACAAGACCGATGCTGGCGTGGATCTGGTTCTTAGCGGCAGCTTTTCCGGGACCCAGACAATCACTGTATCCTACACGGTCAGTGGAGCTGCATCCAGCAGCGATGGCAGCACCATATGGCAAGCCGGACTGCTCAGCTCCCGGTGGGCCAGCGACGTGGGCGGATGCAGCTTTCAGGTCAATCTGCCCCAGCCCTCCCAAGCCGGAACGGATGCCAGTGGGATCACTGCACAGGTACTCAGCGGCTACTATGGCGCACTGTCTCAGGAGGAATCCGCCGTAGATGTCAGCGGTACCCTTGTCACAGGCAGTGTGGGGCAGCGAATGGCCTATGATTCCCTGACGGTGCAGGTTATACTGCCTGATGGATATTTCCGTACCAGAGCCTCTGCGATCCCGATGATCCACGTGACCTATCTGGCGGTGGGCATGCTGGGCGTTCTGCTGCTGCTGGCACTGTATTGGCATCTGCGGCTCCGCACCCCGCGGCAGACAGTACAGCCCCGACTCTTAACCCCCGGCGGTCTGCTCCCCTGTCAGTTGAGCCAGATTTTAGACGGCTCCACCTGTGATGTGGCGGTGCTGATCCTCGAATGGGCCAATCTCGGCTATCTGACCATCCAGCGGACAAAACGCGGAACCGTTGTGTTGACCCGCGCCATCACCATGGGCAGTGAGCGCAGCCGCGCAGAGCAGAAGCTGTTTCGACGTATTTTTTCTACAGGCCGCCGGGTGGCGGCAACACCGGGTCGGTATTCCACCGCCGCTGCACAGTTCTCCGCTGCGTCCCGCAGAAGTCTCAACCGGATCATTTTTGACCGAAAGGGCGGCAATGTGGTGTTTTTGCAGCTTCCTGCCAGAATTCTGCTGGCGGTTGGCGTTGGATATCTGGTACGCTGTCTGCTGCCGGAGGATGCGGCGTTTCTGCTTGTGGCAGTGCTGGCGGGAATCGCGGGATTTGTCTACAGTGTCTATCTGCATACCGCTCTAAGCCGCTGGAAGGCGCTGCGGCGCTTCTCCCGCTCCACACTAATTTGCCTGATTCTTGCACTGGTGCTGCTGGTGCTGGGACTACTGGGCGGTGCGGTGCTGGAGGTAGGCATTGGCCTGACTGCTTGCGTATTTTCCGCGCTGGCAACGGCGGTTGGCCCCAGAAGGAGCCAGCGGGGGCAGGATCTTCTGTCCGAGGCCAAGGGCTGCCGGCTGTTTTACCGTCAGGTCACCTGGCAGCGGCTCCAGCTCCTCTGCGGACGAAACAGCCGCTTCTTCCAGATGCAGCTGCCCAAGGCGGCGGCGCTGGGAGTAGACAAGAAGTTTGCGGTGCGCTTTGAGCGGCTCCCGGTCCCCCGTCCGGAATGGCTGGGCGGAAAGGGGAACCGCACCACAACGGCATCGGCATTGCAGCGAGAAATTGATGCAATTCTAAAAGGGTTGCGTCAAGCATTTCGGGTATAAAATATGGGCTGTGTCAGCAGAAGCTGCCACAGCCCAATTCCCTGTCCGGCAGGGAATTGATGCAAAATCTTCTGAATTACGAAACAATGAATACAGAAATAACAGATTCCTTGCAGAAATGTTGATTTTTTGCCGGAAATCCGGCGTTTTTTTCTGTGTTTGCTTTACACAGAACATACTTTGTGTTATACTAGCGGCGCTGGACATATTTATGTCAACAGAGCTGATACATCTGCCGCTTTTGCGGCATACTATAGTACGTAAGCATGAAATCAGAGATTGAGAGGGTGCATTATGGCACAATACGTGATACACGGTGGAAAACCCCTGAACGGTGAGGTCGAGATCAGCGGTGCAAAGAACGCTGCGGTGGCAATTCTCCCGGCTGCGTTGCTGGTAAACGGCGTGTGCCGGATTGAAAATGTCCCGGATGTGTCGGATATTCAGCTGTATTTTGATATTCTGACCCGAATGGGCGCAACGGTTCGGATGGTGAACCGCACCACCTTTGAGCTGGACTGCTCCGGTGTACACACCAGCTCCGTCCCCCATGAGCTGGCATGTCAGATTCGCGCGTCCTACTATCTGGTGGGCGCACTGCTGGGCCGATTTGGCAAGGCAACGGTTTCCATGCCCGGCGGCTGCGATTTCGGCGTCCGCCCCATTGACCAGCATATCAAGGGTTTTAATATCATGGGCGCTGATGTACAAATCGTCAGCGGTGATATCATTGCCACCACCAAAGAGCCGCTCCACGGCAGCCGGATCTATCTGGACGTTGTCTCCGTGGGCGCAACCATGAACATTATGATCGCCGCCGTTCTGGCAGAAGGAACCACCATCATCGAGAATGCCGCCAAGGAGCCGCACATTGTGGATTTGGCGAACTTTCTCAACGCCATGGGCGCAAATGTGTCCGGCGCCGGCACCGACGTCATCAAGGTGCGCGGCGTGAAGCATCTTCGCGGCGGCAGCTATTCCATTATCCCCGATCAGATCGAGGCCGGCACCTATATGGCGGCAGTGGCCGCCACCGGTGGCAAGGTGCTGGTAAAGAACGTGATTCCCAAGCATCTCGACTGCATCACCGCAAAGCTTCGGGAAATGGGCGTTAAAATCACCGACCAGGGTGACGCTTTGCTGGTGGAGTCCGACGGTCATCTTAAAAAGGCCAAGGTAAAGACCATGCCCCATCCCGGCTTCCCCACGGATATGCAGCCCCAGATCGCCGTATGCATGGCAGTGGCAGAGGGAACCAGCGTAGTAACCGAAAGCGTGTGGGATAACCGCTTCCGCTACATTGGTGAGTTGCGTCGCATGGGCGCGCAGGTGCAGGTGGACGGAAAGGTCGCGATCATTGAGGGCGTTCCCAAGCTCAAGGGCTGCCCGGTAAAGGCCTGTGATCTCCGTGCCGGTGCGGCAATGGTTATTGCGGGACTGGTCGCCGAGGGCGTTACCACCATCTCTGATATCAAATATGTGGAGCGCGGCTATGAAAACATCTCCGAAAAGTTCCGCGCACTGGGTGCGGACTTCCAGAAGGTCGAAAGTACTGAGCCTCGTCTCACCGTAGTCACGGCGGGCTGATAGATATAACAGACGGCTGTCAGCGGGCAGAATCGTAGAAATGCGGTTCTGCCCGTTTTTTTGCTCAAATGGGAACAATGCGCAGAATCTGACCGTAAAAAGCCGAAAATGTATATATACAAAATGGAAATACCGTGATATAATAAGGTT
The DNA here is from genome assembly GCA_905202605.1 of uncultured Eubacteriales bacterium. GTDB lineage: Bacteria > Bacillota > Clostridia > Oscillospirales > Oscillospiraceae > HGM13006. Next base: position 27,581 of record CAJKSU010000009.1, read on the forward strand.
GCGAACAATTCGACCCCAACATATTTACAGAAAGAAGGGTATGTATGAACACCATTCAGGCAAGAATTCCGGCCTACGGGATGCCCGTTCTGGAAGGCCCCGTCAACAAGCCGGAAAAGATCAGCGTAATGCCGCCCATGGGCGATATGCCCCCGATGCCCGGCGGCTCCGGTGCACCGGCAGAGCTTAAGCCCTGCCCGCCTACCTGCCGCCCCTCTGAGCATCCCGGCTCGGTTCCCGGCGCGGATGTAGAGCCCGGCAAGCCCGGTCCCGGTTTCCCCGGCGGCGGCCCTCCCAAGGCTCCTCCGTTCCCCAGAATGGAATCCATCGACGTGCTGGACGGAAAGCTGTATCTGGCAGAGCAGCCCTATGCGGAGATTTCCGGTGACATCACGGACACCGCAATGAAAAATGCCTCCTATAAGACTGATGAGGTGTGCCTCAACGGCCTGTACATCGGCGGCGATTCCGTCTATGCCATCAAGGATTCCCAGTTTAATCTCACCGGCTACGGCATTGACGACTTTGCGGGCAACGGCTCCGCCATCATGGTCAATGACACCGCCAAATGCGAAATGGACAACGTTCAGGTCACCACTCACGGCGTTATTCGTCCCTGCACGGTGGTCACCGGCAACGGTACCCTGATCGTGCGGAACTGCGTGCTGGACTCCAAGGGCGGCGAGATCCCCAAGAGCTATGTTCCCCGTGTGGCCTCCGGCATGATGGAGCCGCCTCCGGGTCTGAAGCTGGGCGGCAACTGCCGTACCCATCTGTCCATGGGCAATTCCCGCGCCTATTTCTATGACTCCAAGATCCTTGCCCATTCCTGGGCGGCGCTGTCCACCGACGGCTCCAACGGCGATCTGTATCTGGAAGCCAACAACTGCGACGTGGTCTGCGACACCATTGGCTACGGCACTTATGCGGACAACGGCTGTCATAATGTACTCAATGACTGCCGGATTACCGTGGATACCCACGTTGCCATCATTGCAGGCGATGCATGGGTGAAGTTTAACGGCGGCACGGTCAAGTCCGGGCAGTACGGCGCCATGCTCCACGGCGTGCGCGGACACTACACCGAAACGACAGAGTGCCATATCACCGGCGGCGACTGGACGGTGGGCGAGGCGCTGTTCTTCGTGAAGTCCGAAAACGTCTATTTGAAGCTGGACGGCGCAAAGGTAAAGACCGGGAAGTATCTGGTGCACGCCATTGTCAACGATGATGACGCCGCCACCAAGGTACCGGAGGACATGAAGCTCAAGTGCTACGGCGTCAATGCAGTGATCGCGAACGGCGAGTATCAGGGCGACATCGTCAACGACGATACCGACCGCACCATGAACGTTTCCATTCTCAACGCCAAGGTGACCGGCGTGATCACCGATGCCTACATCTCTCTGGAGGGCAGCCATTGGACAGCGTCTGGCGATTCCACCGTGTGTCTGGTGGGCGATGTGAAGGAATCTCAGTTGGATGCAGCCTCTGGCGTTACCATTCAGGCAGTCGCCGGCGAGGGCTGCGGCTTGAAGGGCGAATATACCCTGGCCTCTGGCGGTAAGCTGGTTGTGGCATAAGGAAAATCCCTTGAACGAACAAAATCAGGGCTGGAACGTGATATGCGTTCCAGCCCTTTTTGTCATTCTTTCTCTTCTCTGCTGGGCAGCTTCACCGTGGCGGGAATCTCCTGCCCGATGTTGCCGTCCAGATCCTCACACCAGC
>CAJKSU010000010.1 GCA_905202605.1 uncultured Eubacteriales bacterium
CACACCAACCAAATGGTCAAACTGTTCCTGGACACCCTGGGCGGCGAGTACACCATTATTGACGCCTACCGGGCAGAGAACATCGCCCCTTGCAAAGACTGCCGCTATTGCTGGCACAAAAAGGGCTGTTCCATCCACGACGGTATGGACGAAGTCTACCATAATGATCGTAGCGGTCAAAGAGGGCGGCAGCGGTGATCCCGCCAACAACTCCCGTCTGGCGGCAGTCATCGTAAAGGCAAGAGCGGCCAACATGCCCAACGACAACATTAAGCGCACCATTGAAAAGGCTGTTGGCTCCGGCAATGCTGATAACTATGAGTCCATCACCTATGAGGGCTATGGTCCCAGCGGCGTGGCAGTGATCGTGGACACCATGACCGACAGCCGGAACCGTACCGCTTCCAACGTCCGCCATTATTTCGATAAGTTCGGCGGCAATCTGGGCGCTTCCGGCTGTGTCAGCTGGAGCTTCGACCAGAAGGGCGTTATCGTCATTGAGGACGAGGATGAGGAGTTGGACGAGGATCAGGTTATGATGGACGCACTGGATGCCGGTGCTGCCGACTTCCAGAAGGATGACGATGTGTATGTCATCTACACTGATCCCGACGACTTCAACGCCGTTACCTCTGCACTTCAGGATAAGTACACCTTTGCTTCCGCACAGATCGAAATGGTTCCTCAGAACTACCAGACGCTGGAGAAGGAAGAGGACATCAAGAACATGCAGAAGATGCTGGATGCCATGGAAGACGACGACGATATTCAGAACGTGTATCATAACTGGCAGGAGTAATTTTATAAAGCGGACTTCCGGAGGAGCGTATTGCTTCTCCGGAAGTTTTTATTTATCTCGGTCAAAATAACGAATTAAACTATGATATCCAATAATCCATGACTTGGTGATAGAATCCGAACATATTTTGCCAAAAATGCTTGCATCGTGCTTGCATAAAATCCCTTTGATTGTTCATACTACCCCTACCACAAAAAAGGAGGAGTATTGCTATGAGCTGTAGCTGCAACGCCAACAAGGCCATTGCCTGTACGGTCAATCAGTGTGCCCATCACTGCGACAGTGAGAACTACTGTTCTCTCAGCCAGATCCACGTCGGCACCCATGAGGCCAACCCCACCATGGACCAGTGTACCGACTGCATGAGCTTCGAGAAGAAGTAACAGAGAAAAAGCCACTGCTGAAAATTCAGCAGTGGCTTTACGCTATATTGATGCACTGTTATTCGGTTACGGTGAAATCCGCGGATGCCATCAGGTCACCGTCGAAGTACACCTCCAGCGTATAGGAGCCGGGGGTAGTGACGGGGTTGGGCAGGTCGCCGGTATGACGGGCGACAGTCCAGGAGCCGGTCCAGCTCCGGGTGCTGGTGTAGACCATCACTGGGTTGCCGCCTGCGTCTCGAATGACATAGGTGGTATCCACCGACTTGTCCTCATCCGAAGCTTCATAACCGGCTTCAATGGTAAAGGAGATGTGCTGGCTGGTGGTGAAGGTGGTAGAGGGGGTGGTGAGGCTGTCCGGGTTATTCTCCTTGACATAGAGATCCATGGAGACATCGTGGCAACCGTACTTGGTAAACTTCTCAGCCTCGGCGGTCTGGCATGTAGTGGTGGCGTCGCCGCCCACGCTCAGCTCGTCTGCGCCTACCACGGTAATGGTATAGGTGGTGTCGGGAATCAGGCCGGTCAGGGTAACGGAATTGGTGTCAGAGGTCACGGTAGTGGGGGTGACCTCAGTGCCGGCAGTGGTATTATAGGCGTAGGAGATGCGCCATTCCGTCGGCTCGGTGTCGCCGGTGTACTCCCAGTTGACCTCTACATTGCCGTCATCATCCAGCGCACTGGTGATGCTGGATACGGACAGGGAAGGAATGCCGACGGTCAGCGTGGCATCGTCCGTGGGCTTCAGAGAATCTGTGGACAGGGTGAAGGTATAGGAAACGCCGGAGGTGAGGCCGTCAATGGTGCATTCGGTACCGGTAACGTCCTTGCTGGTGGAGCTTCCATCGGTACCCTCACAGTTCACTGTCCAGAGCTCCGGCACGGTGCCGGAAAAACTCCATTTCAGAGAAATGCTATCGGTTGTAATGGCAGTCTGAGTAAAGCTTTGCAGTTCGGTGTAATCCATAGTGGTAAAATCACAGGTGGTTGTTCCACCCAACGTGTCACCGGTGTTGGTAGAAACTGTTGCGGTATAATGGGTTTCCGGAGTCAAGCCGTCCAAGACAATACCGTCCGCAGGAATTTCATTTTCTTCAAAGGTCAGATTTTCGCCATCATCAGATGTCAGGGTAATCACCCAGTTCTCGGGCTGAGGGCCAACGCCGCCTAGTGCAAGGGTCACAGTAGATGCCCCCAATGCGGTGGGGGAGAAGGCAGTGATGTTTGTCATCTCCTGCGTTTTTGCAGAAACACGCTTGCTGCCCAGCAAAAACATGCCGTCCGTGGATTTCAGCGTGAAAGAATAGGTGGTGTTAGGGCTGAGACCCGTCACCGTAGTCCCCGCCTCGTCAAAAGGAACTCGCGCAACCTCTTCACCGCTGGTACTGGTAGCAATCACATCCATAGCGGTGTCATTTTTCAGGTTTGCCGAAATTGCAACAGACGTGGAGGAAAGAACATCGGACTTCATATCGCTGACGGTATCTGTCTTAAACAGGTAGGCTGTCACGCCACCCGCTGCAATCACCAGAAGCACGATGATGGCAATCAGAGCCTTCTTCCAGGTGGAGCCGACGCCGTTCTCGTCCTCGTCATCCTCCTCGTCCACCTCCGAATCCTCTGTGCCACTGTCATAGGAGTTGACGTCGTTGTTCTGGGCGCGGCGGCGGTGATGACGGCGGAGGGGTGCTTCGTCCTCCATGGGAACGGGTTCCTCCAGCGGCTCGTCCGCAGTATCATCCTGCTCCATGGGAATTTCCTCGTTGGGCTCAGATTGCTCCGGGATAGGCTCTTGCTCCGGCTCGTCCGAGCCAGTGAATCCGTCCTCCGGAGAGGAGCCCGATGCGTCTGCATCATCCGCATCGGAGACAGACTCCTCAGGAGCTACAGCGGAGTCATTATCCGGCAGGTTTTGGAGCACGGTAAAGTGATTGTCTGCGGAATCTAAAAACTGGGTGTCATCGGGCAGCGTTTCTTCCGTCTCATAGCCGGGAACGGTAGACATATTGCCCTGATCGTCCATACTGAATACCTCCAGACCGGCAGAGGCTCGAAGGGTAGCCATGAAGCTTTCAACGCTTTGATCCTCACAGTCTGGAATCAGCAGGTCATCGTCACCGATGACACGCTTGGGCGCAGGGGGAGTCTCGGGCTCCTGCTGAGGAGCAGTAGCCTCGACTGTGGCTTCTGCTGCGGCATCTTCCGTGGCAGCGTCTACAGTATCATCGGTATTACCTGCTTCAACGTCGTGCTCGGCGGCCTGACCGGCTGCAATGGTGGCAGCAATTTCGTCAATATCCACCGAAGCATCGTCCGGCGCCTTTTCCGGCTTGGTCGGCTCCGGAATGGGAACCAGCGGCTCAGAGGTAACGCTGCTGCGCTGGAGATAGAGAAGCAGCGCCTGCTTCATATCTGTAGGCGTTTCGTAGCGATCTGCGGGACGCAGTGCACAGGCTTTTAGGATAATCTCGGACATGGCGACGTCGGCATACTGCGGCGCTGCAAGGGGCTGCTTTTTACTCTGAGAAAGCCGTCCGGCTTCATCCAGCGGCAGCTCCCCACCGTTATAGACTTCATACAGAATCACGCCTACGCTGTAAATGTCCATGGTATCCGACAGCACAGCGTCACCGGAAAGTACCTCCGGTGCGGTGTAACAGGTAATCATGGCATCGGGCATAGAGCTGTAGTTTAGATCGGAAATCTGCGACAGTCCCAAATCACCCAGTAGATAATGACCGCCAGCACCGAGGAACACATTCCGCGGCTGTACATCCTTATGAATCAAACCGGCTCCGCGCAGTTGCTCCAGCGCAGAGCAAAGGTCGATGGCCAGATTGACTGCCTGAAGCTTGGTCAAGGGGGACTTCTGAATGGAATCCGGCAGATTGGGATAGAAATCAGAGAGCAGGTAGACGTCATAGCCTACGCCGGTATATTTCTGATCCACCTGATAGCCACGGAACTTGAGCAGATTGGCTGCATTCTTTACGTTGTTGAGGAGCAAAAGCTCATTCTTTAGTTCCTTTACCTGACTGGTATAGTACCGCTGTGCGGCGGCTTCATTCTTTACCGCACCGGCATAGATCAGCGCTCTGGTTTCGGCATCACTGGTGGGAATGGAAATATGCTTCAGCGCCAGCTTTTTTCCGTCGATCCGGCGGGATACTGCATAGACGTTTCCGGACGGACCCTTGGCAAGCTTACAGTCAACGGTCATGTTGCTGAGCAGCGGCGTAACTTTTCTTGGATCGATCAATGTAATACCTCCCATAGGGGTAATTCGATTTGACATGAACATAGAAGAATCATGCCTGAACCATACATAATATTTATTTTACGTTATTTCTGTGAAAAAAGCAACAGCCCATCCACATAAACTGTTGGAATTTTGAGAAATCTGTGGTATCATATCAGGGAGACATCAGATCGTCAGGGAATTTCTTCTCTGACGGGTGAATATGGATGTTATTGAATTCCAATCAGGCTGGAGGATCTATATGAGTAAGATATGTGAAAACTGCGGCAACATGATTCCGGACGGAAGCGATGTCTGCCCCACCTGCGGCAGGGAGGACGATGCCGCCATTCAGGCTGTGATGGACGACCTGACCGAGGCCTTTGGCGATCTAAATCAGGAGGACGTGAAGCAGGATCCCGCGTCCGAGGAGGAGAACGGTGATACGATTCTCTTTGACGCATCCAAGGTCAACGATGCGCTGAAGGACGCCGAAACCAAGAATCAGCAGGAGCGGCAGAAGCATAAGACCGGGGAGAAGTCCGGCAAGTCTGCTAACTCCAATCAGCCCGGTGCGAAAAAGTCAAAGAACAGTCAGAACCAGAAAAAGCCCGCCGGGAAAAACGTTAAATCCGGCGGAACAAATCAGAAAAAGAAAAAACAGCAGAAAAAGGACACCAGCAAGGTGCTGCTTGGCGTGGTAATCGGTCTCATTGTGATCCTGCTGGTGGTCGCTGGTGCGGCAGTGGGCATGCTCTATAAGATGGGCTTCTTTGAGCCAATGAGCGACGAGGAGCTGCTGGGTACACCCACGCAGCAAACGGTTTCCGAAGCCCCTACGCCTGTGGCTGAGGTTTCCGAGGCTCCGGTGGTGCCGGAGGCTTCCAGCGCAGAGGGTACTTACGTGCCGGAGGCATCCGGCTTTGAGGAGAACACTCCGGTAGAGGATGGAACAGATGTGGAGAACGTGGAGGTGACCAAGTTCAAGGTCACCGGGGCAGAGTATCTGACCCTGTATTCTCGCGGTGAAACCTCTGAGGTGGTTTATATCATTGATCCTTCCGATGCAAAAAGCTCCATCCAGTGGGAAAGCTCCGATGAAACCATTGCCACCGTCAACGACTATGGTGTAATTGCAGCCCGTCGTGGTGGCACCTGCACGGTGACCGGCACCTGTGGTGACAAGTCCATCAAGGTCTACGTCACCTGCGATTTTACCGTACCGGATACGGTGCTGGATATGAACTATGAAGACGTGACCATGGACCACGAGGGGCAGACTATTGACCTTGCCATTGACTACGACCTTACCGATGAGCAGGTGAAGAGTACCGTATGGGAAAGCTCCGATGAAGCGGTGGCAACGGTCAGCGATAAGGGAACTGTTACTGCTGTGGGCGACGGTACGGCTGTAATCTCTGCCTCGATCGGCAGCTATACTGCATCCTGCATTGTCCGCTGTATTAACGTTACCGGCAACAAGGGTGTCAACAGCAGTGAGTCCGAATATGTTATCAACTACGAGGACGTGACCTTGACCCGAAAGGGCGAATACTTCCAGTTGACCCTGAAATCTGTTGTGGGAAATGAGGTTCCGGACTTTACTTGGGTCTCCAGCGATACCAAGGTGGCTACTGTGGACAGTAAGGGTGTGGTAACGGCAGTTGCCAACGGAACCTGTAAAATCACCACCTCCATTGGCGGCGATGACTTTGAGTGCATTGTCCGCGTGAATATCGGAAGCTGAGTTATTATTCTAAATCGTTGTTCACTAAGGAATGGTTACACTAAAACGGTGTAACCATTCCTCTTTTTCTGTGTTTGATATTGTGACACAGATTGTATATAATGGACTCATAGAATTATGGAATTTTGGATAATATGAACGAAATTTCAGGAAGGAGCACTTCCAGCTATGAAGAATAAGTTTACGCCGGATGACCAGAATATCATTAGCTTTAGTCTGATGGGGCCGGAAAGCGGCGGCCCCTGCTTGGTGGACTCCAATGATGGAAAAATCACCCGAATTCGCCCCTACCACTATGATAAGGAATATACCGATCAGTATTGCAACCCTTGGAAAATTGAGGCTCGCGGCAGTACGTTTTCCGCTCCGGATCGTGTCACAATTACGCCATTTGGATTGGGCTATAAGGCACGGGTCTATTCGCCCAACCGGGTCAGATACCCCCTGAAACGGGTGGACTGGGATCCTGACGGTGAACGTCACCCGGAAACCCGCGGAAAAAGCAAATATGTCCGGATTTCATGGGATGAGGCCGCAGAGATTGTTGCAAAGGAATTAAAGCGTCAAAAGGAAACATACGGTCCGGAGGCCGTCCTGTGTCAGGCGGACATGCATGGCGAAGGAAAAAATGTTGCTCCAAGCCACGGCTGCCCGAACCGGCTCTTGAGCTTGATGGGCGGCTATACTCTCCAGATGAGAAATATGGATTCTTGGGAGGGCTGGTTCTGGGGCGCAAAATATGTCTGGGGCTGTGAGCCGGTGGGAGAAATGGCTCCGCAGTCCAATCTTTATCCCGATATTGCCAAACATGCGGATCTGTTGCTGTTCTGGGGCTGTGATCCGGAGACAACGCCCCTTGGCGTAGTCAGCCATATGCCCTCACGGCTCTGCTACTGGCTTTCGGAAATCGGGCTGAAAAGTGTCTATGTCTGCCCTGACCTCAACTATGGTGCAGCGGTGCATGCGGATAAATGGATTCCGATCCTGCCCAATACCGACGCAGCCCTGCAGCTTGCCATCGCTTATATCTGGATCACCGAAGGCACCTACGACAAGGACTATATCGACAAGCACGCCTATGGCTTTGATAAGTTCGAGGACTATGTGCTGGGGCGAGAGGACGGCGTTCCCAAAACTCCCGCATGGGCCAGTGAAAAGTGCGGTGTAAAGGAATGGACCATTAAGGCACTCGCACGGGACTGGGCGAAGAAAACTGCGTCCATCATCCACGGCAACGGTGGCTGTTATATTCGTGGCCCCTATTCCTCTGAGCCTGCCCGGCTGGAGGTCATGCTGCTGGGCATGCGGGGGGTCGGCAAACCCGGTGTGCATCAGGCGAAGATGATCGAATGGAGTCTCTGGAACCGGGATTATCCTGTGCCGTTTCAGGGAAAATTCGTGCCGAAGATCACGGTCATCGGCGACCCTTTGCGACCCGTGGACGGGGATGTTGATCCCAGTATCAATATGGGACGCTACGTCCTCACCGATGCGCAGAAGCAGCGTGCGCCGGAGCTGATTAAGCTCTTTACCCAGCTGCCCGCACCCAAGCAGTTTATCCCCCGCTGCTGCATCCATAAGGCCATCATCGAAGGGCATGCGGAATGGCGGGGGCTGCAATGCTTCTCATCGTCTCAACAGCCGGATGCCAATAACTATCGAAAGCCCACTCAGCAGTATCAGTTTGAGCAGATGAAATATCCCCGTGACGGTATGAGCCGGGTACACATGATCTGGACGGACGCTCCCTGTCAGGTAACCTGCTGGAATGACGGCAACCTTACCATGCGTGCCTATCAGGATCCCTCCATTGAGTGCATTGTGGCACAGCATCCATGGCTGGAGAATGACTGTTATTTTGCAGATATTATTTTCCCGGTGGTCACCAAGCACGAAATGAACGATCTGGGCAACGATATGTCCTCCGGTGCATTTACGTCCATTTATCTGGAGCATCCCTGCTGCCCGCCGGTTGGGGAGAGCCTTTCCGACTTCGATGTCTGCGCCAAGGTGGCGGAGAAGCTGGGACCGGAATATTATGATGCCTACACCGACCACATGAGCGAGGAGGAGCGTGTTCGCTTCTTTTACAAAGCCACCGGCTGTGAAGACTATATGACTTGGGAGGATTTTCAGAAGCGGAAGATTTTTGTGGTACCCTGTAAGGAGCAGGAGGAGCTGAATCAGATTCCGGCAGGGCTCTATAATTTTTACAAGGATCCGGAGAACAACCCGCTGTCCACGCCCACCGGAAAGCTGGAATATTATTCCACTGAAATTGCCAAATTCACTCCAGACGATCCGGAGCGTATGCCGGTGCCCCATTGGGTGGAAAAGAGTGAATGTCACGATGAGCGGCTGTCCAGCACCCGTGCCGAAAAGTACCCGCTGCTCTGTATGTCCAACCACGGAAGATGGAGAATGCATGCCCAGTGCGACGATATCATCTGGAACCGGGAAGTGGAAACCATGAAGATCCGGGGCAAGGACGGCTATCAGTATGAGCCCTGCTGGCTCCATACCAGCGAAGCGGAAAAGCGCGGCATCAAGCATGGCGACATCGTCAAGGTGTTTAACGAGCGGGGCGTGGTGCTCTGCGGTGCTTATGTAACGGAGCGCGTGATGCCAAGTGTATGCTACGTGGATCATGGTTCCCGGCTGGATCCCATCATTCCGGGCTATCTTGACCGTGGAGGCGCGATCAACACCATTACGCCCACCTCTACCACCTCGAAAAATGCCACGGGCATGGCAGTTTCCGGTTTTTTGGCCCAGGTGGAGAAGGTCACAGACGAGGAAATGGAGCAGTGGAAGCGGGACTATCCGGAGGCATTTGCCCGGAAGATCGACCCGGACGCAGGCGTCTGCCTGGCGGGCTGGCTGGTGGATGAAAAGGAGGCAGAGTAATGGGAAAGGTATTTTTGATCGATGTGGCCCGGTGTTCCGGCTGCTTTAACTGTCAGCTTGCCTGCAAGGACGAAAACTGCGGCAACGACTGGCGTCCCTATGCTGCTCCGCAGGACATGACCGGGCAGTTCTGGTGCAAGGTGCATGAGCATGTCTGCGGCACCATTCCTAAGGTGAAGATCCACTACATCGCCGGGCTGTGCAACCACTGCGAAAAGGCCCCCTGCATGGAGGTATGTCCGGAGCAGGCCATTTACCGCCGCCCGGACGGTCTGGTGCTCATTGATCCGGACAAATGCTCCGGCTGCGGGAAGTGTAAGGACGCCTGCTATTATGACGATGTGATCTACTTCAATAAACAGTCCGGCATTGCTCAGAAGTGCACCGGCTGCGCCCATCTGCTGGATCACGGAGACAAAATGCCCCGGTGCGTGGACGCATGTCCCACCGATGCCATGCAGTGGGTGGACGAATCGGAGGTAGGAGACGCAAAGCCCCTGATCGAAGGGGTCGGCGCACGGGTGTATTACAAAAACATCCCCGGAAAATTCATCGCCGCCACGGTCTATGATCCCGTAGAAAAGGAGGTCATCATCGGCGGACAGTGTACCCTTACGGATGGAACGCATACGTGGCAGCAGAAAACCGACAGTTACGGAGATTTCTGGTTCAAAAATCTTAAGGTGGGGACGTATGAACTAACCATCACTGCCAAGGGCTTCCAGCCCCTGCATTTTCGTGGACTGTCCACAGAAAAAGATGTCAATCTTGGGGATGTTCCGATGGAACGGGCGTAAAAACAATAAAAAAGCCGGACACTGCGCACTTCAAGAGGCACTGTGTCCGGCTTATATGGATTTAACCTAGGCGGGATGTTTGAGCGACAAGGCAATATTGTTGATTCCGTTGAGGTAGTCCTCCCGAAGTGCCGCCTGTTCCGGCTGTAAAAACGCCCGCAGCCCGTCGGCAATGTAGATGCGGTCGTCCATGGAAAGCACCGCCAGCTTCTCTGAATCCTCGAGAATCAGAAGTTTCTCCGCCAGCGTGGCATAGGAGGTGGTGGGGTAGACCCGTGTAATGGTATAGAACTGATAGAGATTCTTCCCAAGATTCGGGTCATTGCTCCTCAGCTCCAGTTCGATGTCCTGCATGGAAGCGGAACAGATGCTGGATACGGAATCCTCCAATTCATTGGCGGTGGCGGTGGCACGGTAGCTCTGGCAGAGCAGCACTGCGCACAGTGCCAGCAGCAATATGATAACGGCCTTGCACCAGACCGGGGCGGACCGGGGCGCTTCCTGATTCATATGAGTTCCTCTTTTCGTTTTTTCATCCTTTTGCTCGTATATTAGTATAACATATGAAGAAATTGTGTGCAACCGGTTAAGATGGTGTGTTTTTGTACTTTTTGTGCGACATTTTGAACAGAAGGAGCGGCGGATTCGTTTCATAAAACTGTGATGATTTACCGAAATAAAGTTTTTTTGAAAAACCTGTTGACAAAATGAAGGTCCGGGGGTATAATCGGAGCATATCAAAACTGATGAGCAGGAAGAGTAGCTCAGGCAGAACCTCAAAGAGAGCTGTGGATGGTGGAATCACAGTAGGGGAGTCGAAGGTGAATGGACCTGTGAGGGTGCCTTGAACGGACTTGTCCCAGTAGATGGCAACGGGGGTTCCGACCCGTTACAGCAGCGGAGCGCATGACTGTGCGCAGAGCGGATGCATTGCATCAATTAGGGTGGTACCGCAGGAGTTAGCTCTTGTCCCTTATGTGGGGATAAGGGCGTTTTTTATACCTTCCCCGGCATCAAAATCCGCGTTTTCAGTCGAATCTATTTTTTAGGAGGACTATCCCAATGAAAAACGTGAAATTTGCTAAGAAGGCACTTGCCATGGTTCTGGCCGCTGCCATGAGTCTCAGCCTTGCCGCCTGCGGTTCCGGCGCTGCTTCCAATTCTTCTGCCGCATCCGCTGCCGCTTCTGCCGGTTCCGCCGCACCTGCTGAAACCGTGGCTCCCGCTGCTGTGCCCGCCGCTGTGGACTCCGCTGCCGGTGAAACTACCACCGCTGAGGGTACCGTTTATAAGGTCGGCATCGTCAAGTATGTAGACGATGCATCTCTGGATCAGATCGAGGCCGCCATTCAGGCCGAACTGGACGCAAAGGGTCAGGAGCTGGGCGTGACCTTTGATTATGCCGATTACACCAAGAATGGCCAGGCTGATTCCACCACTCTCAATCAGATCGCTTCCGACCTGATTGCCGATGATGTAGATGTGATTATCCCCATTGCAACCCCCGCAGCACTGATCATGCAGACTGCCACCGAAGAGAATCAGATCCCCGTGGTATTCTCCGCAGTATCCGATCCTGTCAGTGCCGGTCTGGTAGAGAGTCTGGACGCGCCCGGCTCCAATGTCACCGGTACCTCCGATGCGCTGAATGTTGAGGCGGTCATTGACCTGATGCTCGCTGCCAACCCCGATATGAAGAAGCTTGGTCTGCTGTACGATCAGGGTCAGGATTCCTCCAAGAACGCCATTGCCTCCGCAGAGGCCTACTGCAAGGAAAAGGGCATTGAGACGGTAGAAAAGACCGGCACCACCAATGATGAGATTGCATTGGCTGCTGACGCTCTGATTGCTGCTGATGTTGACGCTGTGTTCACTCCCACTGACAACACCGTTATGACCGCCGAGCTTGCCATCTATGAGAAGTTCGTGGATGCAAAGATTCCCCACTATGCAGGCGCCGACTCCTTCGCTCTGAACGGTGCGTTCTGCGGCTACGGTGTCAACTATGTGACGCTGGGTACCTCTACCGCAGACATGGTGGTGGATGTTCTCGTAAACGGTGCGGATCCCGCTGCTATGCCGGTACAGATCATGTCCAGCGGTATCGCAATGGTCAACACCGAAACTGCCGAAGCCATCGGTCTGGACTATTCCTCTTTCACTGATCTCTGCGAGGAGGTAAAGGAAACCGTTACGCAGGAGAGCTTCGACTAATTCGAATACAACAATCAAGCAGGGCGGGTGCTACAACCCGCCCTCTTTTGAGAGGGAGATACCATTCATGTCTATTGCTTCGATCTTTACCCTGAGCACGGCGCAGACTGCCATGGAGCTGGGCTGCATCTATGCGCTGGTGGCGCTGGCGCTGTTTCTCAGCTATTCGATTCTGAACATTGCCGATCTGAGTACTGACAGCTGCTTTACGCTTGGCTGTGCAGTATGCTGTCAGGTAACGCTGCTGGGGCATCCAATTCTGGCGCTGTTTGCCGCCATGCTATCTGGGGTTCTGTCCGGGTATATCACCGCTTTTTTGCAAACCCGACTGGGCGTAGAGAGCATTCTCGCCGGTATCATCGTAAACACAGGCCTATATACCGTGAACCTTGCAGTTATGGGCTTCTCGTCTACTTTGAGCATTTTTAAATGTGACAATGTTTTCTCCATGGCGAAGGAGGCGTTGAGCGGCGTACTGGGCGGCTGGTATAAACTGGTGGTGGCGCTGGTGATCGTGCTGGCAGCGGCTGGTCTGCTGGCGCTGTTCCTGAAAACCCGGTTGGGGCTTTCCATTCGTGCCACCGGCGACAGCCCGGACATGATCAAGGCTTCCTCCGTGAATCCTGCGTTTACCATTACCGTGGGTCTCTGCATTTCCGGCAGTCTGACCGCGCTCTCCGGCGCAGTGCTGGCCCAGTATCAGAAGAGCTGTGATATCAACCTTGGCACTGGCATGGTGACCATTGCGCTGGCATCCCTAATCGTTGGTGAAACCCTCATCGGCAAGGGCGGCATGTTCCGCCGGGCGCTGGGAGCGATCATCGGCTCCTGCCTGTATCGGCTGTTTGTGGCGGTGGCACTACGGCTCAATGTGCCCGCCGAGTGCATGAAGCTGGTATCCGCTCTGATCGTTGCCGTTGCCATTGCGTCTCCTGCGCTCAAGCGCTATGCCGCATTCCAGAAGCAGAAAGCCACCCGCCGTGGAGGTGCAAAATGCTGACACTGACCAATGTAACCAAGACCTTTAACGCCGGTACCGTCAATGAGAAAACCGCGCTGGACAATCTGAGCCTCCATCTGGAGGCAGGGGAGTTTGCCACCATCGTCGGCTCCAACGGTGCGGGCAAATCCACCATGTTCGGCGCCATCGCCGGTAATTTCTACGTGGATCAGGGCAGTATCGAGCTGGACGGCGAGGACATTACGTTCCTGCGGGAATACCGCCGCAGTGAAATGATCGGTCACCTGTTTCAGGATCCCCTGAAGGGAACCGCACCCCACATGACCATTGAAGAAAATCTTGCCATTGCTTATCTCCGGCAGTCCCGCCATCGGCTTGCGTTTTTCAGCCGAGTTTCCAAGAAGGAACGGGAGATGTTCCGGGAGCAGCTGTCCCTGCTGGGGATGGGGCTGGAGGATCGCATGAAGAACCCCGTTGGACTGCTTTCCGGCGGTCAGCGGCAGGCGCTGACCCTTTTGATGGCGACCATGGTGACGCCCAAGCTCCTGCTTTTGGACGAGCATACCGCTGCACTGGATCCCGGAACTGCGGAAAAGGTGCTGGAGATTACCAAGAACGTGGTGGCAGAGCGGAAAATTACCTGCCTGATGGTCACCCACAATATGTCTCAGGCGCTGAGTCTCGGCAATCGCACGCTGATGATGGATTCCGGACATATTGTGCTGGATGTATCCGGAGAAGAACGGGCGCATATGACCGTGGAGGATCTGCTGGAGAAGTTTTCTGTCAGCGCCGGGAAAACGCTTGACAACGATCGAATTCTCACCGCAATGGACTAATGAAATCGAAAAGTGCCGCGCCGTATCGAATGGATACAGCGCGGCATTTCTTTGCGTTTTATAGATCAGGTGGGGACGGCGGCGGAGCCGATGGGGATGATCCTGCCTGTCTTCGCAGTGACTCGGTGAGAGATAGAGATTACAGTACGGTGTTCGGAAACACGCCGCAGGGCGGTAAGCACCGCCTGTTCCGTCTGGGCATCCAGATTTGCCGTAATTTCGTCAAGCAGCAGCAGCTTGGGCTGGGCAGCTGCTGCACGGGCAATGGATAGAAGCTGCCACTGGCCCTGAGAAAAAAGTTCTTGAGTGCAGGGGGTGTCGTAGCCTTGAGGGAGTGCGCGGATGCTTTCATCCAGCCCGGTGAGCTGTGCAGCAGTCTCTGCCTGCTGGCGAGAAATATTCGGGTCAAAGAGGGTGATCTGATCCAATATCGTGCCAGGAACCATATGGAAGGACTGCTCCGCATAGCCAAAAAGCTTCCGGCGCTGGTCATCGGGAATATCCGTTGCATTCATGCCGTCAATGGTCACATGACCGCTGTCCGGCGCATACAGACCCAGCAGCAGTTTGAATATGGTGCTTTTGCCCGCGCCAGTGCGCCCGGAAAGTGTCACCTGCTCGTCGGGCATCACCTGAAAGCTCAGATGATCCAGCACGTTATGTCCGTCATAACCGAAGGTAACGTCATCCAGCGTGACAAAGGGCTTCTCCGCTGTCTGAGGGGCAGGGGAGACGGGCTTCTTGGGCGGAAGCTCCGGTTGAGCGAGAAATTCATTGATGCGCCTGACGCCCGCAATGGCGGACTGGATCGTTTGGATCTCTATTCCAAGACTTTCCACCGGGGTAAATATCTGAGAGATGTAGTTCATCACTGCTACGGCAGTACCGGCGGACATGCCAAAGAGTGTCAGTACCTGAGCGTTTCCGGAGGCGGAGAGCACCATTACCACCGCAACCACAACGGCGTTGAGAATCAGGATTACCGGAGAGTAGACAGCGTCATAGAAGTTTGTCTTTTCTACGGCCTGATAGCTCTCGCTGATATAGCGCTCATAGCGCTCCTGCACATAATCCTCTTTGGCCAGACAGTGGATGGTGCGGATGTTATGGAGGGTCTCCGGGACAAAACTGGAGGCACGGCCTAGAGCTCGCCGGTTTTCCAGTTGGGCAGCGAGCATGTTTTTCTGGACATGTCGAGTGAACCAGAACAGAAACGGCAGCAGCACCAGCAGTACGACGGTAAGACCCCGGTTTCGGAACCAGATTACCGCCAAAATGCTGAGGATCCGACAGGCATCAGCAACCATACTGATAATTCCGGAGGTAAAGAGGTTTTCCACCGTGTCTACATCGCCCACAAATCGGGATGCCATGGCGCCAGGTTCCTGACGGTTCAAGGCTTCGGTGGTAAGAACGGTGAATTTGTCCATCATCCGGCTTCGGAGGGCGTGCGTAATTTTCTGACCGAATACGGTGAGCAGGGCTTCTCGGGAGGATTCCAGCACGCCGGTAAGCGCCAGCAGAGTGAAATACAATAGTACCGTAGTCCATACAATGGAATTTCCGGCAGTGATGGTATCCACGATCTTACCCAGCACCAGCGGCGGGAACAGAGAGGTTACTACCGCGCCCACCACTGTGGTCAGAATGCCCATGGTCAAAAGAGCGTGCCGCCGCATGGTCATAAAAACGACGCTTCGAACATGGAATTTAGCTTTCATGGCCCTGAACTCCTTCCTGCGTGTGATAGAGCTTGGCATATTCCGGGACGGACTGCATCAGAGTTTCATGACTGCCCACGATTTCCTGCTGACCATCCATCCAGATTACCTGATCCAACTGGGAAAACAGATAAAGCCTATGGGAAATCAGCAACACAATACTGTCCTGCGTCATAGTTTTAAGATTCGTAAACACCTGTTCCTCCGTAGTGCGATCCAACGCAGAAAACGGGTCGTCCAGAATCAGAATGGGGCGGCGGTGGACAAGGGTGCGCGCCAGCGCAAGACGCTGCTGCTGACCGCCGGAGAGCCGCAGACCGCCGGTACCTACCATCGTTTGCACGCCTTCCGCCATTTCTTCTACCTCACGATCCAGACAAACTGCTTTCAGATAAGTCATGATATCCGCATCCGTATCGCCCATAAGAAGATTGTTCTCTATGGTATCCTGAAACAGCTCTGGATCATGTCCCAGATAGCCCACAATAGCGGTTCGTTGTGCGGCATCTATTTTCTTCAGCTCCAAACCACCAAAGCGAATGCTGCCCGTATAGGCGTATTCGCAAAGGAAGGCCTTGCCCAATGTGGATTTGCCGCAGGCCACTGGGCCGGTGACGCCGATGATCTGTCCGGGCTGTGCGGAAAAGCTGAGATCATGAATGGTTTCATCAGCGCCGGGATAGGAAAATTTCAGGTTCTGAACGGACAGCGGCTCCGATTTCTGCGGGGCGGCGGGTGTCTCATACTCCTGCTGCGCCATCAGCGGCTGGATCCGCTGCCAGGACACCCCGGCCTTATGGACGGCATTAAACAGCTTGGCGGCGCTGGAGGACTTGGTAGCGAGCTTGGTAAAGCAGGCAAGAAACGTTGTAAATGCAGCAACATCCCACTCTTTCCATCCAATTCCCAACACATTTTTTGTGCCAAACCATAGGATGAAAAGCACGCCGGCCATGGAAATGACCTTATAAAGGGGCGACATGGCGGAATTCCATATACCGCTGCGGATGGCGGCCATCTCATACTCTTTAAGATTCTGCTCAAAGCTCTCCTTCCGCACCTGTTCACAGCCGAACACTCGGTAGGGAATGGCGTTGGATGCTCGATCCAGCGTAGCAGCACTGAGCAGTCCGGTCTGGCGCTTATACGCAGCGCTGGTTTTCTGAATGATCGACTTCATTTTTTCTGCAATCACATAGGAGAGGGGTGGAAAGAGCATGCAGAGCAAGCACAGCCGCCAATCATATACCAGCAGCATCACAGCATACGCTGCCAGTGCTACCCCAGTATCAAAAATTTCTGTGGTGAACTTACGCATACCTTCTGCGCAGTCATCAACATCACTTATAGCCTTGGTAATCAAGTCACCTGCACCGGTTTCCTGTAGTTCAGGCCTGCTTTTATGTACAAGACTTCGATAGAGGATGCCCTTCATCCGACAACTTACGTTGTTAGCAAAGCGGCGGACATAAAAACGCTTGATATACCGTGCGCCTTGCACCATGGATACTGCCGCCACATAGCAGCAGACCAGAACCAGCATGCGCTGAAACGTGCTTCGGCCCTGTAGAATATCGATCAGGCAGCCTGTTATTTTTCCTTCGAACCACGGCCCCAGCAGCAGCCCCAGATTATAAATCAGGCCGGATATCGTAATCAGCAGCAGGACTTGCCATTCTGCGCGGAAATAGGCGGTGATTCGATCCGATTGAAAGATAGGTTTCTGCTTCATGAACATTCACTGTTCCTCAGACACCACAGATGATTTGCTTGCATGTTCTCATCTCCTCAACAATTCTCTGGATAGATGATAGTACAACTAAATGCGAATGTCAACAAGAAAACACGGCGTGCATAATGCATACCGTGTTTTGGGGTGTAGAGAAACGTTATGGATTTGGCTTTCGCAAAAATCAGTCCAGTTTTGCCGTATAATCCACCGGAAGACCGATGACAATGGCCTGAGGGGAGGAGCGCAGGCCGTGGAGACGATTGATCTCCTCCATAATATTCTTCCGGTGCTGCTCTGATGCAACAATAGCAAGGATCTCCTTTTCCTCCTGAAGCATGATTCCGGACACCTTTTCTATGGTACGGCTGCCAACCCAGCGTCCACGAATTACCGTGCCGCCCCGTGCGCCGCATTCCCGCGCTGTATCCATGACCGCATCAGTGTAGCCCTGATTGACTGCTACTAAAATCAGTCCGTGCCGTGCCTCATGCTCCATATGATAATCTCCTTTCTCGGAATCCGGGGCTTCCAATTGACTGATACAGGCCGCATATAGGGCGCCAAGACCGGATAGATTGACGCTGCAGGCGATGCCTTTGATGTTGAGACTGGGACGGTCAGTGCTTCTGAGGTATCCCATCAGTTGGCGCACCGTATCTCTGGGGGCAACGCTGATAATGATATCCCGCTCACTGGTGCCGAAGCCCAGAGTATCCAGCAGGTGAGAAGCGGCGGTACCGTGGCCATAGCACTGGATGTGCTGGCTGATATGATAGGCTTCATATTCCCGCATCAGGCGCCGTCCGGTTCCGCGCTCTACAACGGACAGCATCAGCTGCATGGGGGAAATTACTGTACTCATTCAGACACCTCCCAGTAAACTACGCCGTTCTCCAGTTCCTGCAGCGCTTCCCGCAGGGAATGCTCCATGGCCAATGCGCTTTTTTTCTCACGAATCCGCCCAGCCAGCCCCAGCAGCTGGATGGTGCAGAGGGGCGTCATTGCCACCATCGCCACAATGCCGAAGGCATCGGTCAGTACGTCGCCGTTCAGCGCTTCACAGGCGCCCATGGCAAGGGGCAGAAGAAATGTGGTGGTCATGGGGCCGGAGGCCACGCCGCCGGAGTCAAAGGCCACGCCGGTAAACAGCTGAGGGACGAAAAATGTCAGCCCCAGAGAAATGGCATAGCCCGGAAGCAAAAACCATAGCAGAGGGATTCCTATCAGAATCCGCAGCATGGACAGCCCTACAGAGAGCGCAATGCCGATAGACAGGGCGTGATAGAGGGATTTCTGTGTGATAGAGCCGGAGGTAATTTCCTCAACCTGCCGTGCCAACACACCAACCGCCGGCTCCGCCCGGACGATAAAATAGCCCACCAGAGCACCAATGGGGATCAGCATCCACTTCATCCCGCTGGAGGCCAGCGCTGCGCCGATGGTTGCGCCTGCGGGCATAAAGCCCACGTTTACCCCCACAAGGAACAGTACCAGCCCCACATAGGTGTAGAACAGTCCAATGAGAATTTTCCCCAGCTGATGCCGATGAAACCGCCGGAACAGAAGCTGGAACAGCGCAAAAATCACAATGATAGGGAATATTGCCAGCGCCACCTCCAGAATATAGTCCGGCAGCTCCGCTGTGAAGATCAGTGCTGCATCTTTGGTGGTCTCCAGCGCCGGAATAGTAACCGGAGTATAGGATGCACCCAACTCCGGCATGACGATACCCAGCACCAGCACGGAGAGGATCGGCCCGATGGAGCACATGGCCACCAGACCAAAGGAATCGCTGCTGGAATCTCGGTCACTTCGGATGGCAGCCATGCCGATGCCCAGCGCCATGATAAACGGTACGGTGATTGGCCCGGTGGTGACGCCGCCGGAATCAAAAGCCGCTGGGATGAAATAGTCAGGTGCGAACCATGCCAGAGCAAAAATAACGATATAAAAGAAAACCATCGTATAGGACAGGGGAATTTTGCATAAGATTCTTACCTGACTGAGCACCAGAAACAGGCCAACGCCCAAGGCTACAGACAGAATCAGCAGCAGGTTTGGCACATTAGGCAGTTGCTCTGCCAGCACTTGTAGATCAGGCTCCGCCACGGTGACAACGATGCCGAGAATAAAGCAGACCATCAGTGGCAGCCATATTTTTCTGGCACGGCTGATTTCTACACCGATGCCGTCACCCATTGGAATCATGGACATGTCCACGCCCAAAGTAAACAGCCCCATGCCAAGCACCAGAAGCAATGCGCCGAAAAGAAACAGAACCAGCGTTCCAGGGGTCAGAGGCGCTATGGTTATGGAAAGGGCAAGCACGATTGCGGTAATGGGCAGCGTGGAATGCAGAGATTCTTTGATTTTTTCCAGTAGCTGTTCATTATGCTGCAAGAGAAACTCCTTTCATGCGGGAAATTAGAAAACGTATTGATTCAATTATAACATGAAAACGTCCAAATTCCAATGGAATTTGGACGAAAAATGAATATCTTTCAGATAAGCAATGCAAAAATTCATCCGCTATGATATATAAGAATCATAGCGGATGAAGCTTACAGTCCTTCGGTGGAGCTCATGCGGATCTTGCAGTCAAAGCGGTCAGTCTGATCAGGGCCGACGCCGTGAATGTAGATCGCGCCGTCCTCCTTGCCGCGAAGGATATTCAACTGCTCTCCGGCATAGCATTCTCCTACATAGCTCATGGTGATTTCCTGAAGAAATACGCCATAGGGACGCTGATCCAGTTGGGCAGCGTCGCATGCAAGATCTACATATCGGATATTGCTGATATGCCCGTTGATGTCCGTGTCGGAATAATAGAGCTTCCGTTGGTCGTGGAGCTCCATATTGTCAGGGAAAGCGATTCGTGACAGTCTGATGGATTTTGCTCCCTCCGGCTCCTCCACAGGAAGCTCCGAGACACTTTCCAGCAGATATGGACGCTTGGTTTTGCGGTTTGCCAGCACCCAAATGGTAGAGGCCTCGCCTACATGCTGGTCACCCACATAGAAGTCGCAGTCCCAATACACTCTAGTTCCAACCGGACGGCGAACTGTTGCAACACAGTGGACGGTTTCCCCCCAGATGATCGGCCGGTTCAAATGCACATAAATCCGCAGAACCATCCAGTAACAGTTATATTTTGCAAGCACATCATCACGATCCGCCCCAAGGGATTTGGCGTGGGAAGTGATGGCCTTTTGAAGCAGAACAAACAGAGAGGAGGGGCGATATTCATAGGCCGCATCCGTATCCGTGGAGGATACCAAATAGTCAAGGCTGTAATGCCATTTATCCATAATATAAAACCGTCACTTTCTAAGAAACTATCGAACATCAGTTTCCTTTATCAATTATTTTCTTACACTAGTATAGCAAATTGGATACGAAATATAAATGGCTGATTTCCACAAAAAAACACCGGGAAAAGGGCGGGCTTTCCCCGGAACGCTGAAAAGGATGCAAGGAAACGCAGAATTCCCGGAGCATGCAAAATGAGGGGCGGGAATGACGAAAAAAGTCTGCCGCACTATGCAAACGCAAGTGCAGCAGACCATTTCATGTTTTATTCTTTACTCGCAGAGCTGCTTCATCCAGAGCATGAAGCCCTCGGTATCGTCATCGGCGCAGTGTCCGCCGTCCCAAATCAGCCGAGCGGAGACGTCCTTTCCGAGATCGTAAAGGGCGGTGGCAAGGTTGGTGACGATGGGCAGGGAAGTATCCTTGTCGCAGGCGCCGTGGCGGATCCACCAGTGAGGGGCGCAGCCGGGGTTCTTCTCCGCAATGAAGTCCATGGGGTTCATGAGATGGATCACGTGCTTTAGATCCTCGCTCAGCTCAGTGGCGGTTTCGTCAGGGTCATGGCGGAGGCTAAAGGTGGTGAAATGGCGGGAATTCTGGGCAGCGGTGCCGAACAGAATCGGTTCAGCCATGGCCTTATGGAAGTCATCAAAGGCGGGGAGACCCTTCATACGTCCGCAGTGGGTGAGATAATCCTCAAAGGTGAAGGCCGCGCTCTCCCCGTCAAAGGTGAACCATGGGTTCTCCTTCAAATAGCGTTCCTGCTGCTCTGGGGTAGATTCTGCCCACGCCTTATTGGCGGCGGGGATCAGGAAAACCTTGAGAATATAATCCTTGAGGTTCTCTGAGGTGACCGCACCGTAGCCGTTCATGCCGGTGAGTTGCAGGCTATCCTGATAGCGCGGGAACTCCGCTGCCAGCGCCTTGGACAGTGCCTGATCTACCATGCCCGCGGGGATAAAGCCCATGGGGCCGCCGGAGCTTCCAACGCATGGGATAGCACCGTACTGCCATTCATAGGCGCTGTCGGCGTGCTCCAGATTGGTGATGGGGCTGTAGGAGGCAGAGCCCATAATGTCATCCCGCTCATCCGCTGCGCCAATCTCCTTGAGATAGGGATCGTACAGAGGGCTGTTGCCGGAGGCTGCCAACAAGCAGGAGAGCGCACCGCCCGCGCTGCCGCCGGAGGAGAAGATCTTCTCCGGGTCGCCGGGCATAATGCCCTTGTTGTGACGGAGATAACGCACCGCCGCCTTCAAGTCCACAATTGCGGCGGGAGCCTTGCCGTAATAGGTGCCGTCGGGGGACTGGTTGTCTCTACCGCGGCATCCGGGGCAGACTACTACGAAGCCATAGGCCAGTGCCAGCGCCTTGGTATTGCCGGAGCCTTCCTCACCGCCAAGGCCCAGATAACCGCCGTTGGGCGCAGCCGGGGGAGGACCGCCGGGACCACCGGGTCCACCCGGACCACCAGGGCCGCCGGGAGGGCCAAAACCCCGCAAATTGGAGGAGGACATATAGCCGCCCACGTCAATGGCAAAAAAGATCGGTGCCTGAGATGCGTCATAGGCCACGCCGCCAATCTCCGTGGGAACCCAGATGTCCAGAGACTGATATTCCGGATCCACGGGCTTTTCTACATAGAGAAGATGCTCATACTTGCGATACGCCACCGAAACCTTGCCCTTGCGGGTGTCTACGCCCTGATGGTCAGTGGTGTAGCGATCTGCGGGAAAACGAAGTGCATCATTCATGGCTGATTCACCATCCTTATCGGTTTTTGTTTATTATACTGCATCGTAAAAACGCTTTCAATTCGTATTACCAAAGAATTGATTCCGGAATAGAATAATGTCGCCGCAATCTGGAATGACTACGGCGACATTATTCACATTATACGAAATGGCTGCGGGATTCTGCCTCAGGAAAGGAGGTTACCTTGGGCGCGGCATAGCTGAAATCCGTGCCTGTAAACCACCGATAAAGCTCAGCCAGCCAACTCATGAAGGCGTTTCGACTCATGCCGAACTGTCCATCCCTTCCATAGGGAAGCGTCACTTTGGGCGCAGCGCATAGCGCAACACCACTCTGCGGCATGTAAAGTGTAGCAGAGCTGACCTCGAGTGCCTCCGCTGGTTGCTGAGTTTCCTTTCCGGAAAACGATTGAATATACCGATAGAGCATGGTGACCGCCTCGCCGCGCCGGGTGCTGTTGAGAGGCTGGATGTACAGCATGTCACCGGACTGGACGCCGCGAATGATTTCCTCCTTGGTACAGAAGCTAATCGCATCTTTTGCATAGAGACGCACCTGATCGGCATCGGCAAATTTACTGAGGTCGCCGGACAAATCCGGAGTAATGCCCTGATACTTCGCGTAGCGCAGGAGGATCACGGCGAGATCCTGCCGTAGAATGGGATTGTTGGGCAGGAAGGTATTCTTGCCGGTACCGAGAACAATACCGTTCTGATAGGCCCAGAACACTGCGTCACTGTAGTACTTCCCGGAAGGAACGTCAGTAAAGGGAGACTGCGACTGAACACTGGGGCTGCCCTCCATTCGATAGAGAATGGTGACCACCATACCGCGGGTCAGGGGCGTGGCGGGGGAGAAGTGGGTGCTGTTCATGCCGTTGACATACTGCTTTGCGTAGAAGTAGTCAATGGCATCCCGATAATACTGCTGGGGGCAGTCCTCAAAAATCGGGGCAGTATCATAGGTGATATCCTGATTGCAGAGGGTGCAGTGATTGGTCGATTTGCCCGGTTGGGTCGCGGTCGGTGCTGCTACCACCGTTGCCTGATTGCTGCCAAAATTATGGGCGTTAGGGTCGATGGGATAATCCGCATGATAAGTCTTTCCGCATCGGGTACAGGTGTAGTCGCCGGAACCGGTGGAAACGCAGGTGGCCTTGACCTCGTTCTTTGAAACATAGCTGTGTCCCACCGTAACGGTAAGAGAAGCGGTGACGGTATCGGCATCCGCGCCGCTGACGGACTTTCGCACTGCGGTGACCGTAATGACCGCCGTACCGTCCTTGAGCGCGGAAACATGTGCCACGCCGCCGCCGTCCGAGACGGACGCCACGGAGGAATCACTGCTGGAAAAGCTCACATAGCGGTATCCCGAAACATTCAGAGGCTGAAACAGTACACCATAATCCCCGGAGGTGCCGGGGCAGAGGGCAGCCGAAGAAACCGCGGTAACCTTGCTCTGGTCATAGCTTCCGCCGGGAACTGCATAGAAGCTGAGAGAATTCAGCGGAATCCGCTGAGACACCACCGAGAAGGGGATTGTATAAACAGCAGCACCGGAAACCGGCGTACCGCTGCTGTTTCCTACGTAGAATTGAAGCTCATAGGTGCCAAGCTTCAAATTGGAGGTTGCGGCAGACCAGTTGACTGTAGTGACCTTACTGGAGGAATATTTGCTCAGGTTTATTTTGACACTGGGATATGTGGCGGTATCATTCTGCTTGGTGCTGCGGATCTTAATCCAGCCAAAGTTATTTCCGCCGCCGACAATATTGGCGCGGAATTTGCTGTTTTCTCCCCGCACCACCGATAGCTCATAGTCTGCCGTATAGGGCGTAATCCCCGGTGCAGCGGCAAGCTGGGTGCTTTCCAGCGAAGCGGAGGAATAAACCTCAACGTCATCCGCATCTGATGCAAACGTCGATCCGGCAGACAGCGTTAGTAATAACAATATCATAACAAGTGCTCGCAGCCATTTCAAGGGAAATCAGCTCCTTTTTCAACCAGTTGCTCTTTTCTGCGTATCTAATTTTCTTCGCATTCCATACTGAATTTACTATAACATAATCATGAAGAATTGGCAATATGCATTTCTGTAGTATTTACAAAACAACCGGATAATCTGCTGAAATTTGAATCTCCCAAGCAGGAATACAAGGGGTACGGTGGAGCGATATGCGATAGCCGGGGCAAAGCTCCTGAAGCAGCATGGGCAGAGTGATGAAATCATCCGGCCTGTGATAAGCGGAAATCAGCAGCTTGGGACGGCAGCGCCGAATGGTGTCCGCCATGCCCAGAAGCGTTTCCCGTTCTGCACCCTCCACATCCATTTTTACATAGCTTACATCAAGATGGAGAGTATCCACGGGAATTGCTCTCACAGAGTGGAGGTGGCGATACTGTCCGGGTAACTCCGGAATGATGGAGCAGTTGCGCCCGCCCTTTCCCGTAAAGGTCAGGGTTTCGGCTCGGTTCCAGCTGGCGTAGGGGAGCAGTGTAATGGAGTCTCGACCACCCCATGCCTCCCGGAGCTTCTTAAAATTGTGGGCATCCGGCTCCAGCGCCGTAATGGCGGCGTACTGTCCGCCGGTTAGTGAGAGAAATTCTTCGATGGTATCCCCCCGATATGCGCCAAGATCCAGAAAGGCTTCGTGATCGTGGAGCCGGAGCCGAGAGAGCAGAACGCTGCGGTCTGCGGTTCCCTGCATCAGCGTTTCGGGATCGCCGGACAGCTTATAGTCAAGCAGCGCGTCAAACAGCGTTTTGGACGCCTCGTCCCCAAGGAGCGCACGGCACTGCTGTATTTCCTCTTGGCGGTTCGCAACCTCCTCTGGGGTCAGGCTGTGACCGCCCAGCAGCGGCACATCGGGGATCCGCAGAAGATGTCGGCGGGACAGCGCCAGAATGTCCTCAATTTCCTCCGGACGCTCCGTGCCGAAGGCCAGAACAACGGCGGCGTCAGGGTATTCGCTGAGGGCACGGGTTCTCTGCAGCACGGGATAGCCCTGAAACATCCCCTCACGGGCGTGGCTGTCGCTGGAAAAGATCCCGGCAATGGGAACGTCATAACGGCGGCATAATTCCAGTACCTTCTCTGCACCGTTGCCCATGCCGTAGAGCAGGATTGGGCGGGAAAGGGCGTGGAGTTCCTCCCATAGAAACATGAAAGCACCTCAAATCTGACAGAATAGAAAAATGGCGCTGCCGAAGCAGCGCCATTTTGAAAAAGCGGAAATTACTTGCAGAGCTCGTAGATGCCGCAAGCGCCCATGCCGCCGCCGATGCACATGGTAACCATGCCATACTTGCCAGCGGTCTCAGGATCCTGAAGGTAATCGAGAACCTTGCAGGTCAGGAATGCGCCGGTAGCGCCCATGGGATGACCCAGAGCCATAGCACCGCCGTAGGGGTTGACCTTAGCCTCGTCCCACATCTCCTGGAAGCCATCGAGGTAGGGATCGTTCACAACGTTCTTCACGCAAGCCAGAGCCTGGGAAGCAAATGCCTCGTTCAGCTCAACAACGTCCATCTCCTTGATGGAGTGGAAGCCGGCATGCTTCAGAGCCTTGGGGATTGCGTAAACAGGACCCATGCCCATACGGGTAGCGTCGCAGCCAGCAACCTGGAAGTCGATCAGACGAGCGATAGGCTTAATGCCCAGCTCACGAGCGTAAACCTCATCCATCAGGATGACATATGCAGCAGCGTCAGTGGTCTGGGAAGAGGTAGCAGCGGTAACCTTGCCACCCTTGTCCTCGGGAACGAAGCAGGTCTTCAGGGAAGCCATCTTCTCCATGGAGGTCTTCAGGTTGCCGTCCATGTCAGCCAGAATGCCGTCATCATAGGTAACCTCAGTGCCGTCAGCCTTCACAACGGGGATGATGGAGGGAGCCAGCTTGCCGTCCTTCCGAGCCTTAGCGGCACGGGTGTGGGAGGTCAGAGCCATCTCGTCCATGACCTCACGGGTCATGTTATAGTCGTTGGCAACGTTCTCAGCGGTCTGACCCATAGTCATGTAGCCGCCGGGATAGTTCTCAAGAATCCAGGGGTTGCCGTACTTCTCATAGTCGAAGGGACCAAAGCACTTGGTCATGCACTCGACGCCGCCGCCGATGCCGATCTTGTACTGGCCAGCGGTGATAGCGTTGGCAACAGTAGAGATGGCCTGCAGGCCGGAGGAGCAGAAACGGTTGATGGTCTGAGCGGGAACGTCATCGGGCAGCTCAGCACGGTTGACAATCAGACGGCCAGCGTTCAGGTTCAGCTCGTTGATAGCCATTGCGCAGCCAGTGATGACATCGCCGATCTCTTCGGGATGCTCCTGGATGTAAGGAACCTTTGCGATAACGCCCTTCAGAGCCTGAGCAGCGTAATCAATGGGATGCATGTCGGCCAGACCGCCCTTACGAGCGCGGCAGCAAGGGGTTCTGCCGTATGCAACAACAACAGGTGTAGCCATGGGGAATTTCCTCCTAATCAATATTTATTCCGTTACGGAATACTTTGCTATAAAGCATGGTATGATTCCATGCTCCACTATTATAGCACACAATTCTCAAAATTCCACTATAAATTTAATGCCGTTTTCACAAAAATTCCACAAATCTTCCCGTAGATTCATTTGAAAAATCAGAAAATTGTTGGAAAGAACCAAAAGGCACTTGCATTTTTCGAGAAGGCGTATTATAATGAACAAACATTCTTACATCTGCCGGTGTGATGGAATGGTAGACGTGACGGACTCAAAATCCGTTGGTGGCAACATCGTGTGGGTTCGAGTCCCACCACCGGCACCAGAAACGCCTCTTATGAGGCTCAAAGAATAGAGAATAAAGAATATAGAATAAATAAAAATGTTCTGGCAGAAGCCGGGGCGTTTCTGTATTATTCTTTGTTCTTTGTTCTTTTTTCTTTTCTTTGAGGGTAATTCGTTCATTCAGGATTGTTTGGAGATCAAGCGCATTTTGATTTCATCACTGAACACCGCGAAAAAGTAAGGGGCTTTTATGGATAAACAATCGCTCATCTCCTCCTTTGCCCAGACGCAGGAGGACACCCTGTTACTCGCAAAAATCTACGACAAACTCACCGCCGGGGCGCGGCGGAACATTCCGGCCTGTACTGCGTTTCTCACCGGGCGGGAGCAGATCATAGCCGAACGGCTCATGATGGCGGCGGGGGTCCCGGACATTCACCTGTTCGGCGGCGTTCCCGGTGCGGAGCGTCAGGTGATGTGCTACATCCCGGACTACTATATTCCCAACGACTATCTTACCGGAGACGACGGCCCCGTTGCGGCACTCCGGGCAGAAATTTCCTCCTACGATCATCTGGAGCATCGGGACTTTTTGGGCGGCATTCTCGCTCAGGGTATCCGCAGAGAGGTGCTGGGGGACATCTTTGTAGGAGAACGTTCCTGCGATTTTCTGGTGCTCCGGGAGATGGCCCCGTATCTGTTGCAGCAGCTTACCGCCATCGGGAGAGCGAGAGTTCGCCTGTCAGAGATTCTGCTGTCGGAGATTCAGGTACCCCAACAGAAAACAAAGGTCATCAAGGACACGGTGGCGTCCCTGCGGCTGGACAGCGTCATGGCCTCCGGCTTTTCCATGGGGCGCAGCAAGGCGCAGAGCTATATCTCTGCCGGAAAGGTGCAGGTGGATCATCTGCCAGTCACCAAGTCCGACCGGGAGGTAGCTCAGGGGGCAGTGATCTCCGCCAGAGGGCTGGGAAAGCTCAAGGTCACCTCGGTGGGCGGTACCACGAAAAAGGGCCGCATCTCTGTGATTCTGGAACGATATTTATAAGGAGGATTGCCGAATGATCACATCCATTTGGCTTCGTCCCGGCGAGGATCTGACGGTCCCCTACAGCATCCGGGAAGAGGTCTTTCAAAAGGAGCTTGGCTGGACGAAGGAAGCGGATCAGGACGTGATGGACGCCTATGCCTATCATCTGGTACTGCTTCTGAATGATGTTCCGGTGGCGACGGGACGGCTCTCCTATGACGGAGTGGGCATGGCGCGGCTGAGCCGCATCTGTGTCCTCAAAAAATACCGCTGTCAGGGCATTGGCGACGGACTGGTGAAGGTGCTGGACTACAAGGCCTCCCAGTTGGGGATGGGACATTCCCGCGTGGAGACGATCCGGGCGCTGGAGGTATTTTATATGCGCATCGGCTATCTTGCCACCGGTGCGGAGCGGACAGCGGGCGGCATGGAGCTCATTACCATGGAAAAGGAGACAAACGATGGAACAAGAAAAAATTGCGCGCATCAATGCACTTGCTCATAAGGCAAAGGCGGAGGGTCTGACTCCGGAGGAGATTGCCGAGCGGGATGCCCTGCGGAAGGAATACATTGCCGACGTAAAGCGCAATCT
>CAJKSU010000011.1 GCA_905202605.1 uncultured Eubacteriales bacterium
CATCACCTCCGGCAGCGGCAATCAGGGCATGACCTCATCCATTCCCGTGATCGTCTATGCCAGAGAAATGGGCATGACCCAGGATGCCCTGTATCGGGCGCTGGTGGTGTCCAATCTGGTGACCATTCACCTGAAAACCGGCATCGGCAGCCTTTCCGCCTACTGCGGCGCAACCAGTGCGGGCTGCGGCGCAGGCGCGGGTATCTGCTATCTCTACGGCGGGCGGTATGACCAGATCAGTCATACCATTGTCAATGCCCTTGCCATCAACTCCGGCATGATCTGCGACGGCGCAAAGGCCAGCTGTGCAGCGAAAATCGCTTCCGCAGTGGAAGCGGGACTTTTGGGCATGCAGATGAACATGCACGACAGCCAGTTCTTCGGCGGCGACGGCATTGTCATTAAGGGTGTGGAGAACACCATTCGTGCGGTGAGCCAGATCGCGCGGGAGGGCATGCGCGGAACCGATCAGGAGATCATCCATCTGATGATCAACGGTGAGGATTGATTGCCCTCAGAAATTGTGTTAAAATAGGCCCGAAGGGGGTGCGCGTATGACAGTGCTTCAAATGCAGTGCTTTCTGGAGGCTGCGCGAACCGGAAGCTTTGCGGCGGCATCGGAAAAGCTGTATATTTCTCAGCCGACCATGAGCCGCCAGATTCGCACACTGGAGGAGGAGCTTCAGGCGCTGCTGTTCGTGCGGGATCACAACGCGGTGCAGCTTACCGACATCGGGCGGGAGCTGGAGCCGAAGATTCGGGCATTGTATGAGAACTATACGGGCGCCAGCGCGGAGATTAAAGAGGCGGTGAACCGTCGGCTGGATCGGCTGCGCATCGGCATCCTCGACAGCCTGACCTTTACCGATCCCATGCGGGAGGCGGTGCTGATGGTCAAAAAGGCGTATCCCAATGCCCGGATTCAGATCTGCCATCTGCCTCTGCGGCAGAGTACGGCGGCACTGCGGGACGGGACGCTGGACGTACTGTTTATGCTCAATACCGCCATGGCGAGCTGGGATCGGCTCCGTTCCATGAAATTCAGCCGGGACAGAATGTGTCTGGCGGTACCCTATGACCACCCCAATGCGGGCATTGCCAATATTGCCAACGAGGAAATTCAGACGTATTTTGGAGACATGCATTATGTGCTTTTGGCAGCGGAGGAATTTGAGCCGGTGCTGCGCAGCGAAAAGGTCAGCACCGTGGCGGGCTATCACGAGGACTATGTGAATAAGCTCTCCGGCCCCTTTGCGGAGCTGGATGCGCTGATGATGCTGGCTCATGCGGGCGTGGGCATTACCTGCGTCAATGAGACTGGTGTGCTGATGGGCGACCCGAAGGTGCGGCTGATCCCGCTGGTGGATCGGACGCCGGAGGGAAATCTGGAGCATGAGGTGTTTATCAATCCCTATTGGGTGGAAAACGACGAAAACCCGCTGCTGCGGTACTTCATCGGCTGCCTGAACAAAACAAAGCCTGTATAACCAATATAACAAACAGCGCGTACCGCAAAATCACTGCGGTACGCGTTGTCTTTTTTTTGAATCGTGACGATTGGACGGGAAAAACGGTGCTGTGATCCGAATTACAGAATGTCGATCAGGCGCTTTACGTCCTCCTCCGTAGTGGCCCAGCTGGTGGCAAAGCGCACGGCGGTACGCTCCGCATCCAACTGCTCCCAGAAGCCAAAGGACACCTGCTTCGACAGCCGGTCATAGGCCTCACGGCTGAGGATCGGAAAGATCTGATTGGTGGGGGACTGGAACAGCAGGGGATAGCCCTTTTCGATGAGCGCCGCTTGAAGTGCCTGAGCATACCGCACGGCAGAAGCGCCGATCCGGAGATAAAGCTCGTCCTCGAACAGCCGGTCAAACTGAATGCCCAGCAGGCGTCCCTTGGCGAGCAGCGCCCCGTGCTGCTTGATGATGGTAAAGAAATGGGGGATCAGGCCGGGCTCGGGGAACACCACGGCCTCGCCCAGTAGGGCGCCGCATTTGGTGCCGCCGATGTAGAAGGCGTCACAGAGCCTTGCCAGATCCGGGAGAGAAACGTCATTTTCCGGGCTGGCAAGGGCATAGGCAAGCCGTGCGCCATCGATATACAGGGGAAGATGGTATTTCCGGCAGACCGCATGGATGGCGGTCAGCTCCGCAAGGGAATACAGCGTGCCGTATTCCGTGGGCTGGGAAAGATAGACCATGCCGGGCATGACCGTATGCTCCCGGTTGGCGTCGCCGCTGTAAACCTCCATGGCGTGGGCGATGGCTTCGGCGGAGAGCTTCCCCAGCCGGTGGGGCAGGGTCAGGACCTTGTGACCGCCAAATTCAATGGCTCCGGCCTCATGGGTGCTGATGTGACCGGTTTCGGCGCAGAGCACGCCCTGATAGGAGCGGAGCAGTGCGTCGATGACCGTGGCATTGGTCTGGGTGCCGCCCACCAGAAAATGTACCCCGGCGTTGGGGCAGCGGCAGGCGGTGCGGATTTTCTCCTTTGCGGCATCGCAGTAGGGATCAAAGCCGTAGCCTTCGGTTTTTTCCAGATTGCTGCTCTGCAGCGCCTGAAGGATGGAGGGGTGTGCGCCCTCCATATAGTCGGAGGTGAAATGCAGCTGGGACATGGGAAGGACTCCTTTTTGACAGATTTATTTCCTATTATACAGGAAGATAATCCCGAATGCAACGATTCGATTGCCGGAAGCACTGTGTTTACACCGACGGAAATCCGTGATATAATAATTTTAACTATGGTCTTTGACCGTCTTTGGGAAAGGAAACTGAACTATGGAAAAACTCATTGATCGGATCTCCGGTCAGGTGTCCGCCGCCTTTGAGGCCGCAGGCTATGCCCCGGAGCTGGGACGGGTCAGCGTTTCGGCGCGCCCGGATCTGTGCGAATATCAGTGCAACGGCAGCATGAAGGCTGCAAAGCAGTATCATAAAGCGCCCATCCAGATTGCAGAGGAGGCTGTGGCGCAGCTAAAGGGCAATCCGGCGTTTCTGTCTGTTGAGGCAGTAAAGCCCGGCTTTATCAATCTGCGCCTTGCACCGGAGTATGTGGCGGCGTATTTAAAGGAAATGTCCAAGGCGGACAGATTCGGCCTTCAGGGAGAGGAAACGCCCAAAACCGTGGTCATCGACTACGGCGGAGCCAACGTGGCAAAGCCCCTGCACGTGGGTCACATCCGTCCCGCCATCATCGGTGAGGCGGTCAAGCGCATTGAGCGGTATATGGGCAACCATGTGATCGGCGATGTACATCTGGGCGACTGGGGTCTTCAAATGGGGCTGATCATCGAAGGCATCCGGGAGCGCCAGCCGGAGCTTCCCTATTTCGATCCGGATTTTCAGGGGGAGTATCCCACGGAGCCGCCCTTTACCATCTCTGAGCTGGAGCAGATCTATCCCGCCGCTTCCGCCAAGAGCAAGGAGGATGCGGAGTTTTCCGCCCGCGCTCATGAGGCGACCCTCAAGCTCCAGCAGGGCGACCGGGGCTATATGGCCATCTGGCATCACGTGATGAACGTGTCCGTGGCGGATCTCAAGAAGAACTATAAGAACCTCAACGTGGAATTCGACCTGTGGAAGGGCGAAAGCGATGCAGAGCCGTATATTGCCGATATGGTGAAGTATCTGAAGGACGGCGGCTATGCGGTGGAGAGTCAGGGGGCGCTGGTGGTCAACGTGCAGGAGCCGGAGGATAAGAAGGAAATCCCGCCCTGCATCATTCTGAAATCCGACGGTGCGACCCTGTATGCAACCACTGACCTTGCCACGCTGGTACAGCGGGAGCAGGATTATCATCCTGACAAGGTGCTCTATGTGGTGGACAAGCGGCAGGCGCTGCACTTTGAGCAGGTGTTCCGCACTGCAAAGAAGTCCCACATTGTACCTGAGACTACCAAGCTCCAGTTCCTTGGCTTCGGCACCATGAACGGAAAGGACGGCAAGCCCTTTAAGACCCGTTCCGGCGGCGTGATGCGGCTGGAGTACCTGATCTCCGAGATCACCGATACCGTCAAGCAGCGGATTTTGGAGAACAATATCATCACCGGTGACGCGGTGGACGAGATCGCAGGCATCATTGCTGTGGCGGCGCTGAAATACGGCGACCTTTCCAACCTTGCCACCAAGGACTATGCCTTTGATATGGATCGGTTCTCCGCCTTTGAGGGCAACACCGGCCCCTATATCCTCTATACCATTGTTCGGATCAAGTCCATTCTGGCAAAGTATCAGGAAAAGACCGGCAGCGATTCCATGCAGGCGGAGCTGCTGCCGCCCCAGAACCAGATTGAAAAGGATCTCATGCTCCAGATCAGCCGGTTTGCAGACAATATTCAGCTTTCCTATCGGGACACCCAGCCCAATGTGCTGTGCGCCTATATCTATGACCTCTGCGGTGCGGTGAACCGGTTCTATCATGAAACTCGAATCCTCACTGAAACCGATGAAAAACGCCAGCAGGGCTATATCGCGCTCATTACTCTGGCAAAGCGGGTGCTGGAAACCTGCATTGACCTTTTGGGCTTTGAAGCGCCGGAGAAAATGTAATTGCGTTATTCAAATGTTCAGTTGGGGCGGTTTATCAGCCGCCCCAACCGTTTTATCGCCCACGTGGAGCTGGATGGAAAGACAGAGGTCTGCCATGTAAAGAATACCGGGCGCTACCGGGAGCTGCTGGTTCCCGGCGCAGGGGTCTGGTGTGCGGCGGCGGACAATCCGAATCGCAAGACAGCCTATGATCTCATTGCGGTGGAAAAGGGGTCATACCTTGTGAACATGGACGCTCAGGCGCCCAATCAGGCGGTGGGGGAGTGGCTCAGGGCAGGCGGACTGGGGCAGGCTCAGGTAGTGCTGCCGGAGCGGCGGTTTCATGATTCCCGGTTCGATTTCTATCTGGAACGGGACGGGAAGCCCATGTATCTGGAGGTCAAGGGCGTAACGCTGGAGGAACGCGGCATTTGCCGCTTCCCGGATGCACCCACCCAGCGCGGGGCAAGGCACCTTAGAGAGCTGATTCTTGCCAAGGAGCAGGGGTATGATGCGGCGGTGCTGTTTGTAATCCAGATGGCTCCGGTTCGGTATCTGGAACCCAACGACGCCACAGACCCGGAGTTCGGCAAAGCCCTCCGTGAGGCTGCGGCAAAGGGCGTGGAAGTTCTGGCGGTGGATTGCCGGGTGACCCCGGATACCATGACCATCGGGGAGCCGGTGGAGGTACATCTATAAAATAAAGGACAGCGCTGAGGAAATTCGGCGCTGTCCTTTTTCTGTCCTATGGCTCCATGGCCTGCTCCGGAAAATCGGAGCAGTGGAGCTGGGCAATATCATCAATTGGAATCTGCGTGCCGTCCGTCAGCAGGAGGCAGCGGGCGGTGAGATCCATGCGGCGGAGCGCTCCGGCGGCGGAGACATAAGCACCGCCGTCCTTTTTCTGATCCGGGAGAAAATAGACGGCGGTCACCGGGGGCTGTTGGGCGCAATGCGCCTGCAAATAGACCAGCACCCGGTTGATGGACTGCTTTTCGTCCTCGCTCAGCTCAATGCGCCCCTCCGTCAGCCGGGCGGTTTCCCGCACGGCGGCTTCATAGCCGGTAAGCGCCGCAAAGGGCGCGAACTGCGCGGCACGATCCATGCGGGACATGGGCGGATGTGCCGCGGAAACCGGACGGCTCCGGTATAGAATATCATCATAGGGTCCTGCCATGGAATGCTTCCTCCGTTTTTATGCTTTGTGTCCGCCGATCTGACCGTTGCGCTGGCGGGCGGTAGCGCCTTCTTTCAAGTTCATGCCCTTTAAAATGGCGTTCTTTCCGAACTTTTTCCGAATGGAGAGCATGGCCTCCTGCATTTTCTCCTCCCGGGCAAGCACCTCCTGCTGAGCGGCCTCGGCGGCGGGATCGGCAAACAGGCTCAGCTGCTGGAGCTCGTCCTGCCCTGCGGTTTTTGCATCCTTCAGACGGCAGGCAGTGACATAGATGCGCCGCACCAGCAGCTCCCGGCTGACGATCCGGTCAAACAGCGCCGTGACGGCCTCCATGATCTCATGGGTGGAAGAGGAATAGCCGGGGAGATTGGCGGTGCCGTGGGCATGCTTGGGGATTTTACGCCCATAGCGGTCGGTGGTCACAGGGCCGTGGTATTGGGCGCGCCGCTGGGGATCAGACAGGTTTTCAATGTCATAGCCCACAGTCAGCGTCAGCTGATTGGTTTTCACCCCCTTGTCCACCAGATCCAATACCAGAAGGTCGGTCATCTCCTGCGTGACCAGCCGAGCCTTGTCGAAGGGATAGGGGGACTGGAGCACTTGCCCGGAGCTGGTGCTGCTGGTCTGAGGCTTATAGGCCTTGATATCCGAAATGGTGCATGGCTCACAGCCCCATGCATGGTCAATGAGCAGTTCCGCATGGACGCCGAACAGCTTGTAGAGCAGCTCCTCATTATAAAACTCGTTGGAGCCGCCCAGCGAGCAGCGGGCAATGTCACCCATGGTGAAAAGCCCCTTTTCCTGAAGCTTTTTGGCGTAGCCCGTTCCCACCCGCCAGAAATCCGTCAGGGGGCGGTGGCTCCAGAGCTGTTTCCGATAGCTCAGCTCGTCCAGCTGGGCGATGCGTACCCCGTGGGCATCCGGCTGAATGTGCTTTGCACCAATGTCCATGGCGATTTTTGCCAGATAAAGGTTGGTGCCGATGCCGGCGGTGGCGGTGATGCCGGTCTGAGCCAGTACGTCCAAAATCATGTTCCGCACCAGCTCCTGCGGG
The DNA here is from genome assembly GCA_905202605.1 of uncultured Eubacteriales bacterium. Lineage (GTDB taxonomy): Bacteria > Bacillota > Clostridia > Oscillospirales > Oscillospiraceae > HGM13006. Next base: position 6,764 of record CAJKSU010000011.1, read on the forward strand.
GACAGGTGGTAGGTGCGGAGATACCGGGTGGCGTCGATGAATACCTCGTCAATGGAGTACACGTGGATATCCTCCGGAGCAACATAGCCAAGGTAGATTTGGTAAATCTGCGTGCTGACCTCCATATAGCATGCCATCTGCGGGGGTGCGACGATATAATCCAGCCGGAGCGCCGGATGCTCCGACAATTCCCTTGCGCTGGTGGAGGAGCCAGTAAGCTTCCGTCCCGGGGCGAGCCGGGTGCGCTGATTGTTGATCTCCCGTACCCGCTGAACCACCTCAAACAGCCGCGCCCGTCCGGGAATGCCATAGGCTTTCAGTGCAGGGGATACCGCCAGACAGATGGTCTTTTCCGTGCGGCTGGGATCGGCCACCACCAGATTGGCGTCCATGGGATCAAGCCCCCGTTGGACGCACTCCACCGAGGCATAAAAGGACTTGAGATCAATGGCGAAATAGGTGCGCGGATCAGACATTGCGGTATGCCTCCCTTCATTTTCAAGGTTATTCTATCATAAAATCCGATTTTTACGCAATGGCGGAAAAACGCTGTGTCCGAAAAAAGACACAGCGTAACAGTCATTCCAACAGGAAATTTCCAATATGCTCCATGGCCTGCGCGGCCTTTTTGATGGGGAACATCTGGAACACGTGCCACATGTCCTGCCATTCCTCCATGCGGCATACCACGCCTGCGGCGGTCATTCTCTGACGGAGCATGGCGGTGTCGGAATAGAGAATCTCGTTGGAGCCGACCTGCACCAGCGTGGGCGGAAAGCCGGTAAAATCGCCGTACAGCGGGGAAAGCTCCGGATTTTTGAGATCGCCGTCTCCGGCGTAGGCGCTGCGCACGGCGCGGATATAGTCCTCGGTGATAGAGGGATCCAGTTCCCTCCGGGCGGTGTAGGATTCTCCGGATGCGGTCATATCCGTCCATGGGGACATGAGCACCAGCTGACCCGGCAGCATCCGCCCCTTTGATTTGAGCCGATGGCACAGCACCAGCGCCAAGTTGCCTCCGGCGGAATCTCCGGCAACAGTCACATCCTTTGCACCGTAGCCCTGATACATCAGATAGTCCCATGCCCGTTCGGCGTCCTCCACTGCGGCAGGGAAGGGATGCTCCGGAGCAAGACGGTATTCAAAGCTCAGGGTCTCCCGGCCCGTGACATGGGAGAGCTTGGAGGCCAGTGGACGGGAATAGCCCAGATTGCCGCTGGTATAGCCGCCGCCGTGGCAGTAGAGAATGACCTTTCGGCGGTCATGCCCCCACTCCGGGCGCACCCATGCGGCATTCATGCCGTTCAGAGAAAATGGCTCCCACCGCATTCCGATCATGGGGGTGATCAGTCGCCCCAACAGCTCCTGCCCGGCACGCTGACGCTCCAGATCCTTCTGCGTCATGGATTCCGGAGAGGCGGCGGAGTGTACTGCCTTAAGGGCGCGCATCATCAGCGCAAGCCGCCTTTCCTCAGCATGAACCTTGCGCTGCTGCTTGCTTTCGATATGATAACGGGTGGTGGTCTTTTTCATGCTGTGTCCTCCTGGCATGGTGTGGATGGTGAAACCAATATAGCATAGTTTGCGTCAGATTGCAATGGAACGGCGGGAAAAGACGGTTGCATGGCGGCGCGGGTTGGAGTATAATATGGGGACGGAAGGGGGCGGAGCCAATGGCGCGCAAGAAACAGAAGCTATGGTATCGGCTGGACAATGCCGGCGTGCTGTACTCTGCCTTGAAAAAGGAAAAGTATGCGCCGGTCTATCGATTTTCTGCTGTGATGAAGGAAACGGTAGATCCGGAGGCTTTGCAGCGGGCGGTGGATTGCACCATGCCCCGGTTCCCCGGCTTCCGGGTGCGAATTCGCAAGGGTGCGTTCTGGTGCTATTTTGAACCGAATGAAAAGCCGGGGCCGTTTGTACGCCGGGACATTGCAAATCCCTGCCAGCCCATTCGGGAAAAGCAGGACAATGACTGGCTCATCCGCTTCTTTTACTATGAAAAGCGGATTTCCTTTGAGGCTTTTCACGCAATTTCCGACGGTGCGGGAGCACTGACGTTCTTCCGAACCCTGCTGGCGGAGTATCTCCGGGAGCGGGGGGTGGAGATTCCTCCGGATCCGTCGATTCTGAATGTGGAGGAAGCACCCAGACCGGAGGAGCTGGAGGACGCCTATGGGCGCTATGCCGGACGACGGGCGCTGCGGGGCAGGCTGGAAAAAACAGCATACTCCAATGTCAGCCAGCAGGAGCCGTTTTATACCCTGAACGTTACCATGGGGCTGATGTCCGTGACGGAGGTCAAGGGGCAGGCAAAGCGTTACGGCGCATCCTTGACGGAATACCTCACGGCGGTGCTGCTGCTGAGCCTGCTGGAAAAGCAGGCGGAGGAAAAGCACCGCAGGCAGAAGCCCGTAGCGCTGGCAATTCCAATCAATTTAAGAAGCTGGTTCCCCTCGGAGACGCTGCGGAACTTTATCCTGACCGTGCGCCCCTGCATTGATCCCAGTCTGGGGGAGTACAGTCTGGAGGAAATCATCCGCTATGTCCACAGCTATATGAACCTCCACCTCAGCCGGCAGGAAATGCGTGCGGTTCTTACCGGCAACGTGAGGTTTACCCAGAATCCGCTGCTTCAGGTGATTCCGCTGTTTCTGAAAAAACCGGTGATGGCCTTTTCTTACGAGCTGCTGGGGGTGCGTCCCTATACGGCAACCTATACCAATCCGGGGCCGTTCCGGGTACCGGAGGCGATGGCTCCTTACATCGACCATATGGAGGTGGTGCTGGGGCAGGCCACTCGCCCATCGCCCCACTGCGCTTCCATCAGCTTTGGAGATACGCTGGAGGTGACCTTTGCGGGGACCGGTGCGTCCAGCGATACGGAGCGGCGATTCTTCACCCATCTGGTGCAGGCGGGGATTCATGTCAAGGTGATCTCCAACCGGAATACCTAGGAGGAGTTGCAGATGTCTTATTGTGTCAATTGCGGGGTGGAGCTGGATTCCACGGCGGAAGCTTGTCCGCTGTGCCATACCCCGGTCTATCATCCGCGGCAGCCCATCGATCGGGAAAGCCCCAAGCCCTTTCCCACAGAACGGCAGGAGGTGCCGCTGGCGGCAAAGTGGGAGCTGGCGGTGCTGATCTCCGCCATGCTGGCTTCTGCGGCGGTGTGCTGCGGCATCCTGAATATTTTTCTCCGGGCGGGGCTTTGGAGCCTGTATATCATCGGGGCAGCAGCGATGCTGTGGATCTTTCTGGTGCCGCCGCTGCTCAGGCGGGGACTGAGTCCGGTGATCCAGCTTTTGGCGGATGTGGCGGCAGTCAGCGCCTATGTGGGGGCGATTGCATGGAACCTTCACGGCCTTGGCGGCTGGTATCTCCACATTGCGCTGCCTGTTATCCTGTGGCTGGGGGCAGAGCTGCTGACGGTGATGCTGCCCCTCCGGCGGGGACGGAGCATTCTGTCCACCATAACGATTATCATCGGAGCCATCGGAGTATTTCCTGTGGGGGTGGAGCTGTTCTGTGACCTCTACTTCCGGGGCGTATGGCAGCCGGGCTGGTCACTGGTGGTGCTGACCATCGGTGTGGCGCTGATGATTCCTCTGATTGTGGTGCGCCGGGTTCCCTCCCTGCGGGAAGAGGTGCGCCGGCGGTTCCATATGTAACAGAAACGAAAAAGCCGAAGCGTCTGGAATCACGCTTCGGCTTTTGTCATACGGATAGGGGATCAGGAGAAAATCAGATTCCAGATGCCCGTGGAGGTCAGGAACAGAATCAGCATGACCACCGGCACGATATAGCGGATCATGACCCGGTAAAGTCCGGCACGGCGGAACGTCTCGCCGTTCTTCTCCACCTCGCTGATAATCCACTGGGGACCCACCACCCAGCCCACCAGAATGCTGGTGAGCAGGCTGATGAAGGGCATCAGGAAGCTGTTGCTGATGTAGTCCATCACGTCCAGCAGCTGCGCCGCCGAGCCGTTGGGCAGGGGCAGCTCAAAGTACAGGACGTTGTAGCCAAGGCAGATGAGAATGGCGGTGACCAGCGAATAGAGGCCGATCATGGCGCACATCTGCCTCCGGGACTTATGGAGGATCTCCATGCAGTTGGCAACCAGTGTCTCCATCACGGACACACAGCTGGTCAGCGCTGCAAAGCCCAGCGCAAGAAAGAACGCGATGCCCACAATGCGTCCAATTCCGCCCATGGCGGAAAAGACCTTCGGCAGACTGATAAACGTCAGGCTGGGGCCGCTGGACATGCCTTCTGTTCCCAGAAAGACGTAGACTGCGGGGATAATCATCATACCGGCAAGAATTGCCACGCCGGTGTCAAAGATCTCGATCTGGTTGTTGGCCTTATTAAGATCCACATCGTCCCTGACATAGCTGCCATAGGTGATCATGATCCCCATGCTGACGCTCAGAGAGAAGAACAGCTGGCTCATAGCGTCCAGCACCACGGTCAAGAATTTCGAGAGCGTCATGCCGGTAAGATTGGGCTTCAAGTAGACCGCCAGCCCCTGCAGGCCGGTGCGGACGGTTCCGTCCTCATCCGTATGGCTTAGGGTCAGGGAAAATACGGTGATGACGATAATCAGCACCAGCAGACCGGGCATGATGAATTTGGAGCATTTTTCAATGCCCTTTTCCACGCCGCAGTAGACCACCCATGCTGTCAGCGCCAGAAACAGCAGCATAAAGACGATGGGAGCCACCGGGGAGGTGATGAACCCGGTAAAGAACCCGTCCTCGGCGGCCTGCGTGCCGCTGGAGGTCAGGTATACGGCAAAATACTTGGTAATCCAGCCGCCGATTACGGAATAATAGGTCATAATCAGCGCCGGAACCAGAAACGTGAGATAGCCGAGGAAGCCCCAGCCCGTTTTCATGGTGCCGAAGGCGTGGAGGGCATTCTGCTTGGTTTTGCGTCCGATGGCAACATCTGTGGTCAAAAGGACGAATCCAAAGGTCAGCACCAGAATCAGATAGACGATCAGAAACAGACCGCCGCCGTCCTTGGCGCAGAGATAGGGGAAGCGCCAGATGTTGCCCACGCCCACGGCGCTTCCGGCTGCGGCCAATACAAAGCCCAGCGAGCCGCTGAAGCCCCCCTTTTTGTTTTTCATACATTCCTCACTCCTGTGGCAGCACCGCGCTGATACAGCGTTGGACGCTGCAAAGTTGAGCAGTATTGCCCTCTATTTCATTCGAGGCATATTGTATCAAAATGAAGGACGGCTTGCAAAAACAGAAAAATTTCTTCCTGAGAAATTTCTTAACAGAAAGTTTCATGATACGGTTCTAATTTGGCGATTTCTGTGTTAGAATAGAGCAGTATCAGATGAAATATGGAAAAATGAATATTTTGAGGAAACTTTTATGCAGGAAATCAATCAGTATATAGGGGCGCAGATCCGGAAATACCGGAAGAGCTGCAAATGGACCATTCAGCAATTGGCGGACGCCATTCATAAGAGCCGAGCAACGGTCTGCAAATATGAGCGGGGCGAGATATCTGTGGATGTTGCGGCCCTGTATGAGATCAGTCAGGCACTTCAGATTTCCATGACCCAGCTGACGGACTACAGACCGGTGGCACAGATCCCGCCCCCGGAGCTGGGCGGGGGCAGCCCGTTCTTTCGGGCGCGGCGGCTGTATTTCTATTTCTATGACGGGCGCTATTCCCGGCTCAAGGATGGCATCATCAACATCCGGGAGCGGGAGGGGCAGCCCGGCAGTATGGAGGCCAGCTTTACCCTCTCCTCCGTTTCCGCCAGCGGACACAGCAGCGAGGCCTACTATACCGGCAGCGTACTGTACAGTGATATGCTGATCCGGTTTTCGTTTATGAATCAGTATAACCCGCTGGAGGAGGATCTGCTCTATATCTTCAATCCTTTGGAGAAGCGGGACTACAGCGACGGGCTGCTCTGCGGCATTTCCAGCGCCGATCTCATGCCCTGCGCATTCCGGTGTCTGGTGACGCTCCATCCCCAGAACCTCGATGAAGCGCTGCGGCAGCGGCTGCTGCTGACGCCTCAGGAGCTGCGGCGCTGGGCCAGAGAGAATATGCTCATGGTAGATAACCGAAATTCTTAGGGCAACACCGTACAAATGCGTCATCGAATTTTGACGGATCTTTTTCGCCAGACGCTCTTGCCGATTTATGCGGTATTGCCATAGAAAAAACGCATGCAGTCTTTTTTCGGCTGCATGCGTTTTTCATTAACCGTAGGTATCGCGGGGATGGGTGTCAAAGCGCCCCTTGGTGTAGTAGTACGGCTCAATCATTTCATACGTTGTTCCGAACACCTGATTGAGAATCAGCCGCAGGGAGTTGATGCCGATTTCCCCCTCAATGGGGAAGTTCTCGCCCCGATAATAGACGCAGTTCAGGGTGTTCTGCATGAACAGATTCTCTACCTTGGGGTCATAGTCATCCCAGATGCCCATGTCATAGAAATGGTTGGCCTGACGGCAGCCGTGGTCGGACTGGACGATAATCAGTGCATCTGGATCATGCTCCTGAATGGTGGAAACCAGATCGAGAATAAAGCTGCTGATGTATTCCAGCTGACCCAGATACAGCTCCGGGCGATCCCACTGCCAGCCGACACTTTCATAGTTATCCACCAGCTTGCCGTTTTTGTCCAAAATGGTGGGGGCATGGGGGCATTGGAGATAGCCCATGGTAAAGGTGGGGCCATCCTGAGTGTACTTCCAGCTGTCCTTCTCGGCGTCCATCACATTGAAAAGCGGTCCGGTGTAGGTTGCCACATAGTCGGCGTGGATATAGTTGTTCAGCTCTTTTTTAATGAAACCCAGCTGGTAATAGAGACTGTTCTTCAGAAGATAGTCGGAAATGGTGCGCCGGGACTGGTTATGGGTCAGGACGTTGCAGCCGGTGGCGCCGATGTAGTCCAGATGATTGGCAAGATTGATCTGATAGCCGTTCTCCTTAAAGGTGCGGAACAGATTGGGCATGTCCAGCAGGGAATTCTTCTCCGCATCGGACATACTCTTATGTGCCACATAATTGAGGTTCAGGAGGTTGGGTATGATGGTGACGGTTTTCAGGGATTCGGTGTTATGGCTGGTACGGGAAACGGAAAAGCCCTTGTCCTCCATGGCCTTGAGAAACGGCTCGTTGTCATAGTCATAGTAGTGCTCCAGACATTCCGGCCCGGCATAGCCGTCAAACAGGAAGTAATAGACGTTGGGCTTGTCCTTGGAGGCAAAGGTCTGCGGCTCGTACACATCAAGCACCGTCTGATTTTCTTCCTCGCTGCCGGAGGTCAGGCTGGTGATCGCCGCGGATACAAAGCCCATGACCGTAAGAACGCCGAAGGCCAGCGCAATCAGCCCGCAGGGAATCTTCATATTGGGGCGCTTCCACAGCAACAGGAGAAAGATTGTCAGCAGAATCGCACCGAAGATCAGCAGCAGGGGCAGATAGCCGAGGCTTTCCCATTTCTTTTGCAGAGCGTTTAGCACCATGGAAAAATTGATGACCACCAGCATGGAAAGATCTGCGAGAAAGGCGCCGCGGGAGATGCTTCGCTGCACCAGACCAAAGAGCACCAGAAAAATCAGCGCATTGAGCAGAAAAACGCCAAAAAAGGGAAGCATACTGGAGATGGGGGCTTCTCCGGCGTTGTGGGCGTACAGAAAGACGCAGGGATAGAGACAGGTCAGCAGCACCGATAGCAGCGGCAGCCAGCTGATAGACCAGAGATGTTTGATTTTTTGCATGATTTACACCACTTCTTCACAAAGTGATTATCATTATGCCACGGAAGCGGAGGGATTTCAAGAACTCTTTGCTTTCTTTGATGAAATTTTCTGAGATTCTTAAATAAATCGCCAATGCTGGGGAGATGCCGAATGGGTGTTGACATTTTGACTTGCGGCATGCTAAAATAAATCCAATCAGACTGCGCGGAAGCCATGGGGCAACCGCAAAGCCGAACAGAAACAAACATGCGCTCTGACAGCAAGGGGAGACCCAAGCCGGAATAGCCGTTTGCCCGCCGCCTCCATTGGGGCGGATGTTGTGGGATACGTCTACCCTGCCGCAGTCAGCGCGGCGGGGTTTTTTCATACCCGGACAGGAGAAAATTATGCTGAAAATTGCCATATACGGAAAGGGCGGCATCGGGAAATCCACGGTGACCAGCAATCTGGCGGCGGCCTTTGCCGCCATGGGGAAGCGGGTGATCCAGATCGGCTGCGACCCCAAGGCAGATTCCACCATCAATCTGCTGGGGGGAGAGCCGGTGGAGCCGGTGATGAACTTTATGCGCCGGATGGATCGGGATCCGGAGATGCTGGAGGAAATCTCCCGGCAGGGCTTCGGCGGCGTTCTGTGCATTGAAACCGGCGGCCCGACCCCCGGTCTGGGCTGCGCAGGTCGGGGCATTATCGCCACATTCCAGCTGCTGGAGGATCTCCGGCTGTTTGAGACATGGAAGCCGGACGTGGTGCTCTATGACGTGCTGGGCGACGTGGTCTGCGGCGGCTTTGCCGCGCCCATTCGGGAGGGCTACGCAGAAAAGGTGCTGATCGTCACCTCCGGCGAGAAGATGGCGCTGTATGCGGCAAACAATATCAGCAGCGCCGTGCGGAATTTTGAGGATCGCAGCTATGCCAAGGTGTTTGGCATTGTACTAAACCACCGAAATGTGGAAAACGAGACGGAAAAGGTGCAGGCCTTTGCCGAAAAGGCTGGGCTGAAAATCGTGGGGGAGATCCCACGCAGTGACGAGATCATCCGCTATGAGGACATGGGAAAAACCGTAATTGAGGGCGATCCCAGCCTCCCCATCAGCCGCCGGTTCTTTGATTTGGCGGAACAGCTCTGGAAGGAGGAATGTCCGTGAACGCTGTTTCTTATACCGCAAAGGCGCTGGCAGAGCGGGGGCGGGACAAGCTGCCCCCGGAGCTGCAATCGGGCTGTCATCTGATTTACAGCTCCCCTGCAACGCTGGCCTTTAACTCCCCCGGCGCAGAGGGCTTCGGCGTCAAGCGGGCAGGGTTGGCGATTCCGGATTCCGTGATGCTGCTGGTGGCGCCGGGCTGCTGCGGACGGAATACGTCGCTGATCAGCCGGATGCCGGAGTATGACCGCCGGTTCTTCTACCTGATGATGGACGAGACGGACGTGGTCACCGGGCGGCATCTGAAAAAGATTCCTCAGGCGGTGCAGGAGGTGGTGGAGAGCCTTCCCAAGCGCCCCTCTGTGGTGATGATCTGCATCACCTGCGTGGATGCGCTGCTGGGGACGGATATGGAGCGGGTTTGCCGGAAGGCGGAGGACGCAGTGGGACTTCCGGTGCGCCCCTGCTATATGTACGCACTGACCCGGGAGGGGCGAAAGCCCCCAATGGTGCATGTGCGTCAGAGCCTTTATTCCCTGCTGGAGCCGAGAAAAAAGATCGCAAGCTCCGTGAATTTTCTGGGCTTTTTTGCCCCGCTCCAGCAGGACTGTGAGCTGTATGACCTGCTCCGGGGCATCGGCGTTCGGGATATCCGGGAAATCTCCCGGTGCAAAGATTATGCGGAGTACCAGCGCATGGCAGAGGCGAACTTCAATCTGGTGCTGAATCCGGAGGCACGGTTTGCGGCGCGGGATTTTGAGGAACGGCTGCAAATCCCCTCCATCGAGCTGCGGCGGCTGTATCAGATGGACAAGATTCACAGTCAGTATCGGGCGCTGGGCGCGGCGCTGGGGTCGGCGCTGCGGGACGAGGAAGCCTGTCGGGAGACGGAGCAGGCCATAGAGCGGTTCCGGGAAAAGCACTCGAACCTGACCTTTGCCATCGGCGAATGTATGAATGGCGATCCCTTTGAATTGGCGGTGGCGCTGCTCCGGATGGGGTATGGGGTCAGCGAGATCTACGGCACCGTAACGGACGAGAACTTTGTCTATGTCCAGCGGCTATCGGAGCTTGCGCCGGAGCTGCGGGTGTATTCCAATCTGGAGCCGACCATGCTGCACTATGACTGCGCGGAGGCCGGAGCGGACGTGACCATCGGCAAGGACGCAGGCTATTATCATCCCGGCTGTCCCAACCTCCCATGGAACGAGGATGTGCAGCCCTTTGGCTATGCGGGGCTAAGGAAGCTGCTGATGGAACTGGATCGTGTACTTTCGGAAAAGGAGAAGACCGTATGAAGGGACTGAGAAAGGTCATATCCCCCTTTGCACCGGATCAGTCCGGTGCGTCGGCGGTGCTCTATGCGCTGGGCGGTATCCTCGTGATTTGCGATGCGGGGGGCTGCGCGGGTAATATCTGCGGCTTTGATGAGCCGAGATGGTTCACCCATAAGAGCGCCATCTTCAGCGCAGGTCTGCGGGACATGGACGCCATTCTGGGACGGGATGACCGGCTGGTGGAAAAACTCCGGGACACGGCGGAAAAGGTGCATGGCAGCTTTGCTGCGGTGATTGGAACGCCGGTTCCCGCAGTAATTGCCACGGACTATCGGGCGCTGCGGCGGCTGGCAGAGAAGAAAACGGGCGTGCCGGTGCTTACTGTGGATACCGACGGCATGGAGCTGTATGATGTGGGCGCAGAAAAGGCTTATCTTGCCCTGATGCAGCGGTTTGCCGAGGAGAAGCTCCCGGTAGAGCCGGGGCGCATCGGCGTGCTGGGACTGACGCCATTGGACTTTGGCAGCCCCAAGGATCAGCCGCGGCTGACGGAAATCCTGAACCATCAGGGCTGGGAGCAGGTATGGTGCTATGGCTGCGGCAGTCTGGAGGAAATCCGTCAGGCGTCCAGCGTGGAAAAGAATCTGGTGATCGCCCCGGACGGCCTGAAGGCGGCAAAGTATTTAAAGGAAAAATTCGGCACGCCCTATGAATGCGCCGATCCCCTTGCGGAAAGGGCGCTGGAAAATGTGGACGCGGCGGGGAAGCGGGTGCTGGTGGTGCATCAGCAGGTGCGGGCCAATACGGTTCGGACGCTGCTGGAGCGCAGTGGAGCGGCTTCTGTTACCGCAGCGACATGGTTTATGCAGAAGCCGGAGCTTCGGCGGGAAGGGGATATTCGCCTCACCGAGGAAGACCAGTTACAGGAGCTGCTGGAAACGGGAAGCTTTGACCTGCTCATTGGCGACAGAAGCATGTGGGCGGTGGCGCCTAACTGCACCGCACAGCAGGTGGAGCTGACGCATTTTGCCGTATCGGGAAGGACGGAGGCGCCATGGACGGAGTGATTACCCGGCGCATCCGGGTCTACGGCATTGTGCAGGGGGTGGGCTTCCGGCCCACCGTCAGCCGCCACGCCATGGAGGCCGGGATCACCGGCACTGTTGCCAACTGCGGCCCCTACGTGGAAATTTATGCACAGGGAGTCACAAAGCAGGTGGAGGCGTTCCGAAGGGCGCTGGAGCATCGTCCCCCCAAGCGGGCGGCAATTCTGAAAATCGACGAAAAGGATGCAGAGAATGCGCCGATATTCCCGGACTTCTCCATCATCGAGAGCGCCAAGACCAGCGGCGAGATTTTCATCTCTCCGGACATTGCCATCTGCGAGGACTGCAAGCGGGAGCTGTATGATCCCAGCAACCGGCGGTATCTCCATCCCTTTATCAACTGCACCTGCTGCGGCCCAAGACTTACGATCCTCGATGCGCTGCCCTATGACCGGGAGCGCACCAGCATGAAGGCGTTCCCCATGTGCCGTGTCTGCGCGGAGGAATACCACGACCCGGCGACCCGGCGCTATGACGCCCAGCCGGTATGCTGCAACGACTGCGGCCCACAGGTATATCTGCTGGGGCGGCAGGAGCGGGGGAGGGACGCCATTACTGCGGCAAGAAAAACGATTTTACAGGGGGGCATTGTGGCGATGAAAGGCATCGGCGGCTTCCACCTCTGCTGTGACGCTGCCAATCAGGCGGCGGTAGCGATGCTGCGCCAACGGAAAAAGCGCCCCATGAAGCCCTTTGCAGTGATGATGCGGGACGAGGAAACGGTTCTGCGGGAATGCCATATCACCCCGGAGCAGCAGGAAATCCTTACGGGACACCAGAAGCCCATTTTGCTGCTGGAACGGAAGGAAACGGGGAGGCTGTGTCCCGCAGTGGCGCCGGAGAACCCAAGAGTGGGCGTGATGCTGCCCTATGCGCCGGTACAGCTATTACTGTTTGACTATGACGATGGACGGAACATGCCGGACTGTCTGGTAATGACCAGCGGAAACGTCAGCGGCGCACCCATCTGCCGGGACGATAAGGACGCGGAGACGGAGCTGGGGCATCTGGCGGACTGCATCCTGTCCCATGACCGGAATATCCGCATTCGGGCGGACGATACGGTGATGGACTTCTTCCAAAACCGCCCCTATATGGTGCGCCGGAGCCGGGGCTATGCCCCCTTGCCGGTGGTATTGTCGGGGCAGTACAGGGGTACGGTGCTTGCCATGGGCGGCGAGCTGAAAAACAGCTTCTGCATCGGGGTCAACGACCTCTGCTATCTTTCGCCCTATGTGGGAGATTTGCAGGATCTCCGGACGGTAAAGGCACTGGAGGAGACCATCGGGCGGTTTCAGACGCTGCTGGAGGCGAAGCCGGAGGCGGTGGTCTGCGACCTGCATCCGGGATATAACTCCGTTGCCATGGCGAAGGAAATGGGGCTGCCGGTGATCCCTGTGCAGCATCACTATGCCCATATCCTCTCCTGCATGGCGGAAAACGACTGCCATGACCCGGTGATCGGCGTATCCATGGACGGCACCGGTTATGGAACAGACGGCACCATCTGGGGCGGCGAGCTGCTGCTTTGCCGGGAGGACGGCTTCCGGCGGCTGGGCAGCATTCAGCCGTTTTTGCAGCTGGGGGGCGACGCCTCGGCACGGGAGGGCTGGCGCATTGCGGTGAGCATGATCCATGCCCTGACCGGGGATCGGACGGAAACTCTGAACATCATCCGCAAGCTCGGCCTTTGTGACGAAAGCACCGCAAGGGTGCAGCTGACCATGGCGGAGAAGCACATCAATGCGGTGACCTCCACCAGCGCTGGACGGCTGTTTGACGGGGTCAGCGCCATATTGGGCATCCGGAATGCCTCCACCTTTGAGGGCGAGGCGTCCACGGCGCTCCAGTACCGGGCGGAGGCGTGGAACCGGGCGCACCCGTCCATGGAGCGGGTCCAGCCGGAAGCGCCGGAGACAGCGGAGAACGGCTTCCTGACCCTGCCCACCCATCAGATTGTAAAGAATATTCTTAGCGCCCGTCTGGCAGGGGAAATTCCGGACAGGCTGGCACTGGAATTCCACCGCCGTCTGGCGGGACAGATCGCCGGAGCGGTGCAGGCCGCTGCGGAACAGACGAAGATCACCACGGCAGCGCTCAGCGGCGGCGTGTTCCAGAACGGACTGCTGCTGGAGCTGACGGTGGAAGCATTGGAGCAGCTGGGCATTCGGGTGCTGACCCACAGCCTTGTGCCGCCCAACGACGGCGGCATTGCGCTGGGGCAGGCAGTCTATGGCCTTGCCCGGCTTCGAAACCAGAATGATAACATAGGGGGATAACATCATGTGTGTTGGATTATCGGCAAAGGTAGTAAAGGTAACGGACGGCACGGCGCTGGTGGATGCATCGGGCGCGCGCCGGGAGGTCTCCGCAGCGCTGCTGGAGGATCTGGAGCCGGGGGATTACGTGATGGTGCATGCGGGCATTGCCATTGCGAAGATCACCGATGAGGATGCGCAGGAGTCCCGCAAGGTCATGGAGGAGCTGCTGTAATGGATAAGAGCATGGAAGCCGCCAGAGCCATTATCACCGGCTATGACGGGCGGCCACTTCGGATCATGGAGGTCTGCGGCACCCATACCCACGAGATTTTTCGGCTGGGGCTGCGGAAGCTGCTGCCGGAGCAGGTGGAGCTGATCTCCGGGCCGGGATGTCCCGTCTGCGTGACCCCGGTGGGCTTTATTGACGAGGCCATTTTGCTGGCGGAGCAGTACGGAGTAACGGTCTGCACTTTCGGCGATCTGGTACGGGTGCCGGGGACGGAGCAGAGCCTTGCGGGCGCGAGAGCGAACGGGGCAAAGGTACAGGTGGTCTACGCCCCCATGGACGCGGTGGAGTACGCAAAGAGCCATCCGGAGGAGCAGGTGTGCTTCCTGTCGGTGGGCTTTGAAACCACTACCCCGGCCTCCTGCCTTGCGGTGGAGCTGGCAAAGGCGCAGGGACTGACGAATTTTTCCCTGCTTACTGCCAACAAGACCATGCCCATGGCCTATCAGGCGCTGAGGGGCAGCGCGGACGTATTCCTGTACCCCGGTCATGTCAATGCCATCACCGGCACGAGGCTCTGCGAGGAGCTGGTGGGGGAGGGCGTCAGCGGCGTGGTGGCGGGCTTTACTGCCAGCGAGCTGCTTACGGCGCTGGCGGCGGCACTGCAAAAGTCCAAGGAGGGGAAGCCCTTCTTTGTCAACGCCTATCCCAGAGTGGTGACCAGAGAGGGAAGCGTCAAGGCACAGAGGCTGGTGGAAAAGCTTATGGAGCCATGCGACGCCCAGTGGCGGGGGCTTGGCAATATCCCCGGCTCCGGCATGCAGCTGCGTCCGGAGTATGCGGAATTTGACGCCAGAAAGAAATTTGATCTGCCGAAGATCGAGGGACGGGGAAATCCCGCCTGCCGCTGCGGCGAGGTGTTGCAGGGCAAATGCAAGAGCACCGACTGCCCGCTGTTCGGCAAGGTCTGCACCCCCATGCATCCGGTGGGAGCCTGCATGGTGTCCGGCGAGGGCGCATGCTCGGCATATTATCAATACGGAATGGAATAGGAGACGGTATCATGGCAAACGAAACAGTAACTCTGGCTCATGGCGCAGGCGGAAGCCAAACGGCGCAGCTCATTGACCGGGTGTTTAAGGCGCATTTCGCCAACCCCAGTCTCACTGCGGACGATGCGGCGGTGTTGGAGGCGCCCAAGGGGAAAATGGCAATGACCACCGACGGCTTTATTGTCTCTCCGGCGTTTTTCCCCGGCGGCAACATCGGAAAGCTCTCCATCTGCGGCACGGTGAATGATCTGGCCTGTATGGGCGCAAAGCCCAAATATCTCTCCTGCGCCTTTGTCATTGAGGAGGGCTTCCCCATGGACAAGCTGGAGGAGATCGCCGCCGCTATGGAGAAAACTGCCAAGGAGGCCGGGGTGCAGATCGTCTCCGGCGATACCAAGGTGGCGGGAAAGGGACAGGTAGACGGCGTGTTCATTACCACCACCGGCGTGGGGGAGATCCTGCCCGGCGTGGAGACCGGCGGCGCAAAGGCTCAGCCCGGCGATGCGATCATTGTCACCGGAGATGTTGGGCGTCATGGCTGCACCATTCTCCTGAGCCGGGACGATTTTGGCATTGAGGCAGATGTAACCAGCGACTGCGCACCCTTATGGGGAACCGTGGAGGCGATGCTGGAGGCAACCCATGAGATTCACGTGATTCGGGACGCCACCCGCGGCGGTGTGGGAACGGTGCTCTATGAGATCGCAGGACAGAGTGGCGTGGGCATCCGGCTCCAGGCGGGTGCGATCCCCGTGGCCCCGGAGGTAAAGGGCGTATGCGGCATGCTGGGGCTGGAACCGCTGTATCTGGCCTGCGAAGGGCGGCTGGTGATCTTTGCGCCCAAGGCCCAGGCGGAGAAGCTGGTGGAGGTGCTGCGGCAGCAGCCCTATTCCGGCAATGCCGCTATCATCGGCGAGGTCACCGGGGAGCAGGTGGGCAGAGTGGTCATGGAGACGGAGATCGGCACCCAGACCCTTTTGCCCCAGCCCAACGGAGAGCTGCTGCCCAGAATCTGCTGAGAGGAGAAACGGCATGGAAACAAGAGTTGCGGTGATTTCCATCATTGTGGAAGAAGGCTCGTCCATTGAAGCGCTGAATCAGCGGCTCCATGACGCCGCCCCTTATATCATCGGGCGGATGGGCATTCCCTACCGGAAGCGGGGCATCAACATCATCAGCGTTGCCATTGACGCGCCCCAGCCGGTGATCAGCGCCCTGTCCGGGCAGATCGGGAGCCTGCCCGGCGTGTCCGCCAAAACCGCCTATTCCCCGGTGATTGCGCAGGAGGATGCGCCATGAGAAAGCTGGCGATCTACGGCAAGGGCGGCATCGGAAAATCCACCACGGTATCCAATGTTGCCGCGGCACTGGCGGAGCAGGGCGTGAAGGTCATGCAGATTGGCTGTGACCCCAAGGCGGACTCCACCATCACCCTGCGCCATGGAAAGCACCTTTCCACGGTGCTGGAGCTGGTACGGGGCGGCAATTTGAATCCCGCACTGGAGGATATGGTGCTGGAGGGCTATGGCGGCGTGCTCTGCGTGGAGGCGGGCGGCCCCACGCCGGGGCTGGGCTGTGCTGGACGGGGCATCATTGCGGCGCTGGAAAAGCTGGAGGCCGCAGGGGCCTATGAGGTCTACCGGCCGGACGTGGTGCTCTATGACGTGCTGGGGGATGTGGTCTGCGGCGGCTTTACCATGCCCATGCGCAGCGGCTATGCGGATGCGGTGTATATCCTCACCTCCGGAGAGAATATGGCGATCCATGCGGCGGCGAATATTGCCTCGGCGGTGGAGCGCTTTCAGGGCAGAGGCTACGCAAGGCTGGGCGGCATTCTCCTGAACCGCCGGAACGTCAGGCGGGAGGAAGAAAAGGTGGAGGAGCTGGCGGAGGACTTCCACAGCAGAATCCTCTACCGCATCCCCCACTGTCCGCTGGTGCCGGAGGCCGAGGAGCAGGGGAAAACCGTGCTGGAGGCCTATCCGGACAGCGAAATGGCGGAGGAATACCGGGCGCTGGCACGGACGCTCATGAAGGAGCTGGAGGAACTGCCATGCTGAAGCGTGTTGGAGTGGATCCGGAGCAGCGCACCTTTCGGGTCGCCATCGGGGAGACGGAGGGAACGACGCTGTTTTCCCATCATCCGGAGTTCAATCCCCCGGCTCACGGGGTCTGGAACATCGTCCATGTGGGGATGCTGGTGCCGGAGGTACATCAGATCTACGTCTGCGGCGTGAACTGCATGCGGGGCGTGGTGCTGACGGCGGCGGAAATGGGGCAGTCCGGCCGGTTTTCCATGGTAATTCTGGAGGAGGACGATCTGATTCAGGGAACCGTGGAGGATGTGACGCTGGAGGGAGTCGCCTCGGTGCTGGAAAAGCTTCCGGCGCTTCCTCCGGCGGTGATGGTATTTACGGTCTGCACCCACCGGTTTCTGGGCTGCGATCTTGATTACATCTATCACAATCTGGAGCAGCGATTTCCAACGGTGCGGTTCCTCCGGTGCTTTATGGAGCCGATCACCCAGAAGGAGGGGCTTTCCCCGGATCAGCGGCTGCGGAAGACCATGTTTGACCCGCTGCCTGCCTGTCCGGCAAAGGAAAAGACGGCGGCGATTCTGGGCAGCGATTTTCGGCTGGATGCCGGGGCGGATCTGCGCCGGATGCTGGAGAAAAACGGCTGGACGCTGCTGGAGATCCAGAACTGCCACAGCTATGCTTCTTATCTTGAAATGGGACAAGCGCAGGTGATCCTGTCCACATTCCCACGGGGAGCGTATGGTGCGGAAGAAACGGCAAAGCGTCTGGGACGGCAGCATGCCTATCTGCCCGGCTCCTTCTCCTATGAAGAAATTGACCGGATGGAGCAGCAGCTGGCGTCGGCCCTTGGTCTTGACCGGCTGGATGGGAAGCAGGAGCGAAATGCCTGCGAGCAGGCGCTGACGGAGGCAAAGAAGGCGGTGGGGGACATGCCCATTGCCATTGACTATACCCTGCATCCCCGTCCGCTGGGGCTTGCCCGGCTGCTGCTAAGCCATGGCTTCCGGGTGGAGCGGGTGTATCTGGATGCGGTGACCGGCGAGGAGCAGGAGGATTTCCGGTGGCTCCGGACGCATTTCCCGGCACTGATGCTCTGCGCTACCACCCAGCCCCAGCTGCGGATGCAGCCGAGAATTCCGGATGCGCCGGTGCTGGCGTTGGGGCAGATTGCTGCATGGGCAGAAGGAACGCCCTTCTTTGTGAATCTGGTGGAGGGCGGCGGCCTGTGGGGCTACGACGGAATCCGCACCATGGCGGGGTACATGATCGAAGCGGCAAAGACGAAAAAGGACACCAGAGATCTGGTGCCGCGGAAGGGATTGGGGTGTGAGAGCCTGATATGAAGCGTGCCTATCGAATTCTGCCCTGCTATACCGGAGACGTATCCGGGGTCTGCTCGGCGCTGTATGAGCTGGGGGGCATGGTGGTGATCCATGACCCGTCGGGCTGCAATTCCACCTATAACACCCACGATGAAACCCGCTGGTATGACCGGGACAGCATGATTTTTATCTCCGGCCTTTCGGAGATGGATGCAATTCTGGGAGCGGATGAAAAGCTGGTGGCGGAAATCTCCGAAACGGCACTGGCGCTGCACCCGAAGTTCATTGCGCTGGTCAGTTCTCCGGTTCCCTATATGAACGGCACGGATTTTCCGGCGCTGGCACGGCTGATTCAGGGGAAAACCGGCATCGACTGCTTTTTTGTTCCCACCAACGGCATGCATGACTACGTGGCGGGAGCGGGGCAGGCATTCCTGACGCTGGCGGAGCGCTATGTGCCGGAGGAAAAGCCGGTGATTCCCCGGAGCGTCAATATTCTCGGCCTGACGCCGCTGGATTTTGGGGCGGCGGGAACGGAACGGGCGCTGCGGGGACGGCTGGAGGAATGGGGCTATTCCATTCTGTCCTGCTGGGCCATGGGGTCAAGGCTGGAGGAGCTTCGGACGGCGGGACAGGCGCAGGTCAATCTGGTGGTGTCTGCCGCCGGGCTGCCCACGGCAAGGGAGCTGTGGCAGCGGTTCGGCACGCCCTTTGTTGCGGGCATTCCCTGCGGGGATGGCGAGGATACAAGGCTTGCAATGGAGCAGGCGATCAAAACCGGGGAAAACCAGATGCCCTGCCGGCATCGACCCAAGGGCGGGGCGGAGCTGACGCTGATCGGAGAGCCGGTGACCATGGGCTCTCTGGGGGCAGCCATCGGAAGAAGGTATGGGAAAAGCGTCCGGGTGGTCTGCCCGGTGGAGGCCGATCCCATGCTGCTGGAACCGGAGGATCAGCTGGTGCGGGGCGAAGAAGAGCTGGAGGCGGCGATTGCCAATGCGGGCAGGATCGTTGCCGATCCTCTGTATCGGGCGGTCTGTCCGGAGACGGCGGCGTTCTACGACCTGCCCCATCAGGCCTTTTCCGGCAGAAGCGGCTGGAAAACCACCCGAAACCTGATTACCCTTGAAATTTAGGAGGAAGTACCATGAGTCTCAATGACACACCCACCGGAGATCGCATTCATATCGGATTTTTTGGGCGGCGCAATGCGGGAAAGTCCAGCATTGTCAATGCGGTAACGGGACAGGAGCTGTCGGTGGTGTCCGATACCAAGGGAACCACCACAGACCCGGTGAGCAAGGCAATGGAGCTTTTGCCCATGGGACCGGTGACCATCATCGACACGCCGGGCTTTGACGATGAGGGCGCACTGGGAGAAAAGCGCGTGCAGCGTACCCGGCAGGTGCTGAACCGCACGGATGTGGCGGTATTGGTGGTGGACGGCAGAGCGGGGCTTCTGGACTGTGACCGGCGGCTCATCGAGCTGTTCCGGCAGAAGAATATCCCCTATGTGGTGGCGTGGAACAAGTCCGATCTGATCCCGCCGGAGCAGGAATGTCCCCCGGAGGCCCTGCGGGTCAGCGCCAGAACCGGGGAGAACATCTTTGCCCTCAAGGAGAGAATCGCGCATCTTGGAAATGCCGAGGAGCAGAAGCTTCAGCTGGTGGGGAATCTGGTACAGCCGGGGCAGCTGGCGGTGCTGGTAATCCCCATTGACAAGGCAGCGCCCAAGGGACGGCTGATTCTGCCCCAGCAGCAGGTGCTGCGGGATATTCTGGATGCTGACGGCGAGGCCATATGCGTCAAGGAGGATCGGCTCACCGATACCCTTGGAAAGCTCCGGGAAAAGCCCGCAGTGGTGATCACCGACAGTCAGGTGTTCGATACCGTGGCGGCGCAGGTGCCGACGGATATTCCGCTGACCTCCTTTTCCATCCTCATGGCTCGGAAAAAGGGCCTGTTGGAGGAAGCGGTGCGGGGCGCAGCTGCCATTGACCGGCTGAAGGACGGGGACACGGTGCTGATCTCCGAGGGCTGCACCCATCACCGGCAGTGCGATGACATTGGAACCGTAAAGATTCCCCGCTGGCTGGGAAATTATACGGGAAAGCAGCTGAACATTGCCACTTCATCGGGAAAGTCCTTCCCGGAGGAGCTGGAGGATTATCAGCTGGTGATTCACTGCGGCGGCTGCATGCTCAGTGAGCGGGAGGTGCGCTATCGGATGAAGTGCGCTCAGGATCAGAAGGTTCCCATCACCAATTACGGCATTGCCATCGCCTATATGAAGGGAATCCTGCGGCGAAGCATCGCCATGTTCCCCAAGCTACTGGCAGAACTGGAGGGAAACACATGATCGACAGCGCCATGAAACGGCGGATTGATACCCTGACCCGACAGCAGAATTTACCGGATGCAGATTTGGCGGCACTGCTTACGGGATTGGACACAGAGACGGCGGAATATCTCTATGAGGCGGCACGGGAGGTGCGGCACGGGATCTACGGTCACGAGGTCTATCTCCGGGGGCTCATTGAATTCACCAACGTCTGTAAGAACGACTGCTATTACTGCGGCATCCGCCGGAGTAATCAGAACGCCCGGCGTTATCGGCTGAGCGAGGAGGAGATTCTGGACTGCTGCCGGAAGGGCTACGAGCTGGGCTTCCGCACCTTTGTGCTCCAGGGGGGCGAGGATCCGTGGTATACCGATGAGCGGGTGTGCGAGCTGGTATCGAAGATCCATCGAAACCACCCGGACTGCGCCATTACCCTGTCCATCGGGGAGAAAAGCCGGGAGAGCTATCAGGCGTATTTTGACGCCGGAGCGGAGCGGTATCTTTTGCGGCAGGAGACGTCCAATCCCGCCCACTACGGCATGCTCCATCCCCCGGAGCTGAGCGTTGAAAACCGCAAGCGCTGCCTGTGGGATCTCAAGGACATCGGCTATCAGGTGGGCTGCGGGATCATGGTCGGCTCCCCCTATCAGACCACGGGAAATATCATTGAGGACATCCGGTTTATGCAGGAGCTTCAGCCGCATATGATCGGCATCGGGCCGTTTATTCCCCATCAGGACACCCGGTTCCGGGACGAACCGGCGGGGACGCTGGAAGACACGCTGCATCTGCTGGCGATCCTGCGGCTGATGTTCCCCCATGTGCTGCTGCCCGCCACTACGGCACTGGGGACGATCCATCCGCTGGGACGGGAAAAGGGCATTCAGGCGGGCGCCAATGTGGTGATGCCCAATCTGTCCCCCACGGACGTGCGGAGCAAATACCTGCTCTATGACGGGAAAATCTGCACCGGCGACGAGGCGGCGGAGTGCCGATGCTGCATGGAGCGGCGCATGGAGCATATTGGCTATCAGGTAACGGTTTCCCGCGGAGATTATCGGGAATAAAACGAACGGGTGTGCTGCATGATACAGCACACCCGTTTTGCAGTGTTTGGCTTGCTTCTCTGGCTGAAAATAACCCCTCTGTCGGCACAGACGACGTCTCCCGCGTCGTCGAAAAGTCCGTGAACTCCGTTTCCGCCGTTTGGGCGAAAAGCTCCGTTCACTTCCTTCCTCCTCCTTTCCCCACCAAACCCGCTACGCTGGG
>CAJKSU010000012.1 GCA_905202605.1 uncultured Eubacteriales bacterium
ATAATCTGTTATATAAATTATACCATGTTCTTTCAGGAGTGTCAATTCCCGCAACTAAGAAGAAATATACAAAAAAGCAGTCCCAAGGGATTTTTCCTTTGGGACTGCAAGCATCCGGATTTACTTGTCGATCTTTTCCTTCAGCGCCTTGCCTGCCTTGAATACAGGCACGGTAGTAGCAGGAATCTCCACTGCCTCCTTGGTACGGGGGTTGCGGCCGATGCGGGGCTCACGGTGCTTGGTTTCAAATGCGCCAAAGCCAACCAGCTGTACTCTGCCGCCGGCAGCCAGCTCCTCGCCGATCACCTCCAGCATGGTGGTAATCACCTGTTCTGCGTCCTTACGGGTGGTTCCGGTTTTTTCTGCTACCTGAGCGATCAGTTCCGTCTTGTTCATAATTCTAGTCTCCTTCTCATATGATGCCGTTCTCGGCTATAATTATTCCCTGCCCGCATCCTTGATCTGCGAAATAAAGGCTTCACAGCAGCTATGGAGCGCCATTTCCGGATCCACTCCGTATTGTCGAGCAGCCTGAACCGCCGCAAACAGCAGCGTTCCAACCGCCTGCTCTTTATCCGGCTGCCCGGCAAGTGCCTCCGCCGCCGTCGCTACCTCCGGCACTGTATCCAGTGCCGCAAGCTGCGCCTTTTCCGCTTTCTTTTGCAGCTTTTCCGCCCGCCATAGTGCGGGCAGGCTGCGTGCTACTCCATCCAGCTCCTCTGCGGGAGAGGTCTGGCCCTTTTCTCTGCGCTTGATTTCGTCCCAGTCAAGATTCTTCTCCCCGCCGAACAGTGCCGGGTGCCGGGAGATCATTTTCTTGACCACCGTATCGCATACATCGTCTATGGTAAAGTTTCCTGCGTCCGTCTCAATGCCTGCATGGAACACCACATGGAGCAGCACATCCCCCAGTTCCTCCCGAAGATGCACCGGATCCTTCTGGTCAATTGCCTCGCAGGCCTCATAGGCCTCCTCCAGGAAATTACGGCGAATGCTCTCATGCGTCTGACTGCTGTCCCAAGGGCAGCCATCCGGCGCACGCAACACCCGAACCAGCTCACAGAGATCGGAAAAATCATAGCGCAGTTTGCTATAAAAATCTATCATACTTTCCCCTTCTTCGCAAGTGCGGACAGCGTTTTTTGTAGAATTTTTTTCTGAAAACTTTCACCGTTATTTGGTGGTTTTGTCATTCTCGGCTTAGTCCTCTGCGGAATTCGGGACAATATGCAGAATCCGCGCAATCAGCTGGGATTTGGGCAGCAGCTGACAGTCCTCCCATGTAATAATTTTCATGCCGTATACCAGTGCCAGATAGACCGCACCCGCAACGCATACCGACGCGATCGTAGAAAGCGCCGTGGAGCCAAGGAGATTCCATGCCGCCTCGTAGGTGAGGTAGGCCGCCACCGCCATCAGTGCCGTGGCAATCATGGGTTTGACAAACTGCTTGAGAATTCTGGGGGGCAAATCCATGGTTTTGTGCATGGCGATTACATTCAGGAACATGATTACCGCACAGTAAGCAATGGTGGCAATGGCTGCGCCATAGATATGAATTGCGCCCATGCCGATGAGTATATAGTCGGTAATGATATTTACAAGCCCGCCCACCAGCGTGGTATAGATGGGAATGTTCACCTTGCCGTGCGCCTGAAGAATGCCGTTGGTCACGGTCACCATGCAGTTAAAGATGACCGCCACGCCCAGCAGCGCCAGAATGGGGCCTGCCACGCTCAGGGTCTTGGCGTTATAGCCATAGAGCCACTTCTGAATGGGAGAGGCCAGCACTGCCAGCCCCGCACCACAGGGCAGACCGACCAGTGCCGTCATACGAACTGCCGATTCCTCCGTACTCCGAGCCTTCCGGTAATTGCTCAGGGTCAGTGCCGCCGTTACCGTGGGAATCACACTGATGGCAAGGGGCTGCACCAGCGCAGAGGGAAGCATATAGAAGGTCTGGGCGGCGGAATAGGTTCCAAACATTGAGGTCGCCTCTTTTGCCGTCAGGCCAATGGCGTCCTGAAGCCGCCCCTGAATGATCATGGTATCCAGCGCATTGAAAATCTGAAGTCCGGCGGAGCCGATGGTAATGGGAACCGCCAGCTTTAGCAGCTGCTTCACCGTGGCGCCGGTAGAATCCGCAGGGATGCTCCGATCTGCCTCGGTCAGCACCACCTGCTTCTTGCGGTATTGGAAAAACAGGTAAATCGCCGCAAACACCGTGCCGAGGGTTACGCCCAGAATCGCGCCCCCTGCTGCCTCGGCTACGCCTAAGCCCAAACGGAGAATCAGGAACACCGCACCCAGACCAAGCACCAGCTTGCACAGAGCCTCAATGACCTGACTCACCGCTGTGGGAGTCATGTACTGCTGTCCCTGAAAGTATCCCCGGAACGAGCAGATAATACACACAAACAACACCGCAGGCGCCAGTGCCGCAATGGCATAGACCGCATCCGCATCCCGCATGAGACTCGCCAACTGAGGCGCAAAAATCAGCATTGCTCCGGAGCAAACAACACCTACCGCCAGAAACAGCCGCAGGCTGACCTGATAGATTTTCTGCACCTGCTGCCGCCGCCCCAACGTATTGGCCTCGGAGATCATCCGGCTCACCGCAATGGGAAGGCCGGTGGACGAGATCATCAGCAGCACATTATAGATGCTGTAGGCCACATTGAAGTGTCCAAATCCCTCGGTGCCGATGATCCGATTCATGGGAATCTTGTACAGCGCGCCAATAAGCTTGACCAGCAGTGTTCCAAAGGTCAGAATTGCAGCGCCCTGAAGAAATCCCTGCTTTTTGGTCTTCCCGGAATTTCGCTCAGCCATTGGGCTGCTCCTTTCCGTCATTTCCAAACATCAGGGGGATTACATAGTCATGGAACTCCCTCAGGACGTGATCAAGGTCAATGGTTGTGTAGCGGCCGTCCTCATAGAGAACCTTGCCGCGCACCATGGTCATGCGCACATCGTGACCGGAGGCCGCATACACCAGATTGCTGATGGGGTTGTGGCAGGGGATCAGATGGGGCTGGGCAAAGTCCAGCATGATCAGATCCGCATCCATGCCCGGCGCGATCACGCCGCACTCGTTTTCCCGCCCCTGGGCTTTTGCGCCGTTGACGGTTGCCAGCTTCAATGCCTCCTGCGCCGTCAGGGAGGTGGGATTCAGGGTAGAGCCATTGGACAGCAGCGCAGCCAGCTTAACCGCCTCGAACAGGTCAGTATTGTTGGAGGAGGATACACCGTCGGTACCCAGCGCCACATTGATGCCCTTGTCCATCATCTTCCGTACCGGCGCAATGCCGGAGGCCAGCTTCAGATTGGAGTTGGGGCAGTGAACCGCCGTAACGCCCCGGCGGGCAAAGAGATCCATATCTTCGTCCGTAAGCCATACACAGTGCGCTGCCAGCGCCCGAACGTCCCACACATGGTAGACGTCCAGCAGCTGTGCCGGGGTCAGCCCGTACTTTTCGAGGCAGGTTTCCTGCTCGTTCTGCGTCTCGGAAACATGCACCTGCATGCCGATACCCGTGCTGATGGCGTACTCCGCCAGCGCATGCCAGACCTTATCAAAGGAGGTATACTCCGCATGAATAGACGCCTCTATCTGAATCCGTCCGCTGTCATAGCCATGCCACTTCTCCGTCAGTGCCACCACCTCCTGAGAGGGGGTGTGGGTATCGAAGCAGTAGTCCTCGTCAAACACGGTGATGGAACGGGAGATATTTCCCTTGATGCCTGTCTCCGCCACGCACTGGCAAATATCGTCAGAAAAGTAATACATATCAGAAACGGAGGTGGTGCCGAAGCGCAGGCATTCCGCCAGCCCCAGCAGGGTCGCAGCCCGGATGGCGCGGCTGTCCCACAGATCCTCCTTGGGGAAGACATAGTTGGTAAGCCAGTCCTGAAGATCATGGTCATCGCCATAGCCTCGCAGCGGAGTCATGGGCAGATGTGCATGGCAGTTAATAAGCCCGGGCATCAGTACCATGCCTCTGCCGTCGATCACCCGCACCGCCTCCTCCTTGGGCGGCTCCTTGGAAATGTAGGAAATCTTACCGTCGGTCACGCCCACATAGGCTCCCGGAATTACAGGGAGCTTGTCAATCATGGACACAGCGGAAATATTGGAAAACAGTGTGTCCATAGGACTCCTTTCAAATCGGCGCGGCATTCCGCCGCAGTTGTTACATAGCCTCTACGCAGTCGCAGATCAGCTGGGAAAAACGCTCCTTGGCGGCGGCAGCGGCGTCCAGCACCTCCTGTTCAGAAAGAGTCGCCCCCTCCACGATTCCGGCGGCAGCATTGGATACCAGAGAGAAGCCCAGCACCTCCATGCCTGCATGTCCCGCCGCCAGCACCTCCGGCACGGTGCTCATGCCAACCAGATCGGCCCCAAGCACACGAATGGCGCGGATTTCTGCGGGCGTCTCATAGGACGGCCCGGGGAAGTACATATAAACTCCCTCCTTGAGATCCATGCCCTGCGCCCTTGCCACGTTCCGGGCAACATCCTGAAGCCGTGGCGTATAGAGATGGGTGGCATCTGGGAATCGGGTGCCGAATTCGTCCAGATTTTTGCCCCGGAGGGGCGAATCCATGAAAAACTTGATGTGATCGGTAATCAGGCAGATATCCCCCACCCGCAGGTCGAGGTTCACGCCGCCGCAGGCATTGGTAATCACCAGCTTGTCACAGCCCAGCAGCCGCAGCACCCGCAGCGGGAAGCAAACCTCCTCAAAGGTATAGCCTTCATAGGCATGGAGCCTCCCCTGCATAACGGCAACGTTCTTTCCAGCCAATGTGCCGAATACCAGCTGCCCCTTATGTCCGGGTGCGGTGGAAACCGAGAAGCCCGGAATTTCTTTATAAGGAATGACAATGGGGTTCTCCGCTAAATCTGCCATGTCTCCAAGGCCGGAGCCAAGGATCATAGCGATCTCCGGCCGGAAACCGGAAAGACGCTGTGCCACCGCATCGGCAGCTTTCTGATAGTCCGCAAAGGTATAACGCATCGCATTTCATCCTTTCGTATGGTAAATCACAACGGCGTTGTGCCGATAAACTCCCGCAATATGGATTCCGCCGGAACCAGCCGGTTATCCAGCGGCGCAATATGGGAAAGTCCCCGAAGTGCCGCCTGCACCTCGGCATAAGCCGGAACCTGCTCCGGCAGCTCCCGCAGCAGTGGGGTAATATAGGGCTGCAGCGCCTGAAGCTCATAGCCCAAGGTGGTATCCACCACACCGTGCGCCTGCGCCTGATGGGGCTCGATGTAAATTTTCTCGCTGGCAAGGACATTATCCCACAGCTGGAGGCTGTACTCCGCTGTTGCCCCCCGGAACTGATAGTCCCGGACGATTCGGCGCATCAGCCGCAGCTGCTGAGTGCTGCACAGTTCCTCCCCGCCAAGGCCAAAGGAGGACACCGGAGATACATAGAGCCTGCACGCCTCCGGATGCTGCTGGGTAAACCGCTCATTGAGCGCATGAATCCCCTCAAAGATAAACACATCCCCCGGCGTAATATCCAGATGGATGCTCCTCCCCTCCATCCGGGAGTGAGTGGGGAAGCTGTAGATGGGAACGTCAATGGGCATCCCCTGCTCCAGCATTGCAAAATGCTCGTTGAGCAGCGGAATATCCATGCACCCCGGAGCCTCCAGATCCCGTTGTCCGTCGGCGGTCATAGGGAACTCCAGGTCATCCCAAGGCCGAAAGTAGTTATCCATCGAAATGAGGTGGGCAGGGATCCCCTCCCCAATTAGCAGATCCCGCAGTCTGCGGCCTGTGGTGGTTTTGCTGGAGCCGGAAGGCCCGGACAGGAGCACCACCGGGGACAGGGTGCGGTTTCCCTTTACCAGCTCCGCCACCCGGTCAATCTGCCGGCTGTAGTGCCGCTCCCATCCATCGATGGCAGCCGAGGCATCCTGCTGGAGCTGCAAGGAGACTTCATTGAGATCATAAATCACAGGATCACCTCCCGTTTTTTGCGGCAGATCTCCTCGATATCCCGGATATACTCCTGCGGATATTTCGGATTGGTCAGCCGGGTCACCTGAGTGCCGGAAATGGTTTTGGTCACACCGCCGGATCCCAGAGACAAAATAGAATGGAGTTCCTCCATCATATATATATTGTAAAGATTATCATATCCATACCTGCTCCAGCCTACATTTTCAAAGCTGCCGGTCATATATTTCTGCCGGTAGAGATAATAGGGATGATACTCCGCATCCCGCAGGGAACGGGATGCAAAGGAGAGCATTTCCTCCACCATCGCCGCCGTGGGCAGCACCGTGCGCTTTTCGTAGTACAGCGTCGCCGCCTTTTTCAGTGCCAGCGTATGAACAGTAATATTGGAAGGATGCAGCGCTAGCACCTGTTCCATGGTATGCCGGAATCCCTCTGGGGTGTCTCCGGGCAGCCCTGCAATCAAGTCCATATTGATATCGGAATGTCCAGCCTCCACTGCCTGTCCATAAGCCCGGAGAATATCGGCGCTGGTATGGCTGCGCCCCATGATCTCCAGCACCCGGTCATCCATGGTCTGGGGATTGATGCTGATTCGGGTAGCGCCCCCCTGCCGGATGGCAAGGAGCTTTTCCGGATCCAGCGTATCCGGGCGTCCCGCTTCCACGGTGAATTCCAGACATTCTGACAGGTCAAAGGCCTGATGCAGGGTGTCCAGCAGCCAGCGAAGCTCCTCCGCTGACAGGGTAGTGGGCGTTCCGCCGCCGATATAGACCGTGCGGATGCGGTGGGGATGGCGTTTCAAGCCCTCCGCCGCCGCACAGATCTCCTGTTCCAGCGCCTTTAAATACACCGGGATCAGCTTCCGGGACTTTTCCGTTGCCGCAGAGACAAAGCTGCAATAGATGCACCGGGTGGGGCAAAAGGGAATGCCCACATACAGGGAGATATCCCCCTCCCGCTGCCGGGACAGTGCCGCCATGGTGGACTCCGCTGCGTCAAGGCACAGCGCCCGCCGCTGGGACGACACATCATAGACCTCCCGCAGCATCCGATCCGCAGACACTCGATTTCCCCCGGCCATCAGATGCCGGGACACCAGCTTCGTGGGCCGCACACCGGACAGCGCCCCCCAGGAAGGTGGTGCGTCCAGAAAATGCAGTGCCGCCCGGTAAAAGCTCTGCCGAAGAATCTGGCGCCGCAGCGGCTCCGTAATTCTCTCCCTTCGGCACCGGGCAATCCCCCTCGCCGTTTCACCGTTTCGGGTAATTTTTGCCGTTGCCGTTATCCAGCTTTCCCCCTGATGCAGCGTGGAAACTGCGCCGTCCCCGGTAAAATCCTCCTGAATGTATTCGATTTTCTCCTGTGGGAACAGGATCAGTGCCAGCTGTTCCATGGCATAACGGCTGTCATGCCCAATCAGTCGCAGCTTCATCCCAGCGCCGACTGCATAAACATGTTGGTCTTCCGCTCCCGCTCCAGCGTTGTGGAGCCGGTATGCCCGGAGAGCACGGTATAATCCCCCTTCAGCTCATAGAGCCGCCGCAGAGATGCGCACATCTCCGTCCAGCTGCCGCCGGGGAAATCCGTCCGTCCGCAGGAACCCTGGAACAGGGTGTCTCCAGAGAAGATTACGTCCCCGGCGATCAGGCAGACTGAGCCGGGAGTATGCCCCGGCGTTTCCAGAACCAGGAAGGCGATAGAATCCATGGTGACGGTATCGCCGTCCTTCCAGTCCGTCACCATCTCCGGAGCCAGCGCCACGTTTTCATGGAACACGGCCTCCAACTTCAGATCCTTGTGGGACATATAGACCCTCGGCTCCGATCCGCAGGTTTCCATCAGCTCCGGCACGCCGGTGATATGGTCAAAATGCCCGTGGGTCAGGAGAATATACCGGAGGGTCAGGCCATTCTTCCGGAGTCGATCCGCAAGATATGCTCCGTCGTCACCGGGATCGATCACCGCGGCGTTTTTCGTATGCTCATCCCAGACAATATAGCAATTGGTCATCAGCTGGCCAACCTGCTGTACTTCTATTTTCATAGGAATAACTCCTTTCGTAGGGAGATTTGTTCTGCTTCCAATAATTTCTGTCGTTTCTCGCCATCCAAGGCTCCTTACAGTTCTTCGGAATCCACAATCAGCGTCACCGGCCCGTCATTGACGGACTCCACCAGCATGTGCGCACCGAAAATTCCGTGCTGGGGCGGATAGCCCAGCGCCGCGCACTGCTGCAAAAATCGCTCATAGAGTGCCTCCGCCTTGTCCGGCGCTGCCGCACCGAAGAAATCCGGACGGCGCCCCTTTTTGCAGCTGCCGTACAGGGTAAACTGGCTCACCACCAGCACCTGCCCGCCCACCGATTCCAGCCCAAGGTTCATCTTCCCCTGATCGTCAGTAAAGATCCTTAGGCTCAGGAGCTTTTTGCACAGTTTATCACAATCCTGAGGCGTGTCCTCCGGGCCAACACCCAGAAGGATCAGAAAGCCCCGCCCGATCTGCCCGGTGATCGCTCCGTCCACTGTGACCGTGGCGGAGGATACCCGCGTCAATACCGCGCGCATCAGTGATGTCCCCGGCGGACGCTCTTAACGCCCTTGATGGATGCGAGCTTACTGCGCACCGTGTTCAGCTCCGTTACGTTCTGCACCTCCACGGTAATGGAAATGGTGCTGCCGCCCCTGCCGTCCGACCGGGCGCTCAGCTCCGAACACTTGAGCTTCATCGCGGAAATAACCATGGCCGCGTCCAGCGCCAGCCCGTCCCGATCCTGACAGGTCAGCTCAAAGGAGGTGGAGAAGCTCTCCATAGGCATGGACGCCCACGCCACCTTGACCCATCTGCCGGAATTCTCCGGAGAGGCCGCACCGGCGGCATTGGGACAGTCTCTTCTGTGAACCGACACGCCAAACCCTTTGGTGATAAATCCCACAATATCGTCACCCGGAACCGGCGTACAGCACCGGGCGAATTTAATCATGCAGTTGTCGATATCCTCCACGATCACGCCGGAGGTAGCAAGCTTGGGCTTATGGCTGACGGAGGTGGGATCCTTGGGATTTGCCTCCGCCGCCTCTGCGGCCTCCTTCTTGCTGAACCGCAGGATCTCCTCCTTGATGCGGTTCACCGCCTTGACTGCGGTGAGACCACCGTAGCCGATGGCGGCATACATGTCGTCTATGTTGGAAAATGAGAGCTTTTTCAGCAGCAGCGGCTGGAGGGTATCGTTGTTCACGATCGCGGGTGCAACGCCGATTCGGCGCAGTTCCTCCTCAAAGCTCTGCTTGCCGTTGACAACATTCTCCTCCCGGCGCTCCTTCTTATACCACTGACGAATCTTAATCCGCGCCTGATTGGACTTGCACAGGCTCAGCCAGTCCCGGCTGGGGCCTTTGGCAGATTTGGAGGTGATGACCTCTACAATGTCGCCGTTCTGGAGGATGGTATCATAGTTGACGATCCGGTGATTCACCTTGGCGCCCACCATATGATTGCCCACCTCGGAATGGATGGCATAGGCAAAGTCGATGGGCGTCGATCCTGCGGGCAGAGAAATGACCTCGCCCCGCGGGGTAAAGACGAACACCTCATCGTCAAACATATCAATTTTCAGGCTGGAGATAAAGTCCTCAGCCTCAGAGTCCTGCTGATTTTCCAGAAGGCGGCGCACCCATTCAAACTGCTCCTCCCCGCCGGTGGACTGAATACCCTCTTTATATTTCCAGTGGGCAGCAATGCCGTATTCCGCCGTATGATGCATCTGAGCGGTACGGATCTGCACCTCGAAGGGAATACCCTCCGAGCCGATCACCGTGGTGTGCAGGGACTGGTAGCCGTTGGGCTTGGGGGTGGAAATATAGTCCTTAAACCGCCCCGGCACCAGATTGAACAGGTCGTGAATATGCCCCAGCACGTTATAGCAGTCAGCAATATCATCTACAATCACCCGAAAGGCGTAGAGATCATAGACCTCGTCCAGCGTCTTGTTCTGGGAATACATCTTCCGGTAGATGGAGTAGATGTGCTTCACCCGTCCATAAATCTGGAACCTGATGCCGCTTTCCCGCAGGCGGTTTTCGATTTTTCCGCGAATGGATGCCATCAGCTGAGCGTTTTCCGCTTCCTTTTCATCCAGCTGCTTGGAGATTTCCTCATATCCCACCGGATCGAGATACTTGAGAGACGTATCCTCCAGCTCCCATTTGATCTTCTGCATGCCCAAACGATGCGCCAGTGGTGCATAGATTTCCATTGTCTCCAGAGATTTGCTCCGCTGTTTTTCCGGAGTCTGGTATTGCAGTGTCCGGGTGTTGTGCAGCCGGTCGGCAATTTTAATCAGAATGACCCGGATGTCCTTGCTCATGGCCAGAAACATCTTCCGGAGGTTCTCCATCTGTTCCTCTTCCATGGACTGAAAATTCACCCGTGTCAGCTTGGTAACGCCCTCAACCAGATTAGCCACCGTTTTCCCGAACCGCTTGGCAATTTCCTCATGGCTGGCATCGGTGTCCTCGATGCAGTCATGGAGCAATGCTGCCAGAATAGCATCGGTGTCCAGCCCCATTTCCGCCACGATCTCCGCCACAGACAGCGGATGAATAATGTAGGGGGAGCCGTCCTTCCGAAGCTGCCCATCATGTTTCTGCGCCGCATACTGATATCCGGCATCCACCAGCTCCATGTCCACGTGAGGCGTATATTTTTCAATAGCAGCTTTCATCGCCGCATAGTGTTCGGATACTGATTCCATATCAGACACCTCTCTTTTGGTTTCTCAGCCGCAGAAGAATTGCGGAGTTTTCCAAGTCCACCTTGCCGGGTTCCGGCGTCAGGTGAATTACCAGCGCATGCTGTCCGCTTTCCATCCGAATCAGCCCGCGCTCCGCCAGCACATCCAGACAGATACGAGTCCGCACAAAACTCACCGGCATTCCGGCGCTCCGGGCAATCTTCCGGGACAACACCGTAAATTCATCCATCAGGCTGCCATGAATGCTGTTGGCACTGAGATAGCGCCACACCGCCGCGAATTCCTTGCGTGGCGGTATCAGACTGTCAATGTCCAAATTGGGCATTGCATCGCCCATCAGACAGGCATATATCTTCCGCTCCCGTTCCATGGCCTGACGGCAGGTAAGGCTTGGGCGGATATCCGTAATATTAAGCTGAACTGTCCGAAGTCCGCGGAATTCATTGATTTGAGGACTAAACGCTACCTCTACCGTGTCCCCCGGCGCAATGGCAGCCTTACAGGCCGTGGTAGAGAAAAAAATGCCGTCCAGCACCTTTCCACGGCACCCCAGCCGCAGCTTCAAGTGCTTTCCGCCGCCCACCTCGCTGAGCTGCTCCACCCGCATGCCCTCCAAATAGAGAAGCGGGCGGGGGCAGGATGCGCCAAACGGCTCCAGCTGCTCCAGTGACGTAACGTTTGCTGTAGTGAGCAACTCCGGCGCTACCGCACAGTCCAGCTCCAGCGCCGCCCCATCCGGGTGCAGCCTCCGGTATTCCCGTGCCAGTTCCGTCACCTGACGGCGGAATTCCGGGATATTCTTCCGGAGAATCGTAAAGCCCGCCGCCAACTCATGTCCGCCAAAATTCTGGAGCAGCGGCTCCAACTGCTCCAGTGTAGAGAACAACGGAAAATTCCCATAGCTTCGGGACGAGGCCTTGCCGGAATCACCGCTGAGGCAGATCAGAAACACCGGGCAGGCATAGTCCTCGGACAGTCTGGAGGCCACGATACCCACAACGCCCTGATGCCAGTGCTCTCCTGCCAGAACGATTGCGTCCGGCTTTTCCGTCCCCTCCAGCATCGCCACCGCATCGGCATAGATCTCCGCCTCGATGGCCTGACGCTGCCGATTCAGCCGGCAGAGCTGAGAGGCAAGCTGTGCCGCTTCCTCCTCGTCCTGAGTCATAAACAGCTCCGCTGCCAGCTCCACCCTCCCCATGCGGCCCGCAGCATTGATCCGGGGTGCAAGGGTATAGCCCACTGTGGAGGATGTAACACTGCCGGGGTTAATCTGGCACTCGCGCATCAGCGCACGCAGCCCCGGACGGCGGGAGTGCTGCATGGCGGCAATGCCCGCCGTGACCAGCACGCGGTTTTCTCTGACCAGCGGCATAACATCCGCCACGGTTCCCAGTGCAACCAGATCACAGTATTCCCGAAATACCGACTGCTGATCCCCCCGAACCGCCGCCGCCACCTTAAAGGCCACACCAACGCCAGCCAGGTGCTGGAAGGGGTACTCGGAGTCATGCCGATGGGGATTGACCACCGCCACAGCCTCCGGCAGCTCCGTTTTGCATTCGTGGTGATCCGTTACAATTAGGTCAATGCCCAGCTCCCGGCAGAGCTGCGCCTCCTCCACTGCGGTAATGCCGCAGTCCACGGTGATAATCAGAGTGACCCCCTGCTCCTTCAGGCTGTGGATTGCCGGGGCATTGAGTCCATAGCCCTCCTCCAGCCGAGCCGGGATATACCAGACGCAATTCGCGCCGGATTTTGTGAGAAAATCTGTCAATAAACAGGTTGACGTAATTCCGTCCACATCGTAATCGCCATATACTGCGATGTTTTCCCCTGTATCCAGTGCCGCACGAATACGGCGCACCGCCAAGTCGATGTCCGGCATCTTTGCCGGAGCCAGCAGGGAGCCGTGGCCGGAGGCCAAAAATGCCGCCGCCTTTTCAGGGGTATCATATCCACGGGAAACCAATACAGCGGCAGCCAGAGGTGAAATTCCTTCAGCGGTCAGCGCCGCTGTACGCTCCCCATTCTGAGGGGAGACTTTCCAAGTGCCGTATTTCAATTCAGATGCACATCCATATCATATATTTCTAATCATTATAACAAACAAAGTCTGAAATCTCAACCGGTTTCCGTAATCTTTACCCGGAGCCGGGAGGATTTTTCCAAGGCTGTTGCCTCCGGATCTGCACATGTCTGCATCGATGAGAATCAGCAATATGATACCCAGCCTACCAAAATACCCTCATGCGGTTTTCAGGGGTGCATATTGTTTCGTAATTGGTTGATTTGCACAGAAAATATTGAAAGAAAGCGGCTGAACTGGTATATTTGCCGTACAAACTACCGTGTTGCTTTGGAAAAGAAGGAGTATCCACATGAAGCACGCATCAAAAATCCTGTCTCTGCTGCTGGCTTCCGCGCTGGTGACAGGCTTAGCCGCACCGGCTCTGGCAGCGGATGATAATGCGGAAGAACAATCCATCCCTCTGGGCAACCAGACCGAGGGTGCCTGGGTCTATGAAGTAGCCGAAGCCGCCATGGGAGGCCCTGGTGGAGGCCCCGGTGGTCCCGGCGGTGGAGGTCCCGGTGGTCCCGGCGGTGGAGGAGAACCCACTCAGGAAGAACTGGACGCCTTTATGGCACAGATGATGGCAGGCGGCACCCCCGAAGCCACCATTCTCTGGGGAACCGGCGAAGAAAAATCCGGCAACGTGGTCATGCTGCCCGCTACTCTGGGCGGCTATACCGTCACCACCGTGGGCAACGGCGTTCAGAACATCTCCTCCAATAATAAAAACGAGGACGTGTATTTCCTGATTCCCGACGGCGTTGCCACCCTGTCCCCGCGGATGATCTATGACTACAACAGCACCAGCGGCTGGTCTATTCCCTCCAGCGTTACCAGCATCAGCTCCGATCCTGCGTCCTTCCTCAGCTGCCCCGGCGCATTTTACGGCGAATCCGGCAGCGCTGCGGAAACCTATGCATCCACTGACGCAAGCCGGGATTTCATCACCTATGACACGGACGGCAGCTCCGTTTTCTCCGTTACCGGCGGCGAGGAGGGCTACATTCAGCCCAACGGCACCTACCATCTCCCCTCCGGGATGCTGGACGGCAAGCACACCGTCACCTTCCACATTGTTGCGGACTATCAGTATAAAATCAAGGCGCTGACCGTAGACGGTCAGGAGGTTGCCGAGGCCGCAGGAAAGAATACCTATGACCTCTCCTACACGTTCTCTGCCGGCTCCGCTTCCGTGGACGTCACCTATGAGGCGGATTCCAAGGACAGCCGCGATCCCGACGAAATGAACGAGAGCTTCGACTATGACGCACCCGACATCAACAAGAAGGCCGTGGCAGACGGCGCAGAGCTTCCCGACGACGTAAACGATTACGTGGGCGTTTCCACTGGCTCTACCTCCAAGTATCTCAACACCATGGGTATTTCCACCGGCATCTACTACGCCGCCGACGGAAAGACCTATGAAATGGTCAAGGCCTATCAGGTCACCGACGAACCGGAATATCTCTCCAAGGCAGAGGCCATCAACGGCGTCTACAAAAAGGATAAGCTGGTCTACGGCAAGGACTACAACCTGGTTCGACTCTACAACTACTATGAAAACGTTACCTCCGGCCCCGCTCAGGGCGTGGTAAGCCTGTACTGCACCTATCTCTATAAAGAAATTGACCCCAAGGACATTCCCGACGAGAACACCGTTTCCAGCGATCACACCAACACCGCCTCGGTCTTTGTTCAGAAGGGCGGCAACCTGACGCTGGATGACTTCACCTCCTACTGCTACACCGCAGGCAAGGGTCCCTCTGAGGCAGGCAACTTCTTCGGCATGGGCTCCGCCATTCATGTGGACGGCGGTGACGCCACCACGCCCGCCGGTACCATCATCAACAAGGGAACCTCAGCGCTGACCATGCACAATCCCCAGATCCTTGGCACCGTCAACTCCGTCTATGCCACCGCCAGCGGCGTGATCTACATTGAGGGCGGCAACATCTTTTCCTGCACCTCCGGCGGTCACGGCCCCTATGTTTCCACCGGCGGTCAGATCCTTCTGAACACCGAAGGAACCGATCTCATCGGTGCGGACGGCTCGATAAATCGGGACGCCGAAACCCTCACTGCAGCAGACCGTCCGGACGCATCTCTTGGCACCATGGCCCGGAATAAGGATGGCGACATGGAGGGTGTTTATCAGGAGCATCCCGATGACGTGACCGTAGTGGTCACCGGCGACGAGGCCGGTACTGCGCTGGCAACCGATTCCGGCGGCGGCGTGATCGTGGCAAATCAGGTCACCACCAAGACCTTTGGCCTTCGCTGCGCCGGTGTCTACTCCATCGGCTCCAATGAGAGCTGGGTATACTGCTATAATTCCACCCTGACCTCTTATCTGGACGCAGGCCTCTGCTCCGCTTCCGGCGGCTACATCTACGCCTATAACTGCGACATCAACGGCGTGATGGGTCTCAAGTGCCGGGCAGGCGGCAACGCCGAAGCTGAGGAAACCGGCATTCACGTGACCAATTCCCGTGTTGCGGCCTACTTCGACGATGAGGAAATGAAGAACGCCTATGATGTGGCGGATCCTGAAACCATGACCGCTCAGATGGAAAGCGGCGAGCTGGACGTGGACAGTCTGGGCGTTGGCTACTCCAAGCTTAATATGTTCATCGACAAGGCCAACTCGCCCAAGTTCTATGAGGACAGCCTGAATTGGTGGTTCACCGACAAGTCCAAGACCCCCGGCTACTCCGGCGGCAACAAGTTTGCGGTGATGTATGTGGAGAATTCCTCTACCCCCATCTATGTAGAGGCCTCCAAGATGGTCAACCAGAACTATGTGGAGTACGGCGACCCCTCCAAGCTGGAGGAGGGGCAGACGCCTGCCGACAACCTGCTGCTCTCCGTAGAGGGCGCCGGTTCCGCCACCGTGAACTTTAAGGACGAAAACGATCAGACCCCATGGGATCTCACCGGAAAGAGCGGTGACACCACGGAGCTTTGCGGTGATTTCTATCTGGGCGCTTATTCCCAGTCCACTGGCAGTCCGGACATCGGCACCGGTGCAAATTCCGCAACCCTGAACTTTGAGAACTCCCAGTGGGAAGGCACCGTACTCTACGGCGACACCGATGAGATCACCGGCATCTGCAACCTGAACTTTGACTATAAGTCCAGCTGGAAGGTGACCGCCGACACCAAGGTTTCCGATCTGGAGATCTACAACGTGGAAAACATCACCGCGGATGAGCCCGTCACCATAACCTTCGACTCCACCTCCACCGTGGTTGCCGGAACCTATGGCAACGTCACGCTGGAAGGTCCCGGCGTTGACCAGTGGCCGGAGATTCCGGAGGAGCCGGAGGAGGAATCCGTTGCGGAGAGCGTTGCGGAGGAGGCTTCCTCTGTTCCCGAACCGACCCCCACTCCGGCTTCCACTCCCGAGGTCACTCCGGAGCCGGAGCAGACCGGAGGCGGCCTGTCCGGCAGTGCAATTGCTGGCATTGTGATTGTGATCGTGGTCATTCTTGCCGTGGGCATCGTGGTATACAAGAAGCGCGCTTCGAAGAGCGATAAGTAACCGGCTTTTCGTTCTGACCATACATTCCATAACCGCACTGCCGCTGCTGTGGGCTTCACAGCAGCGGCAGTGCAACTTTTGTCATCTATTGTTCAGGGCTGTCCCGGCCCCTTTCCCCGCGCGGCATAGTAGGCATGCATTACAGTGGACACCAGAATGATTCCCGCAGAAATCGCCCCGGCCAGAAGCATGGTATGCGTACCCGCCTGCAGAAACTCCGCTCCCTGCATCTTTACAGCATATACCATAGTACGGTACAAACTACCGCCGGGAATCAGCGGAATGGCGGAGGACATCAGGAACACCGTGGCGGGCGCACGGAATCGGCGGGCGCAGATCTCCGCATAGATCGTAATCACCATGCTGGAAATCAAATAGCCCATCACATCTGATATCCCCTGCCCACGGCAGCCGAGATACACTCCCCACGCAAGCAGCCCGCCCAGCGCCCCAAACAGCAGCGGCCTCCCCCGTACATTAAAAATCAGTGAAAACCCCAGTGAGCCAAGGGCTGCAGTAATCAGCTGCAACAGATCCTTCTCCATATGCGCCCCTCCCTACAGAAATAGCGCCGAGGGCAGTGCAAAGCCCCATGCCAGCACCAGACTCAGCAGCAGCGATTCACAGAACCGCAGCAGCCCGGAAATCGTATCCCCGGTGAACATATCACGAATGGCGTTGGTCATGGCAATTCCCGGCACCAGCAGCATAATATCGCCGATGGCAACCTGATCTGGCGAACAGGGTATGCCCAGATACCAAAGCCAGTGAGCCAGAAATCCTCCGATGACGGCGCAGAGCAGCGTAGATGCGATGCCCGGCACCTGAAGCCGTTCCATTTCACGCAGCAGCAGTCGAATCAGCATCCCGATCCCCGCGGAAATCACCGCATCCAGCCAGGTGCCGCCAAAAAACAGGGAGAATACCAGACTGGTAAAGCCGTAAATCAGTACCGTCACCCAGAAGCTGTAGGTCTTGCCTTTTGCAATCTCCGCCAGCCGCTGGCCTACCGTTTCCATTTTGCAGCTGCCCGCACATATCTCCCGGCTGAGGGCATTGAGCCGGGTCAGTGCGGTCATGTCATATTGAATGCCGGAGATCCTCCGGGTCTGGGTCACCGGCCCCTCCGCCCACTGCGCCGTCACCACCATGCTGGAGGTGATGGTAAATACGTCTACGCGAATCGCCCCCTGAGAGCGCAGGATTCGGGTCAGGGTGTCCTCCACCCGGCCCACCTCCGCGCCGCGGAGCAGCATCTGTTCCCCCAAATCCAGCGCTCCGGTCAACAGCATTTCATGCTCCGACGGCTGTTGCATGCTGGTCGCCTCCCCTCCTTTGATGCCGTAAGTATATCGCAGTTTTTTGTGTTTTTCAAACAGAATCATTGTACCTGAGCTGAAAATTTGGTATAGTAATCATACTGTGCGTTTTTTCGGCGCAAAGTATACGGAAAGGCGGGATTTTTATGAGGGTTATGGCAATGATGGGAACGCCCTTTTCCCCAGAGCAGCTGGCGCGGATTCGCGCGCTGGCACAGGAAAACGGCTTTGCCCTACGAGAAATGGACGCTTCTGTTCGTTATCCCGCCAACGCCCTCCGGGACTGTGAGATTCTGCTGGGCTATTTTCCCCGCGGACTGCTCAAGAGCGCACAGCAGCTCCGCTGGCTGCATCTTCCCTCCGCCGGTGCGGACAAGTATGCGGACGACGGGCTTTACGGTGGGCATGACTTCATGCTCACGAACTCCTCCGGTGCGTTCGGCTCCGCTATTGCCGAGCAGCTGGTCATGGGAACGCTGATGCTGCTTCGGCGGATGCCGGAATATCTCCGCCAGCAAAAGGAGCATATCTGGCAGCGGGCCGGCAATTTGGGCTTTCTCAGCGGAAGCCGGATCGCCATTCTGGGAACCGGCAATCTGGGCAGCACCTTTGCCCAATACTGCGCCGCCATGGGCGCTATCCCCATCGGCATCAGCCGCAGCGGAAGCCCGGCAGCGCCATTTCATCAGGTCTATCCCATGTCCCGGCGGCTGGAGGCCGTAGTGCAGGCCGATGTGGTCGCCGCCTGTCTGCCCCTGACCTCGGAAACCAGAGGTGTTCTGGATCACAGCTTTTTCGCCGCCATGAAGCCCGGTACGATCTTCCTCAACACCGGACGGGGCAAAACCGTCTGCCAGAAGGACCTGATCGACGCTCTTCGCTCCGGTCATTTAGGCGGCGCCATGCTGGATGTGGCGGAGGAGGAGCCAATGCCCCCCGACTGCCCGCTGTGGGATATGGACAACGTCTTCCTGACGCCCCATATCTCCGGCTCGGATCTGGATCCCCAGAACACCCAGAAAATCTTCGAGATCTTTCTGGACAACTTCTCCCGCTATGTTCAGAAGCAGCCCCTTCACCATGTAGTAAACCGAACACAAGGGTACTAAGGCAATACCGCATAAATCGGCAAGAGAGTCTGACGAGAGGATTTGCGTCAGAAAAAGGTGGAAAACCGCCGGAATACTTTGTGTATTTCAAGGTTTTCCTAACGCCTTTCTGGCGGAAAGAATCCGTCAAAATCCGAAGACGCAATTATGCGGTGTTGCCTAAGGCAATACCGCATAAATCGGCAAGAGAGTCTGACGAGAGATTTTTCGTCAGAAAAAGGTGTAAAACCGCAGGAATACTCTGTGTATTGCAAGGTTTTACAAACGCATTTCCGACAAAAAAGATCCGTCAGAATCCGAAGACGCATTTGTGCGGTGTTGCCATCATAAAATATCAACTTAAAGGAGACATTCACATGCAGGTAACCATTCTCTCTCAGGAAAAAGGCTCTGCCAAGGTTCAGGTCACCTTCCCCGGCGATGTTTTGAGCAAGGCGCTGGATAAGGTCTATGCGGAATACACCAAAACCCATGAGGACTTTTCGGTGGCACGTGCCGATATCGCATCGGATCCCGCTGCCCAGAATCTGCTGCGGCAGGCCGTACAGGACGTCTTTTCCGAGCATTATGCGCAGGCCATCGCCGAAACCGGCCTGACCGTCGCCTCCGAGCCAGTCATCTCCGTACTTCAGGCCAACGAAACGGATGGGCTGGAATTCCAGATGGAATTTGCCCTTCGTCCGGAAATCAAGCTGGGGCAGTATAAGGGTATCCACGCAAGATGCCCCAGCACGGAGCTGACCGAGGCGGAAAAGCAGGCCGCCATTGACGCAGCTGCCGCCCAGAACACCGTACACAGGAGCGTTGACCGCCCCGCTCAATTGGGTGACATTGCAGTGATCGACTTCACCGGTTATCTGGACGGCGTTCCCTTTGACGGCGGCGCCGGTACCGACTATCCCCTGCCCCTTGGCTCCGGCACGTTTATCCCCGGCTTTGAGGAGCAGCTGGTTGGCGCTTCTGTGGGCGACCATGTTGTGGTCAATGTGACCTTCCCGGAGAATTATCAGGCGGAGAACCTCGCCGGAAAGCCCACCGTATTTCGGGTCACCGTGAAGGGGCTTCAGCACCCTGAACTGCAGCCCCTCACGGAGGAGCAGAAAGCGCAGGCCATCGCACAGGCACAGCAGCAGAAAAAGAATCAGGCGGATCTCCAGATTGAGGACTATGTGCTTGGCAAGATTCTTTCGGATGCCCATGTCGAAATTCCCGATGCCATGCTCAAGAGCGAGGTCAATATCTGCATGCAGCAGTTTGCCGCTGAGCTGAGCGCCAAGGGCAGCGATCTTGGAACCTTCTCTCGCGAAAGCGGGAAATCTATCGATCAGATGGCAGCAGAAATGGAGCCGCTTGCCAACCGCCGGATCATGCTGCGGCTGGTGCTGTCCGCCATTGCCGAAGCCGAGCATCTGGAGGCTACCGTGGAAGAAGTGGAAGCGCACTGGGACGCCATGGCACAGCAGTACGGTATCGACAAGCCCCGTCTGAAGGTTTACGCCGGAGACGGTGCCGAGGAGCAGATCAAAGCGGAGATCACCAGCTCCAAGGCCTATGCCCTGCTGCGGGAAAGCACAATTCTGGAGATGGAATAACATGAAAACCTGGATCACCGGGGGCAGAGTCATTGACCCCCGGAATCATATTGACAGCAAGCTGAATCTGGTGCTGGAGGGCGGCAAGGTGGTCGCCCTCACCGACCAGAAGCCGGAGGCCGGCGCCAGCATTCTGCATGCAGAAAACCGCGTGGTATGCCCCGGCTTTCTGGACATTCACATGCATGAAGCGCCGGTGGGCGATCTTTCCGACATCGAAGGCTCCATTCTGGGCTGCATGCTGCGGATGGGCGTTACCACGGCGCTGGGCGGCAACTGCGGGGAAAACGTTCTGCCCCCGGAGGACTATTTCCGAAGGGTAGCGGGCCGGCTCCCCATCTCTCTGGCGCTTCTTGCCGGACATGGCGCTGCCAGAGAGGCCGCCGGGTTTACGGATCGTTACCAATCTTTGACTCCGGAGCAGGTGCATTCTGTCACCGATATTCTGGCGCAGTGGCTGAACGGCGGCTGCTTTGGCATCTCCTACGGCATCCGCTATTACCCCGGCACCACCCGGCAGGAGCTTCTGGAAACGGCACAGCTGTGCCAAAAGGAGCATCTGCTGGTGGCAGCCCACGTCCGGGACGATGCAGACTATATCTTTGACTCCATCGCGGAGTTTCTGGAGCCGGGCTGGCGCTATGGGCTGAAAATGCAGGTGAGCCACCTTGGCTCCATGGGCGGCTACGGTCAAATGGCTCAGGTGCTTTCCATGCTGGACGCCGCCCGCGCAAAAGGGCTGGACGTCATGGCGGACTGCTATCCCTATGACGCGTTTTCCACCCGCATTGGAGAAACCACCTACGATCCCGGCTTTCTGGAGCGCTATCACTGCGATTATAACGCCATCGGCATCTGCGGCGGCGCCTATGACGGGCAGCGCTGCACCAGAGAGATCTTTGAGGAGCTTCGGAAGGAGCACCCCGAAACCATCACCGTGGGCTATGTGATGCAGCCGGAGGACGTCCGTATGGCCATGGCGCACCCTGCCGTAATGCTGTGCAGTGACGGCCTGATGGAAGCCCGTGAGGGGCATCCCCGTGCCGCAGGCTCCTTCCCCCGGCTGATTGCCCAGTATGTAAGGTCCGGCACGCTGAGCCTCTATGACGCCATCGAAAAAATGACTGCCATGCCCGCCCAGCGGCTGGAGCTGACGCAGAAGGGCAGTCTGGCCCCCGGCTGTGACGGCGACGTGGTAATCTTTGATCCGGACAGCATAGAGGACCGTGCCACCTTCCAGCAGCCCGATCTTTCCCCGGCGGGCATTGATTATGTGCTCATCGGCGGCGAAATCGCCTGCGACCATGGAACAATCGTAAACGGCACTCTGGGTTCTCCCCTTCGCCGGAAATAATGCAGATACAAAAAGAGCGGAAACACATTGCAGTGCTTCCGCTCTTTTGTTTTACATATTAGGGATTTGCGTTATGCCTGGCTGCGGTACAGCATGGCGATGATGTTGGCGCGGTTGCAGGTCTTGCTCGGCTCAAAGGTGGTTGCAGCGGTGCCATTGGTAACGCCCTTGCTGTAGGCCCACTTCACTGCATTGTAGCAGTAGCTGCCAGCTGCAACATCCGTGAAGGGCATTGCAATATCAGCGGTATCCGGCTCACCGGCTGCACGATACAGGAAGGTGACAGCCTGACCGCGGGTAGCGGAGGCGTTGGGCTTAAAGGTTGTTGCGGTCACGCCCTTGGCAATTCCCTTGGAAACTGCCCACTTCACAGCATTGTAGCAGTAAGCGTCCTTCGGTACGTCCGTGAAGGGAACCTCCACATCGGAAACGTCAGGCTCACCGGCTGCACGATACAGGAAGGTGACGATCTGACCACGGGTGCAGGCATTGCCGGGCTTGAACTCAGTTGCAGTCACACCGTTGGTGATCTGAGGCTCATGGTTTACAGCCCACAGGATCGCATCGTAGCAGTAGCTGCCCTCAGCCACATCAGTGAAGGGATTCTTCTGCTCCGGCTCCGCTGTCTTCTCGTTGACGGGAATCACAGCGTTAACGGTAGAGTTATCCAGCGTGATCTGATAGTTTTGGGTGTATCTGGCCTTGCCCTGCTCATAGGTATAGATTACCAGAGCCAGCTTATGGCCTTCCTTTACGGTATAAAGGTTGGGCTGAAGGTACAGGGTGTAGTCGTGATTCTCGCCAGCCTTCAGAGCAACCTTGTTGCCAGCAGATGCAGAGTCATAACCGGCATCGGGATTGCAGAGATCCATCCAGCCACGTGCAATGATCTTATAGGTCACATCGCTGGGAACCAGCTCGGCGTAGTCGTAGTTTGCCAGACCGCCGCCCATCCATGCAGCGCCCTCGGTGATGTCCTTCTTGACATAGCTGCCGGAGGTATTGAACGCATGGAAGGTCTCGCCTTCCGGAGCGATGTCAACCAGCATTGCACTGACCATCAGCGCATCACGATCCAGAAGATCCGCACCATCGGGGACAGATACGCTGACAGCGCCTTCGTTGGACTCTGCCACAAAGTTATCGTGATCCAGCCCATCGAGTTCCTCGTCCTCTGCAATGGCGTTGTCGTGATCTATGCCGCCTCTGGGCGCATCGTCAGCCTCGTAGTTGTCAGCCGATGCAGTAAAGTTGACCGCAACGCTGCCCTTGATAACAGTATCCGCCGTCACATCCATGGTGTACATGGCGCTGACATCGGTGGAAGCCGCAGTCAGTTTGTCTCTCCAGTTGTTCCGGTTGATGCCCTGCGCCGCGTAGTCGCTGTTGATGGTGGTGCTGCCGGTCTTGGACTCGTCCTTCAGAACAACGTCCTCATCGGTGTCCC
Organism: uncultured Eubacteriales bacterium; assembly: GCA_905202605.1. Classification (GTDB taxonomy): domain Bacteria; phylum Bacillota; class Clostridia; order Oscillospirales; family Oscillospiraceae; genus HGM13006. The sequence continues at coordinate 23,171 of CAJKSU010000012.1, forward strand.
AGTTGTCATAGGTGTTCCATACGGAGCCGTCGGCGTTATCCTGTGCGGTAACGGCAGCCATATTCTCAGCACCGTTCTCCTCGCCGTAGAGGTAGTGGCTGAACCAGCGGTTGAGTACATTGTTATAGGACTCGCCATCGATGTAGAACTCCAGATTACCCGCAGGGTAGCTGGGAGTCAGGTGCGCATCCTGATGGAGCAGCAGCTTGACATTCACGCCAGCCTCCTGATAGGCCTTGTACATCAGGTCGAATTCCTTGGTACGGACGTTATCATCGTTGAGACCGTGAACAATCAGTGCAGGACACTTGATGTTCTTGGCGTTCAGGGTATAGTCGCGGTTCTTCCAGTGGTCAGAATAGTCGCCGTTGGTGGCAAGCTGATCCTGCTGGATCTGATACAGATAATTGCCGTACTTTTCTGCGATGGTAGCATAGTCGGTCTGATCCAGATAACGGCCATTGCAATACCACGCAAGACGCTCGGTGTAGTTTACCGCACTGTTGGTAGAAATGCCCTGAGAGTTGGTGTACTCATACCAGCTGGCAATGCCGGCAACTGGAACGATGGTCTCCAGCCCTTCTACGCCGGTGGTAGCCAGACCGAACTGGGTGGTACCGGCATAGGAACGACCGGTCATACCGACCTTGCCGTTGGACCAGTCTGCGGTGATCGCAATATTGCTGGTCTTATCGGTGTAGGCAGTACGGTCGCCGTGGAGCCATTCGATGACGCACTTGAAGGCGTCGATCTCCAGATCAGAGCCGCAGGTTTCAAAGCCATCGGAGCCCTTGGTGCCAAGACCGCCGCACTCTACCACAGCATAGCCGCGGGTCAGGTAGTAGTCGTACCATTCAAGATCCTCGTAATCGTACATCTGCTCATAGGGGTTATAGTAATACCAGTCGGCACTGTCGGCCTTTGCAGCGGCCTGCTCTGTCGTTGCGGTGGCAACGGGAGTACGTGCCGCAGGCTGGCTGTACAGCTTGGAAATATCATAGCTCTCGCTGCCCAGATTCTTGCCGGGGTTCATAGAGCTGTTGCAGCCGGTGATATAAGGGCGCGCCTCATAGATGGTAGCCGCCTTATAGTCGCCCTCCATGGCTGCACGGGGGATCTGAACCACTGCCTTTACCAGATCCAGCTTTCCGTCATCATCGGTATCATAGTTGGTTTCTACGTAGACAACATACCGGATGATGTTGCTGTCCTCGTTGCTGTAGCCGCTCTCCACAGAGCCGGTGGTGTAGGGGAAGATGGGCTGCGCCATGCCGTTCATGAACAGAGGCTGCAGCTTATCGGCATGCAGCGCCGCGTACATGGTGTCGGCAACGGCCTTCATCTGGCGGTAAGCCTCCAGCGTACATGCCGCATCGGTATCGGTGTCCTCGGTAATCATACCCATGCTGCGAGCCTGTGCCAGATAGTCAGCGGGGAACGTCCCCAGCTGTTCCTCTGTCATGCCCGTCCACAGCAGGAGTGCGCGGACTGCGTCGGCAACCGTCAGCTCGGTTGCTTCGGACGCATCGTCAGGAATGGTAACGTCCCCGCTGATCTCTGCAAGATCCGCATAGGTCAGGACATCGCTGTTCTCGTTGTCCGCCGCAAAGGCTGCGCCGGGGAGAACCGTCAGTACCATTGCCAGCGTCAGCAGCAGGGCCAAGACTTTTCTCTTCATTTTACTCCCTCTTTCTTGATTTTTGATTTGGATTTTGCCTGTTATGTACAATCATTGCAGCCGAATGCATCAGGCAAAATCGATATTGCTAGTTTAAATCAGTGAAGCTACCTTTTCAATAGGCATTTTTCATAAGTATAAATTACAATTTAAACACCTTTTTGTTGCATTTCGCATAAATGCGCAAAGTTCTTGCATTTTACGTTGATTTTTCATGTATTTATGCACAGTATGCAATCATTCATGCATCACCTTAGTTTTGGGCTTCTCCAGATTCAGGTCATCCAGCCAGTCCTGACAGATCACGTAGCCCATGTCGTTGAGCCGTGGCTCCGCATAGACACTGTAGAAGCCAGCCACAGCCCCTTCGGGAGTGGTCACGTCCTCATAGAGGTCAGGATCGGTGGAGATGATGTTATAGTAGTGGGGCGCATATTCTTCGAGATACTCCAGCAGGTCGATGAACACTCCGTCCTCAATGCCCTTGTCCGCACCGCCGGTGTACTGATTCACCACGCCGTTCATCACGTCAGGATAGTCGCCGGAAGCGCAGATCAGGTTGAACTGCTCGGTCTGGGTGTCCGGGTGGAAGTGGATAAAGCTCAGGTTGATGCCGGTGCGCTTCATCAGCTCCTGATAGGTGGCGTTATCCGCCAGAGAGGTGATATAGTTCATAGCCGCCGGGGAAATGCCCATCCAGACCTCAAAGGTCTCGCTGCCATCAGACAGAGGCAAAACCGTGTCGGGGACGGATACCGTCTCAGGTTCCGCCGCAGATACCTCTGCCGTCTCTGCGGAGCTCTCCTCCGCCTCTGGTGTTTCCTCTGCTGCCGCAGTGGGAGCTGATGCGCTCTGGGTGCTGTCCTTTGCCGTGGAGGCAGAGGACGCACTGCTATTTCCGCCGCAGGCTGCAAGACATACGACCATGCCGGCCGCAAGCAGCAGCGCCAACAATCCCGGCGGCACCGTTACCGTACATGCCGGTGCGGTGGTGCTTGCCACCGGCGGCTTCTCCGGCAATGATGAAAAGCTCCGGGACTCCGTTGCCCATCCCCGCGAGGGCAACAAGGGCATGACCTATGCGGATTACCGGGCGGAGATCGACTTTGAGCTGAAAGGCCATGGCCCCGCCTACTGTGCCGACACTCTGGAGGGGCTGGCGGAGAAGCTTGGGATGGAGCCGTCCGTCCTGACTGCCAGTGTCGGCGCCTATAATGAATCTCTGGGCAAGCCAAAAATGCCCATGATGCCCTTTGAACCCCAGAACGAGGAGGATGCAGGCAACCCCTCCTTCCACAACGACGATGTGGATCACGGCGAGGACGGTCCCGGCCTGCCGCCTCCCCCTCCCGCCGAGCCAATCACCGACGGCCCCTTCTATGCCTTTCTGGGGCAGCGCTTTGCCGAGGGTGCCTTCGGCGGCGTGATGACCAATGAGGATGTGGAGGTCATCCGTGAGGACGGCAGTGTCATCCCCGGCCTTTATGCCGTTGGCGACGCCGCTTCCACCTGGTATACCCGCGGCGTGCTTGGCCCCCTGACCGAGCTGACATGGGCGGTGAACTCCGGCTATTTTGCCGCCGACAGTGCAAAGAACTATCTGAGCTGATCAAATCCCCGTGTGCAGACAAGGTGAAGGTTACCTGCACACGGGGATTTCTCTGTATCTGTAATCGAATTATATTTCAAAATCAATGGCTGCGACCTTCTTCACCATGCCCTGCGTAAAGGCCATCAGAGACTGATGTGCCTGAGAGGCGGGATAGGCCGCCGCATCCTCCGGCTTTGCAAAGTCGATCATCTGCACCACCTGATGGAACATCACCGGCGCTTCCTCCGGAACCTCCGGCTGCTGCCCCGCATAGGGGGCGATCCGGCAGCCTACGATGCTCGGCTCCTGCTCCGGAAGCTTTTCAAGAAATTCCACCAGCAGCTGCTGATTCTCCTCCACGGTCTTTCCGTTGGCAGGCTGCGGCTCCATTTGAAACATGGAAATATGACGAATCACGGTTTTGCTCCTTTCTCCGGGAAACAGAAGCCCCCTCCCAAAATCGAGGGGGCTTCCAATTCTATGCTGCGATCAGGGATTGACTACGATTTCGCCGGTATAGGTACCGGCACCAGAAACCGCCTTGCCGTCTACGGTAATGGTGCCGCAGACCTTGGAGTCCTGGCTGACAGTCAGGCTTCTCAGATAGCTGGTGCCGGTAACGTTCCACACTGCACCGTCCTCCAGCGTCAGGGAAACAGGATTGTTCACTGCAGGAGCCGCCGTGTTCTTGAGCCGTCCGGCATAGAGGTAGGCCTTGTCATCCACCACATGATAATCCGCGGTGGTCTTAGCGTCCCAGTGGTTATCCTGCTCGAACACCGTGCCGCCGGGCGCTACTGTGCCGTCCGCCTTCAAGTGGTTGGCATGAGAGGAGGACACCACGCCGGTGAGAGTGGAGTGCTTCAAGGTCACGCTGAGACCATGCTTTGCCCCATAGACGGAGTTGTAGATGTCGCCGGTGAGGGTTTCGCCGGTGAATACCGCAGTGGAATCGGGGATCTCCCGCTCCGCGGGTGCAACCGCGGACCAGTCGTCCTCCTGCATGGGAACCACATACTTCCGGGTCACGATGCCGCCTGCATCGTCGCTCTCCAGCTGCTGAATCAGCACGCCGTTTTCGCCCAGCTTGATCTTTGCGTCCTTCACGTCAATGTAGACGTAAGCGCCGGACTTGATCTGGAAGCCGCACTTGTCAAAGTCATAGGAGCCGCCCTCTACGGTGAGGTTGCCGCCCTGTGCCTGATGCCACATAAAGCCCGCTCTGCCCGCCTTGGCGGTGACGTTCTTAAAGGTCATGGGCTTGACGCCGGTACAAATCAGAATGTAGTCGGGGGAATAGAACTGGCAGTCCTCAAACAGGTTGGTAACGCCGCCGTCGCCATAGGCCACATAGCCGCTGCCGCCCATGGTATAGCCCCACGTCTTTCCCGCCACAGTCTTTGTAGCGGTGTATTCCTTGCCGGGAACCGCCTCTTCCAGCGAGCCAATGCCTGCCAGAACGTTCTTTACGGTCAAAGAGGTGGGCGGATAGCCGGAATCGGTAGACAGAGGCGCCCACTTCTCGGCCACCACGATGCTGTTTTCATAGCTGACCTGTCCGGCCTCCAGCACGTTGGTGGTGCGGCAGTTGCCGTCCAGCC
>CAJKSU010000013.1 GCA_905202605.1 uncultured Eubacteriales bacterium
AGGGAAAGCCCTATGTGATCTATGCACAGTTGGGGACGAAGCTCCTTGCTCGCTATAGCGTTGTATGCACGGAGAAAATCATCATCGACAAGACTGCCCCGGCGATCAGCGGCGCGAAGAACGGCGATGTTTTCTGCGGCGAGGGCGACAAGACCCTCACCGTAACCGACCTGTATCTGGACACCGTGACCGTCAACGGAACCGCCGTCACCCCCAACGACAAGGGCGAGATCACCCTCACCGACGCGAGAACACCGCAGACCGTCGTTGCCACGGACAAGGCCGGCAACAGCACAAAGCTCACCGTAACCGTTCACGCGTCCCATTCCTACCAGTGGCAGACAGAGAACGGGCAGTATTGGGGCGAGTGCGAATTCTGCGGCAATAAGGTCGAAAAGAAGGACCTCCCCACCCTGACCATCACCAGCCCGGATACCGTGTGCCGCACGCAGGACTTCGAGTTCTCCTTCCCTCTGCCGGAGGGCTGCACGGATCCCAGCTATGGCTATCATTTCGCCTATGCTGGCGACGGCGAGCCTATCACCGCAGTAGACGGCGTTTGCACCGGAACCATCCCTGCAAATTACTATCTCAAGGACGAAAGCAGCTTCCGCTTTGTCGCTTCCGTCTCCACTGCGGAGGGCTATCGGGTCAGCGTCGATAAGACGATCGCCATTCAGGAGCAGCACGCAGGCGGCACCGCCACCTGCACCGAGCAGGCAGTCTGCGACACCTGCAAGCAGCCCTACGGCGACCTGCTGCCCCACGACTTTACCGCTGAAACGGCAGATTCCAAATATCTGAAAGCCAACGCCACCTGCACCGACAGTGCAGTTTACTACAAATCCTGCGCTGCCTGCGGAATCAGCGCCAAGGATCTGGATGAGGACGCAGTCTTTACCTCCGGTGAACCGTTGGGACATGATTATGGCAAATGGACCTCCAATCAGGACGGCACCCACAGCCGGGTCTGCTCCCATGATACGACGCACACCGAAACAGCTCCCTGCTCCGGCGGCACCGCCACCTGTCTGGAACCCGCAATCTGCGAGGTCTGCGGCACCGGCTATGGTGAAATTGACCCCGAACATCACACCGGCACCGCCCAATGGATCACCACAGAGGAAACCCATAAGCAGGCGTACACCTGCTGCGGCGCAGTTGTAGTAGCCGAAGGCTCTCATATCTACGATGATGAGAAGGACGCCACCTGCAATGTCTGCGGCTTCAACCGTGTGATTCCCCATAACCATACCTATGACGGCTGGAGCATGGATGCGGAGAACCATTGGCGCGCCTGCACCGATCCCGACTGCCCCGATCCTGCCGGCAGCATTCTGGATCAGGCAGCTCATGTCTATGACAATGATAAGGACGCTGTCTGCAACATCTGCGGCTATCAGCACACCATTCCTCACGAGCATACTTACGGTGCTTGGAGCACAGACGCAGAGAACCACTGGCACGTCTGCACCGATCCCGACTGCCCCGATCCTTCCGGCAGCATTCAGGACAAGGCGGCGCACACCTATGACAACGATCAGGACGCCACCTGCAATACCTGCGGCTATCAGCGCACCATTGTCACCCCTGTGGTCAATCCCTTTCAGGATGTCAGGGAATCCGACTGGTGCTATGACGACATTATGTACGTCTATGGACAGGGTCTGATGGTGGGAACCAAAAGCGGCACCTTCTCCCCCAACCTGTTCCTGACCCGCGGCATGATGGCGACCATCATCTGGCGTATGGAAGGCTCCCCTGCTCCCACTGCGGCAGCCTCCTTCCGTGACGTTCCCTCCGGCATATGGTGTGCTGACGCTATCGCATGGACCGCAGAACACAGCATCTTCCTTGGCTATGGCGACCACAGCTTTAAGCCCAACGAGCAAATCACCCGGCAGCAGCTCGTCACCATTCTCTACCGTTATACCGATTATCTCGGCAAAGACGTCACCGCCTCCGGCGATCTCAGCGGCTTCCGAGACACCGATCAGCTGGCTTCCTGGGCAGAAACGCCCATGCGCTGGGCCGTCGGAACCGGGCTGATTCGGGGCAAAACTACCACCACACTGGATCCCCGCAGCTCCGCTACCCGCGCTCAGGTCGCCGCCATTCTGCACCGATTTCTAAGCTGACCGTACAGCCCTCCCTTTGATTTTGCATAAGCGTTAAACCGTGAAAACCCCCGGACTGTACCAGCATGTACAGTCCGGGGGTGTTGCTATATTCAATCCTCCAGACAGGGATTATCGCAGTAATGCCAAATCTCACTGTCGGTGGTGTAGGGCTCCGGGATTGGCACCGGCTGAGGAACAGTGAACTTTGTCCAGTCCTCAAACAGCGGGCCGGGGGTAGCAGGGGCCACCATGGTCTGCGCCGCAGGAGAAGCGCCGGGCTTTTTGGGCATCATGCCGGGGATATCCGATGCGCCGCCGCCCATCTCCTGTGCCATCTTCTTGAGCATCTCCGGAGGGGGCGCCATACGGACGCGGTAGGCAAAGCCGCCACCGCCCACGTTGCCGCCGATATCGGGGCAAACCCGCAGGTTCTTATACAGCCAGCGTCCATCCTCCAGCACAAAGTCGCCGCCGTAGCGCTCCCACAGTGCCTGAGAGCGGATCTGTCCGTTGGCAGAAGCGTGACTGTTGATAAAGCCAGGGGTGTACCACAGGCCCTTGGCGCTCTTTCCGTCCTCTGCCACCTCGATGACCGGAGAGGTGGTCAGATGGTTGGAGTACTCCGCTACGCCGTCGAGACGGGTGCAGTTCTCCACATCGGGATACTTGAGTTTGATGCCCATAAAGGTCTTGAAAGCATTGCGCTCCTTCTCCAGCACATAGCTGAAATAGTAGCTGTAGCGGTCATCCTGACGGCCCCAGCCGTGGCCCCAGGTGATGTCTACCTTCTTGGACCAATATTCCTCCCACTCGTCACGATGAATGCCCGCGGAATGCCAGTAGACATGGCGGCTCATGACCTTTTCGCACTCCACCGCACCCACGGCACGCTGGATTCTGGTATGCAGATCAGACATTTTTCTCAGCCCTCCTTCTTGTAGTTGGGGTTGCCTTCGGGGCCATTGCTGACGCACTCATCAAAGGAGTAGTAGGGCTCCGGAATGGCCGGATAGAAGCTATAGTTGTATTTCAGGGAATAGGCGTCCATGGGGATAAAGCTGGGATCCTTGCAGTCCGCCATGGGATTCTTGGGCTTCTCCATCTCGCCGGCAGCGATCTTGCGCTCCTGCTCCAGAATGGTATCACCCTTGAGATCCTGACCGGCGGGAACCGCAAAGTCGGTGCCGATGAACAGATGCCAGATCTTCCACTCGCCGTCCTCCTTCATGAAGTCCACGCCGTACTTTTCATACATCATCAGGCCATCGGAATGGTCGGGATGCACGCCGCCCACTGCGCCGGGAGAGTACCAAAGTCCCTGTGCGGTCTTGCCGTCGGCTGCCACCTCAATATAGGGTGCGGTCAGCATATGGATCACCAGAGAGCCGATGCCCAGATTTTCCTTGCTGACTTCCACGCTGGGATCGGCGGCATGCAGCGCCTCCAGATCCTTCTGGTAGTTCTCTACGCTGCCCTTGCCGTAGTAAGCGTCGATGCGCTCCATGCCGACGTTATAGCCCCAGTTCTGACCGAAGGAGGCGGTCTTCTGGTTTTCAGGCTTCTGCACCCAAATCTCCTTGAGTTCTCTCTCATGGAGGCCCTTGGCGTGATAATAGGCGTGGCGTCCCATAACATTGCGGATCTCCATCACATCCGTTACCCGCTGGATGAGCTCCTCATCGGTGAATTCCTTTTTCACTGCGTATTTCATTGTGTCGGCCTCCTTTCTTAAAGCCCGTAGGTAAAGGTGTCAGCAAAGCTGTGATAGGGCTGGGGAACGCCGGGGAAGTCTACATTCTTCCGGCGGTCATGCCACAGCTCATACACCTCGGCGGATACGTTCGGCTCAGGGAACTGAAAGTCCGCAATGGCCGCATACTCCGGCAGCACGGGCAGGGGCTCCGCCTTCTCCACCCATGTGGTGCCTGCACGGAAATTGAGATCCTCCGCGTTCACCATGTGCCAGATCTTCCATGCGCCGTCCTCATAGATGAAGTCGATGCCCATCCAGCCCCACTGATGATAGGTGGCAATGCCGGTTTCATCATAGTTGGTATCGCCCCGCATATAGTACCAGAGTCCCTTGGCAGTCTGCATGTCCTCCGCCAGTTCGATCACGGGCGTGGTGAAGTTATTGACATCCAGAGAGCCAACGCCGAAGATCTCCTCGGCAGTCTTGCCCTCAAACTTGTCGGGATTGGCAGCCTTGACCACCTCGGTTCGGAGCTTCAGAAGCTCCATCGTGGCCCTATAATAGCCCTCAATGGCCTCAGCGCCCTTATAATATCCGTTGTTAAAGCCCAAGGTCACATCCTCGGCCTTTTTCGCCCACATTTCACCCCAGATTTTGTCATTCCAGCAGTGGATGCCGTAGTAGGTCATCTTGCCCACCAGGTTCTCAATGGCCCGGATGTGCTCCCATCGGGTCACCTGCTCCTCCGGGGTCAGCTGTTTCTTGCCCATGGTATTACCTCCATTCATTCTGCGCAGGATTGTTCCACCTGCGAAATATCTCTGATTACACTATACCTTAGCATTGGGATAAAATCCAATGCCGATGTGACATGACCTCATACCGTCCATGTAATAGTCTAGGACAGCGAAATGACCCTGCGGCAAATCTCACCGCAGGGCCAAACAACAATCATTTATGACTCCAGATACCGGTCATAGGCGGTCTGCTTGAGGGCGATGCAGTCCTCAATGCCCATGTCCTTGAGCTGCTGCACAAAGCTGTCGAACTGATCCAGAGACAGGTCGCCTACCACGAACTTGGAGATCGTCTCGTCCATGTAGGTGTCGATGTCGCTGTAGATGCCGTTGTACTCCTCCTGCTCCTTGGTGGTCATGTTGACGCCCTGACGAGGAATATTATACAGGCCGTCGGTAGCGCTGCTCCATACCTCTACCGCATTCTTCTGATCCTCGGAGTAGTCGTTCCGCGCCTTCTGCTCGTCGATGATGAAGGGAACGGGGGTCTGACGGTCGCAGGTGAAGATGTTCAGGGCCAGGTTATAGCTGTAGTCCGGGTTGTTGGTCACCAGCTCGGTAAGCATCGGCTTGCCATCTACATAGTGGAACGTCTCGCCCTCTACGCCGTAGTTTGCCAGCAGAATGCCGGCATCGGAGTAGAGATAGTCCACATACTGGGCAATGGCCGCAGGATCGCTGCACTCGGTGGTAATGGACCACATGATGGAATCAAGGATCTGGCTCTCGTTACCGACATGGGCGGTCTCACCGTCCTTGGTAACATTGGTCATGCCGGTGATGCGCATATCCGGCTGAGACTCAGATGCCATGCTGAGGATCTGGGTAATGGACTGAGTACCGCTGCCGCACCATACGCCGGTATCGCCGCTCAAAATCGTGCTGAAGTCCATAAGCACTTCTGCCTGAGAGGTCAGGAAGCTGTCGGACAGCAATCCCTCGTTATACCACTGATTCATCATGGTCAGGTATTCCTTAAACTCCGGCTGCATGGGGCCAAACCGCACCTCGCCGTCTACCTGATAATAGTTGCCGATGTTGTAGCCGTTGAGCAGGTCGCTCTGCACACCGGTGTTCGTGGGAATTACCAGAGGTGCGGAGGCGTTTTTCTTCTCCTTGAACTGGGTCAGAACATTGTGGAGATCGTCATAGGTCTTGGGAGATTCCAGCCCCAGTTCCTCCAGCCAGTCCTGACGGATGAGTGCGCCCTCGTTGACATCGCTGGGCTCCTGATAGAACTTGGGGAAGCCGCCGATATTGCCCTCTACAGTGGTCATCTGCTTCCGAAGCTCGGGATATTTGTCGAACCAATCCAGCAGATTGGGCATATTCTCGTCAATCAGATCGCTGACATCAATCAGGAATTCCTCCCCAATGGCCTGATCGGTGCCGCCGGTGTAGCTGTCGATGGCACGGCAAACCACATCGGTGTAGTCCTGAGAGGCCATCATCAGCTGGAACTGCTCATCCGAGGAGAAGAAGGACACCAGCGTTGCATCCCAGCGGACATTGGTTTCTTTCTCCAGCTGAGAAAATACCAGATATTCGTTGAGATCAGAGATGATCTCGGACAGGTCGGGAGAGTTGGACGTCCACAGGGTAAAGGTGGTCACATCGTCAAAGAGCGGATAGGTGACCACCGGGCGCTGTACCTCTGGCTCTGCCGCAGATTCTTGCTGAGATGCAGCCGAATCCTCCGGTTGTACCGTGGGAGTGTCCTTAGGCGCTTCAGGGGTGGTTTCTGCTGCGTTAGAAGCAGTCTCCGCCGGGGCCGAGGATGCCGCTTTTTCACCGCCGCATGCCGTCATGCCAAGTGTAAGCACTGCAGCCAATAGCAGAGACAACATTCCTTTTCCATATTTCATGGGTATTTCCTCCTTGTTAAGATACTATTAAGAATACCACATTCTATTCCAGTGAACCAATGCCAATGCGGAATATCATTATACCGTCCATGTAATAGAGATGGTATTCCCCCTCTCATACCGTTAGACAGCCGCTGAATAGAACGTAAACCCGGTACTGTAGTGCTAACCCGACCATCGGTCATCTTCCCGTCCTTCTGGATGGGCTTGTCCACCGGACGGGCGGGTCTGGGCGCTACCGGGCCGCCGGGGGGAATGGAGCCCACCCGGCACGCCTGCTGACAGGTGCCGCAGCCGATACAGTTTTCTGCAATTTTGAATGTCATAGAAACTCCTTCTTTCTAATATTCATCCGGCTTACAGGCCGGTTCGCGTTGCAAGCCGTTTATCCTCTGAACGGCTTGCGTTCAGGAATTGACTATATCGTTATCTTACCAGTTTCTCCCTGTCCGGCGCAAATGCCAATGCTGCATGGCTTCGTAGCTCCGATGTAACGGCAGTGCTATAACACGAATGTAATACTGGCATGCTGGTTCGGCATTGGAGTTTTGTCCCCAATTCTGCTATGATACAGATATAAACTGCATCCTTCTGCGCAGTTCCATTGCTTACATAGCCTGACGATACTTTATACATCACCATTCTTCTTTTTAAATCCTCATATCCTTCTTTCCTATTTACACCCGTTTCGTCAGGCTTATCTTCCATGGCAACTGCACCGATGGCAAACAGTCATGACACTGGTGCAGTTGCCTATCTGAAAGGAGTTTTTTCCATGAATCCCTACTATCCCAATCTGCTCTCTCCCATCAAAATTGGCAATGTGACCCTGAAAAACCGCATCTGCGTGGCTCCCATGAATCTTCGTGAGATAGATCACAACGGCGGCTATACCGCCCGCACCATTGCCTTCAACGAGAAATTTGCCAAGGGCGGCGTGGCTCTCATCACCATGGGCGAGACCTGCGTCTCCCCGAAAACCGGCGCCTCCGAGTCCTTTATGCTGCGGATTACCAACCCCGGTGCCTACTTCTCTCTGTGTGATCTGGCGGAAACGGTTCACCGCTGGGGTGCGAAGATCTCCATGGAAATGAGCCATGCAGGCGCACTATGTATTCCCGAGAACAACTTCGGCAACCAGCCCATGAGCGCCATTGACTATGTCAAGCCCAGCGGTGTTGCCGTTCGCGCGATGACCCTTTCGGATATGGAGGAGGTTGCAGAGGACTTCGGCAACGCCGCCCTGACCCTCAAGAATGCAGGCTTTGATATGGTGCAGTTCCACGCCGGTCACGGCTGGCTGATTCACCAGTTCCTCTCCCCGCGCACCAACAAGCGCACCGATGAATTCGGCGGCTCTTTGGAGAACCGCTGCCGTTTCCCGATCATGTGCCTGAAAAAGATCCGCGAGAAGGTGGGCAAAAACTTCCCCGTGGATATGCGCATGACCGGCGACGAGATCATCGAGGGCGGCTATCACATCGACGAGGGCAAGAAAATTGCCCAGATGCTCTCCCCCTATGTGGACATGATTCAGGTTTCCACCGGCGGCATCTTCCATCCCGACGCCACCGCAAGAATGTCCCCCGGCGTGTTCATGGAAAAGGGCTGCAATGTAGACTTCGCCACTGAGATTAAGTCCGTGGTGAATATCCCCGTTTCCACCGTGGCCGGCATCAACGAGCCGGATATGATGGAGGATGTAATTAAAAATAATCGCGCTGACCTGATTCTCATGGGTCGTGGTCTGATTTGTGAGCCGGAAATGCCCAATAAGCTGGCTGCCGGACGCTATGCCGACTGCAATCGCTGTCTCCGTTGCAACGAATGCCATAACCGCCTGTTCGCAAAGAACTGGTTCCTGTGTACCCTGAATCCGGAGGTAGGCTTTGAAGACCGCCTGCCCCTGCCTGCCGCACCGGAGAAGAAAAAGAAGGTACTGATCGTAGGCGCTGGCCCCGGCGGCATGATGGCTGCCTGGACGGCTGCAAAGCGCGGTCATCAGGTCATTCTCTGCGACAAGGGTGCAGAGTTGGGCGGTGCCATCCGCTTTGCCGATCATGTATATTTCAAGCGTGACATGGCATACTGGCGGCATCAGATGGAGAACCGTCTGGCCGACTCCAACGTGGATGTCCGTTTGAACACCGCCGTGGATGCAGATTATGTCAATCAGATTCGTCCCGATGTGCTCATTATCGCGGTGGGCGCCGATCCTGCCCGTCCGCCCATTCCCGGCCTGGACAATCCCAAGGTCATTGTGGGCGCGACCATGCACTATGCACCCCAGAACTATGGAGACAAGGTCGTGGTCATCGGCGGCGGTCTGATTGGCTGCGAATCTGCTGCGGAGCTGCATGCAGACGGCCGTGACGTGACCGTGGTGGAGATGCTGCCCGGTATTGCTCCCGGCTGCGGACAGGCACAGTCCAATGCCCTGCGGGTCGGTATGATTGGCGTCAAGGTCATGACCTCCACCGCCTGCAAGCGCATCACCGACGAGGGCGTTTGGGTGCAGACTGAGGGCAAGGACGAAGAACTGCTTCCCGCCGACAGCGTGATTCTCTCCGCCGGTATGCAGCCCAGAACCTCGATTGTGGAGGAACTCCAGAAGGCAGTTGTACCGGAAACCTACACCATCGGCGACTGCGCCGCCGCCCGGAAGATGGGCGACGCCATTCGGGAAGGCTACTATACTGCAATGAATCTGTAAATAACCGTAAGAGGCCGCCGGAACGTTTTCCGTCCCGGCGGCTTTCTCTTTGAGGAAAATGACATGAAACAAGGGAAAACTCTAATACATGATTTTACGGAGGGAGCAATTCTCTCTCAGCTGTTCCGTTTTGGCGCTCCATTCATCCTCTCTAACCTGCTGCAAACCGTATACAATCTGGTGGATATGGTCGTAGTGGGGCAGGTATTGGGCAGCAGCGGACTTTCGGCGGTGGCCACCGGCGGAGAACTGCTGAATATGTTCACCTTCGTCTGTATGGGGCTTACCACTGCGAGTCAGGTGATAATTGCGCAGCTAATTGGTAGAAAGCAAAGCGATCAGCTTCAGCATTTCATTGGCACCATGTTTTCGGCACTGGCCGTAGTTGCCATTGCATTCAGCGCTGCCGGAATTCTACTGTCCGATCAGTTTCTGCGGCTGCTGAATGTACCGCCGGAAGCGAAGATTTATGCACAGCAATATATTCTCGTCTGCTTCATCGGACTGATTTTTATCTATGGTTATAACACAGTTAGTGCAATTCTCCGTGGAATGGGGGATAGTCATCATCCGCTGTTGTTCATTGCAGTAGCCTCCATCACAAACCTGATTCTGGATATTGTATTTGTTGTGGCATTCCATATGGGGGCAATGGGTGCTGCATTGGCCACTGTTATAGGGCAGGGGCTCAGCTTTCTGCTTTCCATGTGGTTTCTCTATCGAAACCGCGGTGCAATGGGCTTTGACTTTAAACCAACCCGTTTTTTGATCCACCGTGAGCCCCTATGGATGCTGCTAAAGCTGGGAATTCCCATGAGCCTTCAATTTGCAGCAATCAATGTTTCCAACCTTTACATTAACTCCGCAGTAAATTCTTTTGGCGTTGTGTGCTCTGCTGTCAGCGGTGTAGGGACAAAGCTCAATTCCATTATGTCCATTGTTTCAGCCGCTCTGATTTCTGCCGGTGCTACCATGGTTGGTCAAAACTATGGTGCAGGAAAGATGGAACGAATTCAGCGAGTGTTCTACAGTATTATGGCGGTTACTGTCAGCTTTTCACTGGTCTTGGGTGCAGTCATTTTGCTGTTTCCGCATCAGGTATTCCGGCTTTTCAGTCAGGACGCCAAGGTTCTTGCAATGGCCTCCAGTTATGCGCCGGTGGCTGCGCTCTGCTTCCTTGGCGCCGGTCTTCGAAGTCCTGCCATTGCTTTTGTAAACGGTATCGGCGCCACCTCTATGAACTATATCATGGGAATTATGGATGGCGTGGTTATGCGAATCGGTCTTGCGTGGCTGCTGGGTAACGCCTTGAATTTTGGTATGGATGGATACTGGTATGGAAGCGCAATTGCCGGCTTTACCTTCTTTGTGGTAGGCGCACCATACTATTGGAGCGGCATCTGGAAAAACCGAATTTCGTCCCGCTGCACATAACAAGTGGAGCGTCAGCAGGATTGCTGACGCTCCATTGTCATGCTTTAGGGTATCAAAGAGTTGTTCCGTGATCTACTACCAGAATCTGTCCATTGACTGCCTTAGACTCATCGCTGGCAAAGAACAGAATGGCATTGGCCTGATCTACTACATTTGCCTCCGGCAGAGATAGATCCATATGCTTCGCACACTCGTCAGCAAACCATGTGGTAAAGGTTGCAATCTGCTCCGGTGCGTTGAGGGCGGTAGGAGTAGGGCCGGGGCATACGGCATTGCAGCGGATTCCCTTTCCTGCAAACTGAATCGCCACATTCTTGGTAAAGCCCAGAACGCCAGCCTTTGCAGTGGAGTAGGAAATACCCGCGCTGCCGAACACGCCGCCGATGGAGGACACGTTGACAATGGAGCCACCCTCGCCCATGTGGGGCAGTACGTCCTTCGTCAGATAGAACAGAGAGGTCTGGTCAATGGCAATGACCTCGTCCCACCACTCATCGGTGCATTCGGTAATGGGGCGGTGCTTGTCGGCAATCCCCGCATTGTTTACCAGAATATCTACCCGGCCAAAATTCTTGATGGTTTCCTCTACCACATGGGTACAGTCCGCATGGATGGTCAGATCCGCCTTTACGGCCAGCGCTTCCACACCGTAGGTTCTGCATTCTGCGGCGGCCTCCTCCAGCAGCTCATAGCGGCGGGCGCACAGAACAACGGTGGCTCCCTCCTGAGCAAAACGAATGGCAGTGGCCTTGCCAATGCCGGAGTTTGCACCGGTTACAATGGCGACCTTATTTTCAAGACGTTTCATCAATCGCAGCTCCTTTGCATTTATTTGCATCCATTCTAGCAATAGATTGGTAGAAGCGCTATAGCGAAATGTGAAACGCTTTTTTCATATTCTGATACAGGTTATAGCTGCTGGAGAAACAGCTGTACTGCCGGGTTTGGATTGGCGCCGTGCCACGCAATGCAGAACTCCGCCGTGGGAAGTCCCTCCAGCTGCCGTGCAATCAGATGTGGATTTTGCAGTGCCGTATGATTTTCATTGAGCATCATGACCCCCAGCCCGGTTTCCAGAGCAAACAGCTGTGCCGACAAATCCGGACACACAAACAGCTTCGGCACAAAACCTGCCTGCTGACAGCATGCATTCATCATCTGTGAAATATGGTGGCACTCGCCTTCCTCCAGCTCCAGGAATGCGTCCCCTGCAAAGTCGTTGAGTGAGAGATCCGTTTTGTCTGCTAATGGGTGCTCTTTGGGGAGGATGATGTAGTTTTTCAGGCTCTGGTAAGGTTGGTAGCAGAGATCCTCGTTGTCCTCTACTTCCATTTGCAGTGTGATGCCCAGATCCAGCTCTCCGTTTAATAGTTGACGCTCCAGCTGACGAAAGGTGCATCGGTGCAGCCGCAGCTGAAGCTCCGGAAACTGCTGCCGAAAATAACGCAGAATATTCCGCAGCCGATCATCCATGATCTGCCCTTCCAGCATTCCAATCATCAGCTGGCCCACCTCTCCGGCATTGAGCCGCTTGGCCTCCGTTTGTAGCTGCTCAAACTGTTTTTGGATCTCCTGAATGCCCTCATACATCATCTCCCCGGCAGCGGTCAACCGCAGGTTCTTCCACCCCCGGAGAAACAGCGGATAGCCCAGCTCTGTTTCAAAGGAGGAAATATATCGTCCAAAGGTCGGCGGCGTCATATAGACCTTCTCTGCCGCTTCGGAAAAGCTGCAGCTCTGTGCCGCCGCCAGAAAGCACTTGATTTGTATATCATTCACTGTAATACCCCATTTCATTTCTATTACGACTTTATCACAAACATCCGGGAGAATCAATGAATTAGTCATTATATTTGTGTTATGAAGCCATACCGGATTGGCATTGGTGTTTCCAAAATATCGGTGATACCATATTAAAAGTTGCTGTAACTATCAAAAATTGCAGTACAAGGGGATTCTGCTGTCGGATTTGGTCATTTCCCCGCGTCCCGGCACAGATGTCACAAAGAATCAGGAGGTAAAACATGCATGAAGAAAAGAATTTTTGCATCCGCTCTGGCAGTGCTGATGGTACTGTCCCTCTGCGCCTGCGGCGGAAATGCAGCATCCAGCGCAGCCACGTCTGCCGGTTCCGCTGCTCCCGAGGAAACCAAGGCCGCTCAGGAGGCTACTTCTCCCGCTGAGGCCGCTTCTGCCGGAGAAGCAAGCGCCAATGAGGACGTTACCGAGTACGAGTCCATTGAATATCCCATCGAGGGTGACCAGATTCACCATGACTTCCGTCAAGCGCCTGAACGTGGCCGAGGCACTGGGGGAAAAGGACTACAGCTCCACTATAGAATCCAAACAGAAAATGTACCTCCAATACTGGTGTCCAGTATTGGAGGTACTGCTATATGTGCGAATAAGTAATTACAAAATTAAGCATGCGGCTGCTGTCCCACAGCAGTTCTGTTTGCACATATCAATATGTTTCTTCGCTGTTATCTGGCCTGATAGCGGTCATAAGCATCCTGCTTCAGCGAAATGCATGTTTCAATGTCCATACTCCGCAGCTCCTCCACAAAGGAGTCCCACTCTTCCATGGGGCGATCACCATTGATAAACTTACTGACTGTCTCTGCTGCCTTGGTTGCCAAGTCACTGGCAATTCTGCCATACTCCTCGCTCTCCGGGACACTGAGACTGCCATAGTACTGCATCTCATTGGAAGTATTCTCTCTCCATACCTCCTGCGCCTTTGCCTCAGCCTCATTGGAGAAGGTTGCCGCCTTCCGCTCCATAGCGCAGTCAAAGGGCAGGTCGAAGAACGCGATCTCACTGCAAGTATTGAACATGGCGTTGAAGCCGTTGGGATTGTTGGTAATCAGATCCGTATACTGCACCTTTCCATCCACCATATTGTAGGTTTCGCCCTCGATACCAAAGTTCATAGCCTTGTAGCCGTCCTCGGTCCACATCCAGTTGATGACCTTTGCGGCCTCCTCCGGATATTCGCAGGCAGTGGTGATAGCCCAGCCGCCGTTGCCTGTCTGCCCCTTATTGGCATAGAGCTTAAACGTGCCGCCCTTTTCCCGGACGATTGCCTTAATCGGCTCCATATCATAGGTTCCGCCGGCCTGCTGCTTGGAGGATTCGGACACGGTATCGGACTGGCCAAAGGCAAAGCCGCACTGGTTGCTGAGGATATACTCATTGATGAGGAACATATTCTTCATATTCATGCTCGGCTCACCCAGAATGCCCTCTGCAAACCAGTCCCGAAGCATTTGTACGTAGTCCTTATAGTTATCGCTGAGAATGCCTGCCTGCACCTTTCCATCCTGTACAAAGTAGGAGAGGTCAGAGCTCGTGCCATATCCTGAGGTGTCAAAGCCACCTACAAAGCCGTTATTGGAATAATCCCAGTTTTGGGTCAGCAGCATGGGGTAGTCGCAGCCGGGAATCTGATTTTTGAACGCCACCAATACGTCATGAAGCTCGTCAAAGGTCTCCGGGGTCTCCAAGCCCAGCTGATCCAGCCAGTCCTGGCGGATGTACAGGCCCATGGTGGACTGATTTTCGTAGGATTTGATGGTGGTCATGTGTCCGTTATCGGAAATCAGCCCCTTCCGATAGTCCTCATTGGTGGAAAAAATGCCGTGCTTAAAGTCCGACAGGCAATCATCCAGCATAGGCATCAGGTCGATGCAGATATCCTGCTCCACCAGCGCATCAATACCGCCGGAAACCTGAGTATCCGGAACACCAAAGTAATCGGGATAGTCCCCCGCTGCCAGCGTGATGGAAAACTTCTCTGCATAGGCATCCTGATCAATGAGCGTCCAGTTCAGATGCACGCCGGTGGCTTCCTCCATCTGCTGCACACCGCGGTTCCCATTCAGCCCCTCTGTAGCAACATCAGGGATTACCATCGGCAGGAAGCCGGCCATTGCCATATAGACGTCCAGAGTGATTTCACCCGGCTCACAAAGCGGATAGGATACCGGGGTGTATGCATCCGCCTCTGCTGCGGAGGCAGTTTCCTGCTCTGATGCAGAGTCCGCAGGTGCAGATGCCTCTTCCTGCTGGACGGGTGCTTTTTCCGCAGGTACAGAGCTGGTCAGGCTCTCCTTTACAGAAGTGGCCGTCTGGGCAGATGGCTGCTGATTTCCGCAGCCGGAAAGCATGCCGAGAAGCAAGCACAGTGCAAGGGACATGGCTCCAATCTTTTTCATTTCAGTTTGTCCTCCTTTTTTATTTGTTGTAGCCAGTTTTATCATACACGCTTCACACAATCTTCACAAATGCTTTTTCGGTATGCACTATATCATCAGTGTAATGGTATATGTATGCTGTCCCTGTCATAAATTCTGCCGTTGGATTGCACGTTTCTGTTCTTCCACAGCTATTACACGAGTGATATAATCCCATACCGTCCCGGCATTGGTCACAGCGTCATTTTCATGCTAAGATGAAAGTGTACAGGCGGTGAATCTGACCTATTTTCTGTGTTTTGGTTCTGTCGGCAAAGTGTTTGCCGCAAAAGCAAAGGAGGAAACCTAAAATGAAAAAGAAATTGTTATCTGTACTGCTGTGCCTTAGCTTGCTGCTGGCCCTATGTGCCTGCGGCGGCGGCTCCGACAGCTCCCCTGCCGCTTCCAGCGGCTCCGCTCCCGTATCCGAGACAGCGCAGGAACCGGAAAAAGCGCCGGACACCCCTGCCGCTCCCGCATCCGACACTGAGGACAGCACCATGCTGCCGGAGGACAGTTCTGCGACAGAGCCCACCGATCCCACAAAAATCGACGCCAGCGGCCTTTATCCGGTGTTCGATGAGCTGACCACTGTGACCGCATTCCTGAACATTGCCCCATGGGCTTCCGCCTATATCGGTCCTAACGCGGAGTTTGAAAATGCCTATGCCATTCTGGCAGCAGAGGACTACACCAACGTCCACCTGGATGTTGACTGGTCCGACCCGGACACCTATAATGAAAAGCTGAACCTGTTAGTAGCTGCCAACGATCTGCCCAATTTCACCCGGAGTTTGGGACGACTGTACTCCACCGGTGAGGACGGCCTGATTGAGGATGGCCTTGCAGTAGACCTGTATCCTTATTTTGAGGAATATGCGCCCAACTATTATGCCATTCTGGAATCCAACGCAAAGTTCAAAGAGGACACTACCTCCTCCAGCGGCGTGACCACCGCCATGTACAGCTATACCGAAATTCCTCTGTACTCCCGTGGTCCCATTGTCCGCAAGGATATGCTGGACGCAGTAGGGAAGGAGATTCCCACCACTGTAGAGGAACTTCACGATGTCGCACTGGCTCTGAAAAACGAGTATGGCGTGAAATCTGCCGTGGTTTCCCCCAAAATGGCGGCTGACGCCTATGCCGGCGTGGACTTCATCAGCTCCAACGATGTACTGATGACATGGTGGAATATCGATGGCGTCGTAACTGCCGCCGTAACTCTGGACAGCAACTATGAGTGGGCAAAAGAGATGAAGCAGTGGAACGACGAAGGGCTATTTGTGGAGAACTGGTATAACCCCGCGCCCTTCTATGATTTTGACGTACTGAACGATCAGCTGGCCATTGCCTACGGCCCCTATAGCCTGACCTCCGATTCCTACCGCGCCGCCGCAGCCAGCCCCGACACCTGTGAGATTTATCCCATGGCAAACGTGGTACTGAAGGAAGGCGACACCATCAAGACTCAGAACAATGCATACGGTGGCAGAGGTGACGGTGACTGGACCATAACCACCGCCGACGAGGACATCATCCCCCAGTTGGTTTCCTACATCAACTGGTTCTTCACTGAGGAAGGCAGCATGATTTCCAACTTTGGAAAGCTGGATGAAACCTACACTATTGATGACAACGGGGATATCCACTATACCGATCTGATTCTCAAGGATCCCAACGGCTATGGTTCTATGGCAGTCTACGCCATCTTCACCAACAACAATGACAACCCCTTCTACTTCCGCATGGAGCGCACAGAACTTACCTACGACAACGAGGTGGAAGCCACCGTATACGATACATGGCTGTCTAATATGACCTCCGAGTACATCTGCAACTACCAGATGACCACCGAGGAGAGCACCCGTTACAACGCCATCGCCACCGACGTGATGACCGTCATTCAGGAGTATATGACCAAGTTCATGACCGGTGATATGGAACTGAGCGAGGATAGCTGGCAGGCCTTCCAGGAAAAGCTTGCGTCTCTGGGTATTGACGAGATGCGTGAAATCGTTCAGACCGCCTTTGACCGTACCAACGGATAATCTCATACCAAGATAATATTATCCCCCGCCGTAGTACATCACTGTACACGGCGGGGGCTTTTCTATAGACGTATAGCGCTTGGGTAATGCCACGCCCTACAGTCTGCACAGGAACACTGTTCCCGCTTCGTCACTTTTCTCGATGGTCAAGCTCCCACCATGGAGAGCAGCAATCTGCTGCGCCAGCGCCAACCCAAGGCCAACGCCTCCGGAGGCTCGGCTGCGGGATTTGTCCACCCGGAAAAACGGTTCGAACACCTGCTCCTGCAGCTCTGCGGGAATTCCGGGGCCATCATCTGTAATCCGCATCTCCGCCTTTCCATCGCGCTCCCGCAGCGTCACAGTAACATTGCCCCCCGGCTTCCCATATTTGATGGCGTTTTCCACCAAATTGTAGATCATCCGATACAACAAAATATCGCTTCCTGTTACAATAGGAGCGTCTCCCGATGTCTGCATGGTAATTCTGCGCTTTTGAGCCGCGGGTTCCAAATCCTGAAGAATCTCCTCCGCCATGGGGGCAAGCTCCACCCGCTCCGTTCGGGGAATCGTCTCCATTTCGCTCATATCCAGCAGCGTTTTCACCAGCGCTGTCAGGCGTTCCAGCTGTCCCTGCAGGCTTTTTATATTCTCCCGATCCTGTTCAGAAAGCACCGCTGACTCCGTCCAAACCTCCAGCTGTGCTTGCATCAGAGCCAGAGGCGTCTTTAGTTCATGAGCGGCGTTTCCAGTAAAACGCCGCTGCACCTCAAATGCACTTCCAAGCCGATCCAGCATGCCATTAAAGGCAGACGCCAACTGCTGGTATTCCCGGATGCTCTGCTCCGGCAGCGGGCTGTCCATGAGATTTTGCATTTGAATCTGCTCCGCTCGGCTGGAAAACTCCCGCAGGGGACGCAGGCACCGTCCGCTGACAAGATAAGTAATCACACCGGACAGCAGTGTAATCAAAACTGTAATCACCCACGCCTCCAGCCGAAAGCCCGCTTTGCTGCTCTGAACCTGTAACGCAAAATCTCCCGTAAAATCCTCCCACTCAGTTTCGGACAGGTCAATATATACAGTATCCTCCGTTTCATTATCTGCCAGATACTTGCCGAGCGCATCCATGCGCGAGGTGCCGGAATAGAGTACAGCCAAATTCAGCAGCACACAGGTTGCCGCAATCAAGGACGCCGTCATAATTGTCAGCCGCCATTGTAAGGAAAGCCGTTTCATTCAGAATCGCCTCCCATCACATAGCCCTCCCCGATTCGATTGCGGATTGGATCATACTCCAATGCCGTCCGGAGTTTCTTCCGAAGGGCAGAAATATGCACGCGGATAGAATTGCTGAATGCATCCACACTGCCGTCCCAGACATGCTCGATCAGCTCCTCCTGACTCACCGGACGTCCCTGATGCAGCAGCAGATATTCCAAAATTCCGGTTTCCTTCCGGGTCAGCTGGAGAGGAACGCCATCCACCGCCGCGACCCGGCGTTTGGTGTCAAATGTCAAATGCCCCAACGTCAGGGTCAAGCTGTTTTGAATAAATCGCCGTCTGGTCAAGCTTCGGATTCTGGCGTCCAGCTCCTGCATATGAAAGGGCTTGGACAGAAAATCATTTGCACCCGCATCCAATCCCTCCACCTTATCACCGATTCCGCTTCGAGCAGAGAGAATCAATACGCCAGTTTCTCTATCCTGCATCCGTAATTCCCTCAAAAGCGTCATTCCATCGATCTGCGGCAGATTCAAATCCAGCAGAATCAAATCATAGGATTCCGCCATGGCAGCTTCCAGCCCGGAATCCCCGTCGTAGCACACGTCTATTTCATAACCGGCAGTTCTCAGGTGCTGAGCCACCATATCTGCCAGAGTTTGCTCATCCTCAATGATAAGTAGTCTCATATTTGTTCCTCCATTCTATTCTGTCCTTAGTATAACACACCGTCATAAAGTCTGTGTTAGTTTTCGGCATTCTTAACAGAGAATTTAACTCCTGTCTGCTATACTCTCCTTGCACAACAGGAAAGGAGCTTCACGCAATGAGATCTAGGACAAAAATCTGCCTGCAAATCACCCTTTTGCTTGCAGGTGCTGCCATGGTAGCGTTCGGCGCTTACCGCGGCGAGGTACAGACAGTACTGGGAAAAGCAATCCGATTATGTATGGAGTGTGTTGGAATTGGATAAAAAGCTCAGCGGCATTCGGGTTTTTTTGGCCGCTTTCGGGGATGGATTCAAGACATTGCCGCTCTTGGAACCAACATCCATCTTCCAAACTTTTTTAAAGGAACCATCTATCAGGGCAAAGGGAAAATGGTCTGTGTCCCCGGCCTCAACTGTTATTCCTGCCCCGGTGCAGCCGGAACCTGCCCCATTGGAGCCATGCAGGCCGTGATTGGCTCCTCTAAATTCAAGTTTGCATACTACATTACTGGCACTCTGATTCTCCTTGGGGTACTGCTGGGACGGTTTATCTGCGGATTCCTATGTCCCTTTGGGTGGCTTCAGGACTTGATTCATAAGATTCCCGGAAAAAAGCTATCCACCAGAAAGCTTCGTCCTCTTCGGTTTCTAAAATATTGTATACTTGCTGTATTTGTAGTTTTGCTTCCCCTGCTGATTACCAATGATCTGGGTATGGGAGATCCCTACTTTTGCAAGTATATCTGTCCTCAGGGTGTCATCGAAGGAGCCATCCCTCTGTCTCTCGCAAATATCAGCATTCGCGGGGCGCTGGGAAAGCTGTTCGCGTGGAAAAGCGTGATCCTGATTTCTGTAATTCTGCTGTCATGGGTGTTTTACCGCCCCTTCTGCAAATGGATCTGTCCTCTGGGTGCTTTTTATTCCTTATTTAACCGTGTGTCCCTGCTGGGCATTCAGGTAAACACAGGAAAATGCGTGTCCTGCGGAAAATGTCAGAAGGTCTGCGGTATGGATGTAGACGTTACGAAAACGCCAAACCACGCCGAATGTATCCGCTGCGGAAAGTGCATGAAATCCTGCCCCACCGGCGCCATTCGCTACCGCTATGGTTTCGGAATCAAGGCTACATCCAGCACGCAAGAAGAAACATCCGCTCAGAACTAATTTTTTGGAGGTATTGTTCATGAAACAAACAAAATGGATTGCCGGCCTGCTCGCCGGTGCGATGATCTTTGGTCTTACTGCCTGCGGAAGCAACAGCAGCAGCGCAAGCAGTTCCGCTACAGCACAAAGCAGCGCCCCGGCAGAAAGCGCCGCTGCTGAGAAAACCACTGCTGCATCTTCCGTTGAGTCGGCATCTTCCGTTGAGTCGGCATCTTCCGCTGTCGATCAGGATGCGCTTCAGGCTCAGCTGAATGACCTGACAAATCAGGAAAATGCCATATTTGACTCCCATAAGGAGCTTTGGGAAAAGGTATTCGCATCCATGGACAAGAACGTTGCAGATCCCGAAGCCGACTACTGCGATATTCTATCCAATGCCATTGATGCAGCGGACGAGCTCTCTGATGATGACGTAAAAACCCTGAAAGCAGATGTTGAGCTGATTCGTCCCATTGAGGAGCAGATGGCCGCAATCCTTGAGCAGTACAATCCCGCAGACGCCACCGAAACGCAGACCCTTTCTGTAAACAGCTTCCCTTCCTTCTCCGGGAAGGACTTGGACGGGAATAATGTAGACAACAGCATGTTCTCCCAGAATGCTGTCACGGTGGTGAACCTCTGGTTCAGCGGCTGTAAGCCCTGCGTTGAAGAGTTGTCCGCTCTGAATCAGCTCAATGAAGAACTCAAGTCCAAAGGCGGCGCCGTCATCGGCATTAACACCGACACTTTGGACGGAAACGAGGACGCCATTGCAGAGGCAAAAAGCATTCTCAATGAAAAGGGTGCCAGCTATCAGAATATCTATTTCCCCTCGGATTCCGATGCGGGCAATATGCTCTCCCAAATCTTCTCCTTCCCCACAACCCTTCTGGTTGATCGAAATGGGAATATCATTGGAGATCCCATTGTTGGCGGCATTACCAGCGATGAGGTGATGCAGGAAGTAAACAGCCGTATCGACGATATTCTCTCGTCCGATCAGGGCGCATAACCGAACCGAATCATTCACGAAAACACCCCCATGGAATGAGAGTTCCACGGGGGTGTTATGCTTTGATCATTCGTCCTTCTGAGCCGGTCGATAAGGGAGCTTCCCC
Organism: uncultured Eubacteriales bacterium; assembly: GCA_905202605.1. Lineage (GTDB taxonomy): Bacteria > Bacillota > Clostridia > Oscillospirales > Oscillospiraceae > HGM13006. The sequence continues at coordinate 21,082 of CAJKSU010000013.1, forward strand.
TGATAGGCATAGGGATTCACCGCTTCCCCCGCATCGACTTTTTCCAGCCATTTGAACGGCTCGGTGCGGAACGCATTCCAGGTGTCCTCATTCATCGGGCCCTGCATTGCCGGGAAGGTATATCTCCAATAGTTGGTTCTGGCAATATACTTTTCGTCCTGCTGTCCCGCATTCACATCGCCCATTTCGTTGGCGGCAATGCGCAGCAGCGATCCGTACTGCTCGGAAACCGTATGAAGCTTCAAATCCTCCACAAAGAGCTTTTTCAGCGGGCGCTTTGCCAGATTTGCCATGATGCAGCGATTTTCATAGGGCATCCGTTTCCACATCCGCGCGATTTCCCATGCGCGCTCCATAACACGATTCTTTTCCACTACCTCGGATACCATACCAAAGTCCAGCATATTCTGTGCAGTAAACTGCCGGGTGGTCATCATATAGTAGTTGCCGCGCTTGGTACCAAAATAATGCTGCGCCATCAGACCCATGCCGTCGCCGGGGACCAGTCCGCCATGGGCGTGTGGCACCTCCATCACCGTATCCTCCGCAGCGATGGTCACGTCACAGAGCATAGCGGAGTCCCAGTGGAAGCCCGGACCGGGGATTGCGCCAATGGTGGGGACATCCAGATCAAAGACCATGTTTTTGATGAGGTTGGTGTCATCGAAATACTGATGCTGGAACCGCTGTGTGGGGAGCTCGGAATAGGTTTCCCAGCCATTGGGGTCGGATTCGATCATCCAGGTATCTCCAATATGCGTAAAAATGATGATCTCATTCTTCACATCCATGGACAGGATCCGCACCAGCTGAGAGATTGCCCGATGGGACATTCCGGAGTGCTTCATAGGACCATTATTGGTCTTCCATGTTACCTGCAGGATGCCATCCTCCCGGTAGAGGTCTGCGAAGTCCTTAAACCATTCTCCGTACTCCTCCAGCTCCGGAAGCTTTACATAGTCTGCCAGTGGTTTTGCCATTGTATGTTCCTCCTTGTAATTAAAAATGATAGCCGGTTTCCCGGATTGATTATAAATAACCTAATTTTCGTGCACCTTCTCGCAGTTCCTCCCGAAAATTCGGGTGAGCAATTGCAATCAAAGCATCTGCCCGCTCTCGGACGGAGCGTCCCCGCAGTTCAGCTACACCATATTCCGTGACAATCGTATCTGCCAAATTTCGTGAAATAGAGACCGCAGCCCCCGGCGTCAGCGTAACCTTAATTCGTGAAATCGTACCGCCCTTTGCCGTGGATGAGAATGCAATAATTCCCCGTCCCCCTTTCGAGTGCAGTGCTCCAAACGCAAAATCTGAGGCTCCGCCGGTACCGCTCCACTGAACTGCGCCAATCGACTCTGAGCAAATTTGTCCTGTCAAATCCATTTCCAGTGCCGTGTTTACTGAGATCATATGATCCTGCTGGGCAATGATAAATGGATCGTTTGTATAAGAAGCTGGCATAATCCGACAAGAATGTGTTTCAGAAAGCGTCTTGTACAGATGATCGTCTCCCAGCGCAAAGCAGGCTATGCTCTCTCCCGGATCAACTGTTTTGTATCGTCCCGTAACGTTGCCCTTCTCAATGAGGTCTGCCATGGTAGAGGAGAACAGTTCAGAGTGAATACCCAAATCATTTCGAGCAAAAAGGTGCTTCCCTACAGCGTCCGGAAGGCCGCCAATTCCCAACTGAAATGTATCTCCATCATGGATCATATCCGCAACGTAGGCGCCAATCGCTTCATCAGTAGGAGTCGGCTTGGAGCGTGGAATTGTGAGAATTGGAGAATCAGCTGTATAACAGCAGGTAACCCGTTCCAAGGGAATATCCACACCGCCCCGAACACGCCGGAACCGAGGATTGATCTCCAAAATCACCGTTTTAGCACAGGCCAGCGCCTCCCGTTCAAACATTTGGCAGTAAGGAATCTGAAAATTTCCCTGTTCGTCCATATCCGTTACCTTCGCAATGAATACATTGTTGGGCTTATACGCTGTCCGTAAAGACATATAATTGTGGAGGTCTGACGGCAGATAGGACGTAATTCCCAGAGCATGTCCCTCACGAAAATTGGTATGATAAAAGTGACCCAATGTCAAAACATGTCCGGCTGTAGCAGGATCACGAAGATAAGCATAATCATTATCCTTGCTCTTAATGAGTGTCACATTCTCCAATCGCGGAATAATATCACTCAGATGATTCAAAAATACCACTGGCTCTGTAATTGCGCCGGATACTGCAATGATGTCTCCGGAGTGAATGAGTGCCTGAGCATCCGTCAATGTCTTTTTTTTGCTTGCATACTGTGACTGAAGGGTCATAAGGAAACCTCCATTAGTTTGGAATGGTATTATGTTATTTTTATCATATCACTAGATTTCTCAAGGTGCAAATACCAAAAAAGCTTGCGTTGTTATAATCAAAACATTATAATAGAGCTATTCAGGAGGAACTTCCAATGACTTCACTGCAAATTCTATATTTTCTTACTGCCGCAGACTGTATGTCCTTTTCCCAAACATCAGAAAAGCTATATGTCTCTCAGCCTGCGGTAAGCCGTCAGATTAAACTTCTGGAGCATGAATTGGGATGTCAGCTCTTTGACCGTTCCCGAAAAAATTCCATTCGCCTGACCCCCGCCGGTATCGTATTTCAGGACGCGTTCTCGCAAATACAGACAATCTATAGCCGCGCCGCCGAAACCGTACAGTCTCTATCCAGCCACTGCCCTATACAGCTGAAAGTCGGAGTCGGCAGCGGCTGGGATATGAGCACAGCCCTCTTTTGTGTAAAAAACCAGCTCGCCCAGCATTATCCCCAGGCAGAGCTGTTATTTGAAAGCCAGGATTTCCGGGAACTGCGCCGCCGAATCCGAACCGGAGAATTGGATGTGATAATCTGCACAAAAACCAGCCTCATAGACTTCGATGGACTGGAGGTACAGGAAATCGCAAATCTGGAAAGCCGCGCTTATGTGAGAAAGGGGCTGCTCTGCCCAGAACAGACACCGCTGGCTGCCTCAGACTTTCAGGGGCAGACCCTTTTAATGCTCTCTCAAGAGGAATCCCCTATGGCCATGGAGCTGGCTATGCTGCAATTTCAGGCCAGACAGATTACCGTGATGCCAAAGTATCTGCCCAATCGAGACAGCATTCTGCAGGCTCTGCTGCTGGGAGAGGGCGTCACGGTGTTTGACCCATATATGCGCTTCGCAGACGATCCCCGGCTGACCTGGTTCAATTTAGAGGATGATATTCCTGTCTGTGTTGTATGGAGTAAGCATAACCGGAATCCCCTGATTCGGCTCTTTGCGGACGCTATGGAAAAGGAACTGGGTCAAATGGCGGTTTCCTGTTTCAGTCAGCAATCGTTGCCCGCTGACTGACATCCACGAAGTCCCGTATGATACGGAGTTTCTGTGGTAAACAGCGATACGTTTTCCCTGTGTGGCTGGAAAAGTAACTGCCAATTAGGCGCAAAAAACCCCATGGAAGGTAATTTCCATGGGGGTTTGGTGGACCTGAACGGGATCGAACCGTCGACCTCTCGGATGCGAACCGAACGCTCTCCCAGCTGAGCTACAGGCCCATATTTCTTATATATTTTATCACACTCTACGATTCCCGTCAACTATTTTCTAAAAGGCGCACCCCAGAACTTGGAGTGCGCCTTTCTCACCTCAGTTATTCTTCATCCGGCCCAGTCAAAGCAGCAATGCCCGTTTCACCGGTACGGATCCGAACTACATCCTCCACGTCATATAGGAAGATCTTTCCGTCGCCGGGATGACCGGTATACAGTGCGCTCTTTGCGGCAGCAATTACGGATGCAGGAGGAACCGTAGACACTACAATATCAACCTGAAGTTTAGGCAGCAGATTCATATTCAGCGGAACGCCGCGATAGAATTCCGTCTTGCCCTTCTGGACACCGCAGCCCATTACCTGCGTCACCGTCATGCCCGTTACGCCAATCTGGCTCATTTGCGATTTCAGCGCTTCGAACTTCGACTGATTGCAGACGATCGTAATTTTCGTGTACTTTCCTCCGTCGGCATGCTCCGGCTTGGGTGCCTTCACCACAGGAACTGCCTTTTCCACAGGAGTTGTGCCGGTAACTGCGGAAGCTGCAAAGGAATCATCAATGTTCATTGAGGTTGCAGGAACCCAATCCGCATAAGCGCTAGCGAGGCCATGCTCGGAGATATCCAAGCCCTCGATCTCATCCTCAGCAGAGCAGCGAAGGCCAATGGTCTTTTTTATTACAGTAAATACAGCGGTGATGATCACTGCGGCATAGGCAGCCGTAACCACAACGCCAAGCACCTGAACGCCAAAGAACTTAAATCCGCCGCCGTACAGCAGGCCGCCATCCGTTGCCAGAAGGCCGGTCAGGATGGTTCCGGTTGCACCGCAGACACCATGCACCGAAATTGCACCAACGGGATCATCTATTTTTGCGACCTTATCAAAGAACTCTACAGAAAGGACTACCAGCAGACCACAGACAATACCGATAACCGCAGCGCCTACAGGAGACACCATGTCGCATCCAGCCGTGATACCAACCAGACCAGCCAGTGCCGCATTGAAGGTCATGGACACATCGGGCTTTCCATAGCGAATCCATGTAAAAATCAGCGTAGTAACACATGCAATAGCAGCTGCCATATTCGTATTAAAGAACACCAGACCAGCGGATACGACTGCTTCATCGCTATCCATGGCGACAGTCGAGCAACCGTTGAAACCGAACCAGCAGAACCACAGAATAAACACGCCCAGCGCAGCAATAGAAAGATTATGACCGAGAATCGCGCGGGGCTGCCCCTTCTTGTCATACTTGCCAATCCGAGGTCCGAGCATTGCTGCGCCGATAGCCGCACAAACGCCGCCGACCATATGTACCGCAGTGGAACCGGCAAAATCATGGAAGCCCAACTGGCTCAGCCAGCCGCCGCCCCAGATCCAGTGACCGGAGATTGGATAGATGAAAAGGGAAATACATGCGGAATAGATGCAGTATGCAGAGAACTTGGTACGCTCTGCCATAGAGCCGGAAACAATGGTAGCAGAGGTCGCACAGAAGACCGTCTGGAAGATCACAAAAGCCCACTTGGGAACGCCAGCAGGAAGAATGCTTGCATAATCCGCCATGATCAGAGGATCCAGTTTACCAAAAATCGCATTGCTGTAGCCAAACATCAGGCCGAAGCCAACCAGCCAGAAGCAGGGCGTGCCAATGCAGAAATCCATGAGGTTTTTCATCAAGATATTGCCGGTATTCTTTGCCCGTGTAAAGCCCGCCTCGCACATTGCAAAGCCCGCCTGCATAAAGAATACCAATGCCGCGCCGAGTAATACCCAAATTGTGTTTACGGAAGAGAATTCCACCACACGTTCCTCCCAACATTTTCGTTTTTCAGGAGACTTGAATGGCCATTCAAATCAAAAAGGCGCTGATTCCCATTTGGGTATCAGCGCCTTTGCTTGATGGACCTAGTATAGCACAATATTGCCAGCAGTCAAGCATAAATTTCATTTTTGACGTATTAAACGAAAGAATTTCAGCATTTAACTATGATTTTGAATATTTTGCAGTATCACCTTTCATATTTTTGATTAGTCAACTCTAGAATGCCGCATTTTACTTCTGTTCCAGTGCCTCCAGAAGGCCGTTTTCCCCATACTTAAGGGCGCGGTTTACACGGCTGATAGTAGCACTGCTGGCGCCTGTTTTTTCTACAATATCCGTATAGACGTTTCCTTCATAGAGCAGCTTTGCAACATCATAGCGCTGCTCCATTGCGCGAAGCTCTGTGATGGAACAAAGATCCTGAAAGAATCGATAGCAGGCCTCTACATCGGCCAGTGCAGCAATCTTTTCATAAAGCGCTTTGCTGACTTCTTTTTCGGGCTTAATAATCATTTTATTTCCTCCGTATATTGAAATAGCTGGATTTGTTCCTGAATTGTTATCATAATAATCTGTATGAATATTGTAACACGTTTTCCTAGCGGCGTAAACATATTTTTGTAATTTAAAGCGATAGATTTTGCAGATACAAAGAAACCGCCCTCCGATTGGAAGGCGGAATCAGATGTTGGCATTACCTATCTTCACATGCAGTCACCCACATACTATTGTCGGCACACATGAGCTTAACTTCTGTGTTCGGAATGGGAACAGGTGGACCCTCATGGCAATCAACACCAACTATCAAGGTTGTACCCTGAAAACTGAACACCGTATCTTTGTTACTCTGCACTGGAAGGCTTAGAGCCTGCTATTCTTTGTAGGACAAGCCCTCGGCTTATTAGTATCGGTCAGCTAAACACCTCTCGGTGCGTACACCTCCGACCTATCAACGACATAGTCTACGTCGAGCCTTACTCCTTAAAGGATGAGAGATCTTATCTTAGGGAGAGTTTCACGCTTAGATGCTTTCAGCGTTTATCTCGTCCGTACGTGGCTACCCAGCTATGCCCTTGGCAGAACAACTGGTGCACCAGAGGTACGTCCATCCCGGTCCTCTCGTACTAAGAACAGCTCCACTCAAATCTCCAACGCCCA
>CAJKSU010000014.1 GCA_905202605.1 uncultured Eubacteriales bacterium
CCGGTAACAACTTCGTAGCGCGTCCCATCGCCGCCGCAGGCGTAAAGCCGAATGGGGCGGCCTGTTTCGCCGGCAGCACGGGCCAGCTGTGTTAGCTCACCGGGGCCGCGGGAGATTTGAACCTGACATGGCTCCCCTAGCGACTGCGACAGCAGGGCAGAGAACTGCTTCACCGCAGGGGTGGCGTCCTCCTTACCGGCAGCCGGGTTGACCAGAAATAGATGTTCCATTGTGTTACCGCCTTTATACAGGAGTTTCACGTCCCAGAGGACGATATACCGTCAGATACATGGTGCCAAAGCAGCCGATGCCGCCGATGACATTGGAGATGGCCTCCGCCCAGAACACGCCGTTTACGCCGAACATGGGGAGCTTGGGCAGCAGTATGGTCAAAGGCACCACAATAATGACCTTCCGGAAAATCGAGAAGAACACGGCCTGCTTGCTCTTCCCTAGAGATACAAAGGTGCTTTGACCGGCGAATTGCAGCGCCATCATAAAGAATGTGGCAAAATACAGCCCCAGTGCGGGAATCGCCGTTCCCACCAGTGCGTTGTCGTTATTGAAGATGCGGATCAGCGGACTGGGAAACAGGCGAATCACACCCCACACCAGAAGAGAGTAGAGCAGAGAGCAGACCGAGATGAACCGAATGCCCTGCCGCACCCGCTGGCGCAGGCCGGCGCCGTAGTTAAAGCCCAGCACAGGCTCTGCCGCACCGGTGATTCCCTGTACTGGCATGGAAACCACCTCGCGGATGGAGCTGAGGACGGTCATAACACCCACATACAGATCGCCACCGTAGCTGCTGAGCACGCTGTTGCAGACCACCTGCACGGCGGAGTTGGTAAAGGCCATGACAAAGCCGGAGAAGCCCAGACTGAGGATCTTTCCGGTGCGCTGCCGATCCAGCCGGAGATAGCGGCGCTTCAGCCGTAGCTGCGCTCGCGGCCCGGTTAAAAACTGCATGACCCACAGGGCGGATACTGCCTGAGATAACACCGTTGCAGCGGCGGCACCCTTTACGCCCCAGCCCAGCACGAAGATAAAGAGCGGGTCCAGAAGAATGTTCAGTACTGCCCCCACCAGTGTGGTGACCATTCCGGTGTGGGCAAAGCCCTGAGCGTTGATGAAGTTGTTCATTCCCAGAGAAATCAGCACGAATACATTGCCGGCAAGATAAATTCTGCCGTAATCCATGGCATAACCGAGGGTGCTGGAGCTGGCGCCAAAGGCCAGCAGAATGGGGCGAAGGAATACTTCGCCCAGCAGAGTCAGCACTACGGCAAAGATCATCAGCAGGGTAAAGGAGTTCCCCATAATTCGCTCCGCTTCGTCGAGATCGCCCTTTCCGCGCTCGATGGAGCACAGGGGCCCGCCGCCCATGCCGGAGAGCCGGGCAAAGGCCATGACGATGGAGATCACCGGCAGGCACAGTCCAAGCCCGGTGAGCGCCAGTGCGCCCGCGCCGGGGATATGCCCAATGTACATCCGATCCACGATATTATATAGAATATTGATGAGCTGCGCCAGGGTGATGGGAATGGACATTCGGACAATATTTTTCCAAACGCTGCCCTGACTGAAATCCGTATTGGGTGCGGCTGGCAACAAAATCGCCTCTTTACAATGAAATTACATATGGGAACATTATATGAGATTCTGAACGAAATTGCAATCTATCGTCGAAATCTCCCATATCCTTGACATCCATGGTGGAATGCGGTATACTTACTTTTGCATTCTAAACTGCTATCGCACGAAAGTGCTGCAAATACAACCGGAAAGGAAGCCTTGTTATGCCCATAACCGATTTGCTGGAGCGCAACGCAAAGCTCTATGGCAGCGAAACCGCACTGGTGGAAATTAACCCGGAAATTCAGGAAAAGCGGAGGGTAACATGGAAGGATTACGACCTGATTATGCCTGCCCCTACCACGGCCTACCGCAGAGAGATCACGTGGCAGGTGTTTGATGAAAAGGCGAACCGGGTGGCAAACCTGCTGCTGGATCGGGGAATTGGCAAGGGGAATAAGGTTGCGATCCTGCTGATGAACTGTCTGGAATTCCTGCCGATCTATTTTGGCATCCTTAAAACAGGGGCGATTGTAGTACCCATGAACTTCCGCTTTTCGGCGGAGGAGATTAAATATTGCGTGGAGCAGTCCGATACGGATATTCTGCTGTTTGGCCCGGAGTTTATTGGCCGCGTGGAGGAAATTGCGGACGAAATTGGTGGCAATCGCCTGCTGATGTATGTGGGAGCGGGTGTCTGTCCCACCTTTGCCGAGGATTACGACCATCAGGTGGTGAATTTCTCGTCCTCCGCACCGCTGGTGCGCATTGAGGATGAGGACGATGCAGCCATCTATTTCTCATCCGGCACCACGGGCTTTCCAAAGGCCATTCTTCACAACCATGAAAGCCTGATGCAGGCAGCGCGTATGGAGCAGAAGCATCATGGGACCTCGCGGGACGACTGCTTCCTGCTGATCCCGCCGCTGTACCATACTGGTGCGAAAATGCATTGGTTCGGCAGCCTGTTTTCCGGCTCCAAGGCGGTGCTGCTCAAGGGAACATCTCCAGAGGCAATTCTGTCCGCAGTTTCTCAGGAGCACTGCACCATTGTCTGGCTGCTGGTGCCGTGGGCGCAGGATCTTTTGGACGCATTGGATCGCGGAGATATCAAGCTTTCTGACTATGAAACCAGCCAGTGGCGGCTGATGCACATCGGCGCACAGCCTGTGCCTCCGGTACTGATTCAGCGGTGGCTCCGTTATTTCCCCAACCAAAAATACGATACCAACTATGGCCTTTCGGAATCTACCGGGCCGGGGTGTGTGCATCTTGGGATGGAGAATATCCACAAGGTCGGCGCTATTGGCGTTCCCGGCTATGGCTGGCAGTGCATGATCCTTGCGGAGGACGGCTCCGGCGAGGTGCCGCAGGGCGAGGTGGGCGAGCTTTGTGTCAAGGGTCCCGGCGTTATGACCTGCTACTACAACGACCCGGAGGCAACGGCGCAGGTGCTGACGGAGGACGGCTGGCTGAAAACCGGCGATATGGCGATGCAGGATCCCGATGGCTTCTACTATCTGGTGGATCGCAAGAAGGACGTGATCATCTCCGGCGGTGAGAATATCTATCCTGTGCAAATTGAGGACTTTCTGCGGACCAATCCCGCCATTAAGGATGCCGCGGTGATCGGTATGCCGGATAAGCGACTGGGCGAGATCACGGCTGCAATCATCGAGTGTAAGCCAGGATGCAGCCTGACGGAGGAAAACGTCAATCAGTTCTGCACGGAGCTGCCCCGGTATAAGCGTCCTAAGCGGGTGATCTTTGCACCGGTACCCCGGAATGCCACGGGTAAAATCGAAAAGCCGAGGCTACGTGAGATCTACTGCGTGGAGCATCTGGTTGCGGCGCAGAACGGCATTGTGATGGAATAACAGCAAAATAGAATTCTTCTGGAAAACAGCCCAATTAAAGCCGTGAAAATCCGAAATTTCCATCGGGTTTTCACGGCTTTTCTAATTTTAAAGGAGGCTGTCCCTGTAAAATTTGCATTTTGAGACGGCCACACACTGGGATCATTATTCCTCCGGGACAGTCCGTTTTGCTGCGGCATACATCGGCGGCTATCAGTCTGCGAAAGAATCCATGATAGCCAGAGCGAACACAATGCAGCGTGTCTAAAACGCCTTGCAGAGCTTTCCGCTTTTGCGGTGCTATTTTTCTTTATAATAGAGCATGCAATGACAGTAGCCCTCAAAATCCGGATCCTGTATCTGCGACTTAAACTCCTCACAGATACACTTATATTCCGGCCTCCGCTCAAGACGGCAGGGACAGTAGCCGCCGGTGCGTTGCAGTCCTTCCTTGACATGATTTACGATTTCAAGGTCTTCGTTGAGACGAATTTTTCCCATAGATTCCTCCCGAAGCGGTGTGCTTACTGATGGGGCAGCATGGAAAGCTGTGCCAGAAGCGACTCCCAATCCATGCGGCAGATGGCTTATATAACAATCCTTCTAAAAGAAGCATCAGAGGTGATGGTGTGGCTGACATAGGCGCCTGAACCACCCGAGCAGCATACCGCCACCGCTGTGTTGAAATGACAGGGGGAAATTCCCACCCGTTTCTTCATTTTATCGCATCCGTATTCAAAAAACAATAGTTCCCGACAAATGGGGAAACTTTTTGCCGGAGGGGAAAAGGGCGGAGGAAATAGAATAAAATCCCCCGGCGCTGCGGCGCCGGGGGAAGCGTTACATGTGCGGAAATCAGCCTGCCAGATAGGCGTCATAGGCCTCCTGATACAGCTCGGTCATACGGGCAAGGCCCATGCCGTTGGCGTCCTCAATGAGGGAACGGTAGCCGGCCTCGTCCAGATCACCGGTGACCACGCGAACGGCACCCTCGGAGAACAGGGTGAGCACGTCGCTGGCAAGGTTATTGAACTCAGTGTTGGCCTCGGCGGTCAGGCTGACGCCTGCGGGCAGCTTCATGGCCTTGTCACCGCCGTTTTCGGTCCAGTACTTGATGCCGTCGATGGATTCCTTTGCACCAATCAGCTCATAGTACTCCATATCCGTGCAGGTGGGCATCCACTGTGCTGCACCGTACCACAGCAGGGCGTTGTTCAGGGACCAGTTGGGGTTGTTGGTGAGGTTGTCGGTCAGCTCTACCTTTCCGTCGGGGGTCAGCTCATAGCCCTCGCCCTGCATGCCGTAAAGGCCGTTGCGGCGGCCGTCGGTGGTATAGCAGTAGTTGATCATTTCCATGGCCAGCTCCGGCTTCTCGCAGGCGGCGGTCAGGAACAGCATGCCGTTCATGGAGGCAGTGGAGCGCTCTGCCACGTGGCAGTCATAATCGGTCAATGCCAGCGGAGAAACCATGTAGTTCGGATCATCGGCATTGCTGCGGTTGGCGGGATCCAGCTCTCGGAAGCCATCAGACCATACGCCGCACTTGCCGGAATAGTAGGAGGATTCCCAGTTGCCGTATTCCCGACCGGTGCTCATAAAGTCGTCGGTGATGAGCTTGTCATTGTAAAGATGGTTCAGATACATCAGATAGTCCACGAAGTTGTTGGAGGCAAAGCAGGCCACCACTTCCTTGCCGTTCGGCTCGGTGAGCTGATAGTCCATGCTGCGCATACCGGCATAGGATACGTTAAAGGAGCCGCTGAGGCCGGTTTCCAGACCAAAGTTCATGAGAATGGGGTTGGACGCGCCCATTTCCGACTGGAACTGGTGGAGAATATCCTCCAGACCCTCGCGGTTGGTGGGAAGCTCCAGCCCCAGCTTGTCCAGCCAGTCCTGACGGATCAGAATGCCCTTTTCCACCACGTCGGCGGCCTGACTGACAAACATGCTTACGGTGCCGTCGGGATTGGTGGCGCTGGCAGCCAGCTCTTCGTCGCTGTCCAGAAGTGCCTTATAGTCCGGGGCATATTCGTCCAGCATGGGCGCCATGTCGAAGAGAATACCGTCATGGATCGCGCCGGTGAGGTTGTTGCCATAGCTGCCCAGACCGGTGTAGAAGTCGGTCATATCGCCGGAGGCCAGCATGATGTTGGTCTTTTCCTCCGCGGTGGCCTCGCCCAGCATATTAAAGTCAATGCTGCATCCGGTGGCCTCTGCCAGTCCGCGGTACGCAGAGGTGACAGAAAAATCGTCATCTCCCAGAACCTGAAGCACATTGTTCCGCAGGGTAGCGGTCATGGTAAAGGTATAGGATTCGCTGAGCGGGTATTCAATGGTATTCGCGGGAACCACTTCGGCCTCAGGGGCGGAAGCAGGCTCGGCGGAAGAAGCCTCTGCGGTCTGGTCGGAACCGGGAGCTTCGGCGGGGACTTCCTGCGATGTCTCCGGAGCGGCAGCGGATGCCGGATCAGAAGCAGCTGCGCTGCTTCCCGTGGATGCGGGTGCGTTTCCGCCGCAGGCGGTAAGGGCTGCCAGCAGAGAAAGCGACAGGATGAATGCAAGTATCTTTTTCATTTGTGTTCCTCCATCCATATTCATTTTTTGAAAAACAGTGCCGAAATCACAGCCGCAGTCAAAAGGATCGGACTGTTTTCCGGAACAGCTCCGCATGGTCAGTGCGGTTTGTTCCCGCGTCCAATATACCATGGAGAAGGAACGGGGCGCAAGAAGCCGCACCTATAAAAAGTAGTGAATTGGCCTATCAATTCTTGCACCTGAGACGGCGGCGTTCCTGATTTCTCTTATTTTCTCAATTGTTTATATGGATGGAAAGCTTTAAGCGGTCACGGCAGACGGGGTTATTGCCGTTTCATTTGCCGCAGAAAGAACCAGACCGCCAGCGCCGTGGCGGCAATGGCGTAGCCCAGCACCCAGCATAGATGGGGAAGAATATCGCCGGTGTTTCCGTGGATTGCGGCACGTTCCAGCTCGGCTGCGTGAACAAAGGGCAGCGCGAAGGCAACCTTTTGAAAGCCTCCACCCACCAGCTCCAAATCAAACCAGGTTCCGGAGAGCCATGCGGTCAGGTTGGTAAACAGTGCGCCGCAGATACTGCCCGCCTGCTTGACATTGAGAATGCTGCCGCAGAGCAGCCCCGTGGAAATGAAAAACAGGGAGATGGGCAGGATCAGCAGCAGAGCAGATAAGATGCGGGGTGTAATGGACAGCCCCAGCAGCACCGCGACTCCATAGCAGAGCAGGCTTTGCAGCAGAGCGATGGGCAGGATCGGCAGCATATAGCCCAGAATAAAATCCGCCGCAGTCAGGGGCGTGGTATAAAGTCTGGGCAGAAAGGCGCTTTCCCGATCTCTGGCGACCAGCGTGGCGGAGAACAGCGTCAAAAAAGCCAGCCCGAATACGGCAATGCCGGGGGCAAGCTGGTCGATCTCGAAGAGACTGACGGGAACATTGGCCTGAATGGCGGACAACAGCAGCAGAAGGATGATCGGAAATCCGATGCCAAAGCCAAGATTCAGGGGATCCCGCAGGATCTCCTTCGCGGTGCGTCCGGAAAAGGTCAAAAGCTTCATGGCATAGTCCCCCTTACGACCCCAATAAACGCATCCTCCAGCCGGGAGGCTCCGGTTTTCTCCAGCAGCTCTGCACAGGTTCCAACGGTCAGAAGCCGCCCGGCCTTCATAATGCCGACTCGGTCGGAAAGTGCCTCGGCCTCATCCATGTAGTGGGTGGTGAGGATGATGGTAACGGTTCCCTTGAGGATGCGGATGCAGTCCCACAGCTCGCTGCGTGCCAGAACGTCCAGCCCCAGCGTGGGTTCATCCAGAAACAGAATTTCCGGCTGAGATACCAGCGCCATGGCGATGCTCACCCGGCGCTGCCAGCCGCCGGACAGCTTTCCGGCCTTTTTCTGCAAAACCGCCCCAAGGCCCAGCTGATTGGACAGCGCTGAAACTCGCTGGCGGCGAAGCTCCCCGGAGATGCCGTGGAGGCCGCACATCAGTTCCAGATTTTCCTTTGCGGTGAGATTGGGAGCAACGGCGGTTTCCTGTGGAGAGACGCCGATGAGCGCCTTGACGGCGGCGGGCTGATGTACAATGCTGTTTCCGCTGAGCAGGGCGTCGCCGCTGGTGGGGCGGCTCAGGCAGGACAGCATTTTGATGGTCGTGGTCTTCCCTGCCCCGTTTACACCCAGCAGAGAGAACAGCTCTCCCTGCTGTACCTCTATGTTAAGGGCGTCTACGACGGTTACGCCCTTATAAGCCTTAGTGAGCTGCTTCGTCTGAATGGCCAGCATGGTCTTTTCCCTCCGTGTATCGGTATTTCATGCCAACATAGGCATCGGTGATGACTTTGCTGATAAATGGCTCCTCCCAATCCAAATAGGAGGTGGCAATCATGGTTGCGATCCCGTGGACATAGACCCACATTTCCAGATGGAACAGGTAGGCAGCCTCCTCGGTGATGCCGAGATTGTCCTGAATCAGCCGGATCAGCGGGCGAATAGCCTCCCGATCCTCCTCTATGGGCTGGTCGCTCCGGTCACACATAAACAGCAGCTTGAACAGCTCCCGTTCCTCCCGCGCAAATCGGATGTAGGCCATACCGCTGGCCTTGTAGGGCGGGTATTTCCCGTTTGCCATGTCCTCACGCAGATAGCTCTGGTATTTTGCATCGGCGGCGGCGCGGACGGCGGCCTGAACGGCTTCCATATTTTGAAACAGGCCGAAAATCGGCTTGACGGAGCAGCCCAGCCGGGCAGCCAGCGCGCGGGCGGTCAGACCGTCAGGGCCATTTTCCCGTGTCAGCTCCAGCGCGGCGGCAATGATCACTTCTTTGGTGAATTTGAATTTTGGCGGCATATATATCCCTCCAGAATAAAAAACAATCGTTGCGCAACGTATGTTATTTATTATATGCAGAAGCGAGAAAAAGTCAATCCCCATATGGAACGAAAAAGCACTGCGGGATCCGCAGTGCTTTGATCACAGGATTCAGTTAAAATTGGCGGGGGCATGCGTCAGCAGAGCGGAGAGTGCCTCCGGGGTGTCGGCGTCCACCAGCTCCCAAGGATTTGCAGTGGAAATCGTCCGCAGCCGCTGGGGATACTGCCGGATCACATAGCCACCGCCCTTGCCCGTGGGGAGGCTATGCAGCGCCGGAAAGCACCAGCCGGGAAACAGCACTGGCGCACCCGGCGCTTCCCCATTGGTCGGACGCCAAATGGAGGATGAATCATTCACTGCCGCCAGTGCCAGCGCGGCAACGGTTTCCTGCCGCAGCAGGGGCTGATCTCCGGGGCAGAATAGACATCCGTCCACTGTGCCAACGGCCTCCAGCCCCAGCCGGACGGTATCGCTGCGCGCTGGGAGGTCATGCAGAACGACCTTAGTATCCCGCACCCTGCAAAGTGCCGCCACATCCTTGTGCCGGGTCACCACCACGCGATGCCGGAAAATGCCGTCCGTGGCGGACAGCGCTCGGAGGAGCATTGGTTCTCCAAGAAAATCCACCATAAGCTTGTTCCCGCCGAAGCGCCGCCCCAGCCCGGAGGCCATGATGACGCAGCCCAGATTTCCATAGGGGGCGTCCAGATCAACGAGAAATACATCGTCCCGGCGGATAAGTTCTTGGAGAAACGGCGTATCCTGCTTCCGAACCACGGCGGCGACCTGCGTCTGCCGCAGCAGTCTGCGGATGGCATTGCAGTAGTCCGTGCAGCCGCTTTCCAAATAGCCGATCTCGTCGATGGTGACCCACGGCGCATGGGCGCTCTGCTCCAGCGCTGGGGTTCCCAGAGCGGTAAAGGCTGCTGAACAGGGAACCATCCTGTTGGAGCTGCCGGGCAGGGACGGATGGTAAATCCCCACCTGCACCTGCTGTCCGGATTGATTGTCCCGCAGCCAGACGGCTTTTCCCGGCTCTGCCCATGTGGTAATACCGGGCTGCGGCGTGGGGAACAGCTTGCCCAGCAGAGTGGTTTTCCCGATGCCCCGGCTGCCGGTGAGGATGATATGACGCTTACCGCTGCTGCGGAAAGAATTCCAGATACAGCTGGCGGTTGGCCTGAATACAGGCGTCTCGATAGGCTTCATATCGGGTCAGCCACTCCTTTCCCTCCGGGGTGAGAACGCTTCCGCCGCCGCCGGAGCCGCCGGTGGTACGCATGGTCAATGGAAAGCCAAGGGCTTTTTCTGCATTTTTCAGCAGCCGCATGGCCTTGGAGTAGGCCATTTCCATGGAGAGTGCTGCCGCCCGGAGAGAGCCGGTTTCCTCTATGCCGCGCAAAAGCTGACAGGGGCCTTCTCCAAAGAATTTCTGGCCTTCATCGTCATAAAAGGTGATTTTGGTTGCCGCCCGCATGGAATCACTCCTTTAGCATCACAAGCTGCGTCTGCCCGCTGCGGGTTTGGCAGCGCAGTAGGGAA
The DNA here is from genome assembly GCA_905202605.1 of uncultured Eubacteriales bacterium. Lineage (GTDB taxonomy): Bacteria > Bacillota > Clostridia > Oscillospirales > Oscillospiraceae > HGM13006. The sequence goes on from CAJKSU010000014.1 coordinate 9,878, forward strand.
ATATCGCCGTAAATATGTGTCAGCGCAGCCTCCATTTCTTCCGTTGCATCGCTGCCGGGGTGAAGCTGCCCGAGGACTGTGCCGTGATCCAGAACGATCAGCCGGTCACAGAAGTTCAGAGCCAGAGATGGATCGTGGAGCGTGACAATACCGCAGCGGGTGCCGGTATGGAGCCATGTCTGAATATGATGCAGTATGTCATATCGAAAGCGGAAATCCAGTGCGCTCTCTGGCTCATCCAGCAGAAGCAGCGGGCTGTCTGCCACCAGCGTCCGTGCGAGAATGCAAAGCTGCTTCTGCCCCTCACTGAGAAACTGATAGTTATCATGGATGCGTGCGCCCAGCCCCACCTGACGGAGGGCGTCCTCGGCGGCGGAGCGCATGGCGGAGCCGGGATGCTCCAGCAGCCGAAGCTGAGGATTGAAGCCCATCAGCACCACATCCAGCGCCGAAATGTCGATGGAAATGCCACTGCGCTGGGGAATATAGCTGCACTGCTGCGCAAGTTTCCGAGGGGGAAGTCCCTCCAGCGGCGCACCCTTCAGCGTGCAGGTGCCGGAATGGGGCAGAATGCCGCAGATGGCCTTCAGCAGGGTGGTTTTTCCGCTGCCATTTGCGCCGAGAATGCCGATCAGCTGCCCGGACTGGGCGGAGAAGGATATGTGCTGCACAATGTGGCTTCCGGCATAACCGGCGGATAGGTCGTGGACGGAGAAGAAGCTCATAACCGCCTCCTTTCCCGGACGATCAGGAAAATCAGAAAGGGCGCGCCCAAAAGGGTGGTAAAGATGCTGACCGGCAGCTCCGTAGAGGCAATGCTTCGTGCCAGAATATCCGCACCGCACAGCAAAATGCCGCCGAGAAATCCGCTGAGCAGCATGGTGCCAATGCGGTTATTGCGACTCAGAAGCCGTGCGGCGTGGGGAGCCAGCAGGCCGATAAAGCTGATCAGACCGGTAAGACTGACCACACCGGCAACTACCAGCGTTGCAATCAGCAGCACGGCAAGCCGCATGGTTCCAACCGGGACGCCCAGCATTCGCGCCTCCTCCTCCTCCGTGGAGAGCAGCACTACCTGACGGTGGAGCAGAAACAGCAAGGTGAGGCATACTGCACATAACACCAGATTAACGCCGATAGAATGAATGCTGATGCCGCTAAGACTGCCCATGATCCAGTATTCGATGGAGGCGAGCTGCCGCTCCGGGTCGGCGGTGAGCTTCAGGAACATCAGTGCGGTCTGCGCCAGTGCATGAACGGCGATGCCTGCCAGCACAATGGTGCTGTTTCGACGGCTTTGATCCAGACTGGACAGCGCCAGCGCCAGAAGCACCGATAACAGCGCCCCCAAAAAGGCCGAGACGGTTACTGCGGCGGTGCCGGCCAGAAACAGAATGCCCGCCGCTGCCCCGGCGCTGGCACCGGAGGAGACGCCAATGATATCCGGAGAGGCCAGCGGGTTCCGAAAGACGGTCTGGTAAATAAAGCCCACTACGCCCAGAGAAAACCCGCCGAATACCCCCATCAGGGTGCGGCTCAGGCGCAGCGTCCAGAACACCTTCCACTGCATTTCGTCTCCCTGTATCAGCTTTTCGAGGGACAGCGGGTACTTCCCTACAAATAAGCTGAGCGCAGCCAGAACGGTCAGAAGAACCGCCCCGGCTGCGCAGAGATACTTAGTTTTCGCTGTAGCGAAAGCCGTAGAAGGTTTCATAGTAGTTATCATACAGCGCATTGCAGTCTGTTTCCGAAATCACGTCGGGATGCAGGACATTCGCCAGCCAGACCGCGCCCAGAATGCCGCTGGGAACCGGGCTGTCCCATGCCTCGGCCTTGCTGGGAATCTGATAGACGTTGCCATTCTTCACGGCGGTGCAGTCTGCGAGATTTTCATCTGCCAGCACATCTTCTACGGTGTACTCTGCGTCGGAGGTCAGAATGATGTAATCCGGATTCCATGCCAGCAGCTGCTCATAGCTGATCTCGGCCCAATAGGTGTCGGCGATCTCAGAGGCCGCATTGACGCCGCCAGCCAGCCGGATCATATCCGCCTGATACATGGCATCGCCAGCGGTGGAGAGCATCGCGGAGTTACCGGCGAGATAAACGCTGGGTGTATCCGCATCCGCCAGCTTTTCGGTGAGCATGGTTTCCTGATCGTCCATGAACTTCAGCAGCTTTTCAGCCTGCGCCTGAGTGTTGGTGGCCTCTGCAATCAGGGAGATCATGTCCTCCAGCTGGGGCTGATCCTCCGGATTTACCAGAAGCACATTGATGCCCAGCTCCTCCAGCGTAGCGGCTGCGTCCTTGAGCTTCATGGGCAGGATCACCAGATCCGGCTCCAGTGCGGTGCAGCCCTCCAGATCAAACTCCTTGGCGGTGCCCACATTGGGAAGATCGATCAGCTCAGGTGCGGACAGGCTGTAGATGGGACGCTTGTCGGCCTTGGCCTCGATGCCTACCAGCTTGCCCTGAAGGCCCAGAGCAATCAGCGCACTGGTGGAGATGTAGTAGCCGCTGACCAGCTTCTGCGGCTCCTGCGCGATGGTTACCTCACGACCGGCCTGATCGGTTACGGTGATGGGGTATTCCACCGCAGGGGCCTCGTCTGCGACGGAAACGGCAGAGGGTTCCGCTTCAGAAGCTTTTCCTGCGGATAGCTCGGACGCCTCCGGCACGGGAGCTTCCGGTGCGGCGCTTTCTGCCACAGACGCAGTGACGGCGGCAGGCGCAGAAGCGGACGCTTCGCTTTTCGCAGTCTCGCCGCATGCCGCCATAGAAAGCAGCATGGCAAGACACATCAGCATGGATAATACTTTTTTTGTGTTCTTCATGATAGTTCATCCTCGTTATCTTTTTGAAAGTACAACGGGATTATAGCAAATTTCCTTTTCAAAATCAATCTTGACTGATATAATGAAAATAATTATGGGATATTGCGGTATTTTCCATGAAATGCAGCGTGCAAGGAGCATGTATCATGATTACCATACAGAATTACGTCCGCCCGACCACTCTGGAAGAAGCGTGGACGCTGAATCAGAATAAGCGCAGCCGTGTCATCGGCGGCATGCTCTGGCTTCGGCTGGGCAATGGCAGCCTGCACACCGCCATTGATCTTGGCGGGCTGGGGCTGGAGGGGATCACAGAGGACGACAGCCGGTTTTCCATCGGCGCAATGACTACCCTCCGGGAGCTGGAGCAGCATCCGGGACTGAATGCCTTTACCCACGGGGCGGCAGGTCATGCGGTGCGGGACATTGTGGGTGTGCAGTTCCGGAACATGGCAACGGTAGGCGGCAGCATCTGGGGGCGTTTTGGCTTTTCCGATGTACTGACCCTATTTTTAGGGCTGGACAGCTATGTGGAGCTGTATCGGGGCGGCACTGTGCCGCTGGAGCAGTTCGTTTCCATGAAAAAGGACAACGACATTCTGGTGCGGGTGATCGTAAAAAAGACCCCTACCAAAATCGTATATACCGCCATGCGGAATCAGCGCACCGATTTCCCGGTGCTCGTCTGCGCAGTGTCACAAATCGGCGGGGAATACCGGGCGTCCATCGGCGCACGTCCCGGCATGGCGATGCTGCTGCGGGACGAAACAGGGCTGCTTTCCGGCGGAATTACGCCGGAATCCGCGGCGGCCTTTGGAAAATATGTGGCTGAGCATACGCCCACGGAGAGCAATGTCCGCGGCAGTGCGGCCTACCGGATGCGGCTGGCTGAGGTGCTGACGGAGCGGGCTGCGATAGAGCTGGGAGGAATCTGACATGGAAATCAAAATGAAACTCAACGGAAGAATGGTTTCCGGCAGTGTAGACGCCGACACCACGCTTCTGGATTTCCTGCGGGGAAAGGGCTGCTACAGCGTCAAACGGGGCTGCGATACCTCCAACTGTGGCCTATGTACGGTGTTTATGGATGGAAAAGCGGTGCTTTCCTGCTCCATGCTGGCGGTCCGGGCGGACGGACACGAGATCCATACGCTGGAGGGGCTTCAGGAGGAAGCCGCCGACTTTGTGGGCTTTATTGCCGATCAGGGGGCAGATCAGTGCGGCTTCTGCAATCCGGGCTTTGTGATGAATACCATCGCCCTGCTGCGGGAAAATCCTGATCCCACCGATGATGAAATTCGGGCATATCTGGCGGGAAATCTCTGCCGATGCTCCGGCTATGAGGGACAACTGCGGGGGATTCGCGCGTATTTAAACAGCCGGAAGGGAGAAGCATGCCATGGGACAAAGTGAATTCAAGACCGTGGGCAAGTCCTTCCGCAAAAAGGACGCCATGCAGCTGCTGCTGGGAAAGCCTGTGTATACCGATGACGTGACCCCGAAGGATGCGCTGGTGGTAAAGATCCTGCGCAGCCCCCATGCAAACGCCATGGTGCAGGAGATCAAAACGGATGCTGCCAAGAAGGTACCTGGCGTTGTGGATATCTACACATGGGAGGACGTGCCGAAGACGCGCTTTGCCATTGCCGGACAGACCTACCCCGAACCGTCACCCTATGACCGGCTGATTATTGACCGCCATGTACGGTTCGCCGGAGATGCAGTGGCGATCATTGCAGCGGAAACGGAAAAGGCAGCCTTAAAAGCCATGCGGCTGATCAAAGTGACCTATCAGGTGCTGGATGCGGTGCTGGATTTCCATACGGCAAAGGATAATCCCACGCTGGTGCATCCGGAGGAGGACTGGTTCCCGCCCTGCGAGGTGGGCGGTGACAACAAGCGGAATCTCGTCGCCAGTGAGACGGATTCCTGGGGAGATGTGGACGGCGTGATGGCGGACTGCGACATTGTTCTGGATCGCACCTTCCATACAAAGGCCTTTCAGCAGGCCATGATGGAGTCGTTTATCTGCTATACCGAGCTGGATCGGTATGGGCGGCTCCACGTGATCTCCTCTACGCAGATTGTATTCCATACCCGACGCATCCTCAGCCGTGCGCTGGGGATCCCCAAGAGCCGGATCCGGGTGGAAAAGCCCCGGATCGGCGGCGGCTTTGGCGCAAAGCAGACGGCGGTGTGCGATGTGTATCCGGCGTTTGTCACCATGAAAACGGGACGGCCTGCAAAGGTCAGCTATACCCGTGAGGAGGCACAGATCGCCGGCTCGCCCCGGCATGAGATGGAAATCCACGTTCGGCTGGGGGCAAACCGGGACGGGAAGATCCGGGTGATGGATCTCTATACCCTGTCCAATTCCGGGGCGTACGGGGAGCATGGCCCCACCACCGTGGGATTGTCCGGGCATAAATCCATTCCGCTCTATACCGGCTCGCTGGAGGCACATCGGTTCCGCTATGATGTGGTATACACCAATCATCAAGCGGCGGGAGCGTACCGAGGGTACGGTGCAACTCAGGGCATTTTTGCAGTGGAGTCCGTGGTCAATGAGCTGGCAGAGAAGCTGGGCATGGATCCCACCGTGATCCGGGATAAAAACATGGTCAGAGAGGGCATGGTCATGCCTGCATACTATGGAGAGCCGAACAATGCCTGTGCGCTGGATCGCTGCATGGAGCATTGCCGAAGGATGTTCCGCTGGGAGGAGCGCTATCCTGTGCGGGATATGGGCAATGGAAAGGTGCGCAGCGCAGGCGTTGCTATGGCAATGCAAGGCAGCTGCATTTCTAATGTAGACGTTGGCTCAGCCACGGTAAAGCTCAGTGAGGATGGCACTTATATCCTGCTGATTGGTGCGGCAGATATGGGAACCGGCTGTGATACAATTTTGGCGCAGATGGTCGCCGAATGCATGGACTGCGCCATGGACGATGTTGCCGTGTTCGGCGCGGACACCGATGCGTCGCCCTATGATTCCGGCTCCTATGCGTCCTCCACCACCTATATTACGGGCAAAGCGGTGGAGCAGGCCTGTGTCAAGCTGAAAAAGAACATTTGTACCATTGCGGCGGGGATGCTGGACTGCGGAACAGAGGAAGTGGTCTTTGAACGCGGACAGGTTCGCCGGGTCAATTCCCAGCAGACGGTCAGCCTGACCGAGATTGCCTACAAAGCCCAGTGCGGCAGCAACACGGCCGCAGAGGCTACGGTGACCCACTCCTCGCCGGTTTCTCCGCCGCCTTATATGGTGGGCATGGTAGAAATTGAACTGGATCGGCGCACGGGCAAGGTGGATATCATCGACTATATGGCGGTGGTGGACTGCGGAACGCCGGTGAATCCGGCGCTGGCACGGATTCAGGCGGAGGGCGGCATTGTGCAGGGCATCGGACATACGCTGATGGAGAACGTGACCTATGACCAGCGGGGAAGGCCTATCGAGTCCTCGTTTATGCAGTATAAGCTTCCCACCCGGCTGGATATGGGACATTTAAAAGTGGAATTTGAGCAGAGCTATGAACCGACCGGCCCCTTTGGGGCAAAATCCATCGGGGAAATTGTCATCAATACCCCGGCTCCGGCCATTGCCCATGCCATCTACCGGGCAACGGGCGTGTGGCATCGGGAGCTGCCCATTACGCCGGAACAGATCGCCATGTCAAAGCCGGAAGGGTGAGAGCGCACTACTGACAAGCGCATAGAAGCACATATGCGGAAGGACAGATTGATCTTTTGAGCAGCAGCCGTTGGCTGCTGCTCGCTTTTTGACTATGGGAATTGCAGCACAGCAGCGTTGATTGGCGGACTGAAAAACGAAACATTCTATGTTAAGAAGCGCAATCTGTCCTTTGAAGATTTCCGGAGCGACCGTGCTGAGTATATTGACTACTACAACAATAGACAAATTACAGCAAAGCAAAATGGATGCTTCCCGCAATCCAGAGGGAAGCATCCATGATGAAACACGAAAGGGTCAATTTTAATGTCGGCTCCGGGAAGATGGGAACGTATTTCCTGCGACAGCCGACGTGATACTTACGGGTTATACAGTTCTCTCATAGTACCGCTCTACGGCTGCCTGCTTGATGGCGATGCAGTCGTCGATGCCCATGCTCTTGATCTCTTCCACGAAGGAATCCCACTCGTCCATGGAGCGCTCGCCGGTGGCGAACTTGGAGAGGTTCTCCTCAATGGTGGTCTGGATGTCAGAGTAGATGCTCTGGTATTCCGTCGTCTCGTCTGCGGTGAGGGAGATGGCATCGGGCATACGGTAGGAGGAATCGGCGTTGGTATCCCATGTGGGAGCGCACTCGAACTGGATATCCATGCTATAGCTGGAGGGGGTCTTGGGCTTCAGCATGGGCATAACAGAATAGATGAACAGGGTGGGCTTTTCGTTCTCGGTGAGACCCTCATAGTTGTTCCAATAGTCGGAATATTGGAGCTCGCCGTTCTCGTCGAATACGTAAGAGCCGTCATCGTTGCCCTCGACACCCATGGCGGACAGCAGCGCGCCGTCCTCGGTGAAGAAGAAGTCCAGATACTTGCCCATCTTTTCCAGATCCACATCAGCGGTGGAAAGGGAAATGGCTGCAACACGCCCGGAGATGGGGCTCTTTACAGTGGCGAAATGGGTAGCCTGACCGGGCTCCTTGGTGATAGGCGGCAGAGGCGCGATCTCAAAGTTGGGATCGGTGGCCTGACCCATCTGAATGTAGTTGGGAACCATGTTGGTTTCACCGAAAAATACGCCTACGTCACCGGAGGAAATGGTGCCGGTGAATTCCATGGGGTTGGTGTTCTTGGTGATAAAGTCGGGGCTGATGATGCCGTCCTTATAGTAGGTGGAGAACATCTCCATGTACTCCTTAAAGCCCGGCTCTACGATGCCGTACTTTACCTGACCGTCTACGATGTAGTAAGGCTCGGCAATCATGGGGAAGGTGGAGAAGCCGCCGTTGACATCAAAGCCGGAGCAGAGGGCGTTGGAGGTATGGACGATGCCTGCGGTTGCCATCAGAGGCTCCGGCAGACCCAGCTCGGTCTGGAAGGCGCGAAGCACCTGATCCAGCTCGTCATAGGAGGTGGGGATATCCATGCCGATCTTTTCGAGATAGTCGGTACGGATGAAGGCACCCTCGGTCGCACCGTCGGGATAGTTGTTGATGGTGATGAGCTTGGGCATATAGCCGGAGTCGGTGTGCAGCTCACGCTTGGTGTCATCATCCAGCTGGTCATAGCATTCCTTGTATGCAGGCATGTAGTTTTCGGTCAGCTCGGTGAGGTCCATGAGGATCTCGTCCTCAATGCCCTGCTCAAAGCTGGAGGTCCAGAGCATGCCAACGTTGGTCAGAACGTTGGGCAGGTCGCCGGAGGCAACTGCAATGCCGAACTGCTCAGAGTTGGCGGTGGTGGTGACCTCGCGCAGCTCTACATGGACGCCGGTCATCTCCTCAGCCTTCTGGAATGCCTTGTTGTCGGCAAAGCCGTTGGGCATGAAGGTGGACATGTTGTCGGAGAAGCTGACCCACATGGAGAACGACCAGTCGTCGTCCACCAGAGGAAGCTCATAGGTGTAGTCGGTGGTAATTAGACCATCCGACGCAGGGGTTTCTTCCTCAGCGGAAGCGGGTTCCTCGGCCTGAGAGGCTTCCTCCTGAGGTGCGGTAGGCTCCTGGGGCGTTTCTGCGGGCGCGGTGTCCGAGACGGAGGCCTCCGGTGCAGATTTTTCCGCCGAGGCAGCGGAGTTGCTACCGCCGCCGCAGGCACATAGTCCCAGCACCATGGCAAGAGCCAACATGGATGCAAGCAATTTCTTCATAATGGTACCTCTTTTCCTGATAAGATAATCACCGGTTCTGCGCCATAATGCATGAACACAGAAATCATAAAATAAATGTATCATATTCTAAATATTTACGCAACAACTTTATTAAAAACCGTCAATATGTTTGCTTTTCGTAGGACGAATTGTGCAAAATGTACGAAACAATGATACAAAATGTGCTGACCATTAGAATAAAATGGAAAAGAAGTGAGGCACGGGAGCAACAAAATGGAGGAGGCGATGCCAGAAGGCATACTGCGATTTCTCAGATCCTTTACGTTTTGTTGAGAGAATGTTCAAAGTTTATACAAAATTACAGGTTAGAATAAAGCCATCAAAAAGATACAAAGCCGGAACGGCTGACTTATAGATTCCATGTTTTTTCATTCTTCCTCTTTTCTCCTTGAAACGTGACGCCCAAACGGCGTCCCGTTTCGCCGTATACGCAAAAAGATCGCCCCTGCATGAAGGCCTTCGTGCAGAGGCGATGTGTGATTCTGGCTGCCGTATACAGGCGCATTGGCTGTTCAGCGTGATATTGGAAGGCCATCAAGATACGGCATCACAAACCTGCTGGATGGGATCCATATGTATTCATTACGGAAAGACAGCAAGGATTAAACGAAGAAGCCCAGAGAGCCGGCAGAAGCTGAGTTACCGGTTCTGCGGGGCGGAGGAACCAAACAGAAGCTCGTTGAGCATGGCCTCCTCCGGTGTTGCCTGGTCGTCCTGCTCCAGAAGAATGAAGTCGGTACGTACCTGATACAGGATACTGAACGCGGCAGCCAGATCGGGAGTAATCTCCTCACTTCCGGCTTCAATGCGCTGAAGCTGGGGGAGTGGAATTTCCAGTTTTGCGGCAACTTCCTCCGGCGTGTAACCGGCGGACTGGCGGAGCAGGTGGAGCTTTATAGCGGTGCTCTGAGAATTGTAGGTTTTCATAATCATATTCCTTTCTTTTGTCGTGCGCAGTGCGCATGTGATTTGGAATCTCACGGATTTATGGAGGTCCGGGAGCGGATTCCGTTTTCAGTAAGATTATAGCAGATAGTGTTTGTCGAAAAAAAGCGAATTTTGTCGAATTGGAAAAAATTATTTGAAAATCTCAAAAAAATACGGATTTTTTGGCGAATTCTCGCAAACAGAGAATTTGTGTAAGAAAATAGGCATGAACGGCGTGTTCATGCCTACAGGAGAAGCTGTCAGGATATAGAATCAGAAAGCGCAGACTGCTGCTCTGCGGCCTGCCGACGCAGATAGCAACTGAGATAGATGTCATCAATGAGGCTGGAAAGAAGGCTGCGTTTTTCCTGAGGCAGCTGCTCCAGCTGCTGAATCAGTTCCCCGTAGCTCTGCTCTGGAGTGAAGGCGTGATTCAGGGCATCGGTGGAAATCTGACAGGGGGTTCGCCCGGACAGATAGTCGATGCTGACACCGTAATGCTCGGCCAGCTGGCATAGCATATCTATGGTAGGCAGGTGTAAGCCGGTTTCATAATTGGAAATAGTGCCGGCGGAAACGTGGAGCAAGGCAGCAAGATCCTTCTGCCGCTCCTGATGCGCAAGGCGCAGCGCATAGAGTCGATCTCCTAAATCCGACATAAGCGTATCCCTCCCCAATGGTGGAATTCTACAAAATATAGAGTAATACATGATTGAAATTAGAATTCATGATATAATGTACCTATTACATTATATTACTCTAAAAATTTAAAATCAATTATAAAATTACAGAAATTCCTAATTTAAAATTGCATGAAAAAAAGAGATTCCTTGTTGCAGTATTCAGGATTCACTGTCTTTTACTGATATAAGGAAAATCAGAAGATAAGTCGCAAGATCTATGGATACGCAGAGAAACGAATCAAGGCAAAGGAGGACACTATGGATCAGCGGGAAAAGGAGCTGCGAGAGAACTATGAGGACGCATTGTTTGTACTGTGGATGGATGGATATGCCAGAAAAGCGGGAAAACAGCTTCTGAAAACACAGCAGCAGATAAAAGAAGAGCCGGCTTACGCGGTGCCGGAGGATATGGAGGCCGAGGGGCTGCAAACCATTCGGAAAACCTTTCGAAAAAAGAATTGGAGTTGTTTTACTGGAATTGCCAAGAAGATAACGGTGCGTGCGGCGTTGGTTGCGATGGCGCTCAACGTTGTGTTTTGCGTTTCTCTTGTTTCTGTGGAAGCGTTCCGGACGGAGGTATTCAATCTGGTGCTCAGTTACTGTGAAACCCACACATCGGTTCGCTTCACGGAGGAAAACATGCCCCAAGGTGCGGGACATGTGTATACGGCAGAGGATCTACTGGCGGTATTACCGAAGGAATACTCCCTGACCAATCGGGAGGTAACAGAGGAGCTGGAGGCTGCGGAGATTGCGGGACCGGACGGAATAACAATCAGCTGGGATGTTTTTCCGATTACAACGTCAGTCGGGGTGGACAGTGAAAACGTAGATGACACCGGGGAATTGACCATCGGCAGCCTGAGCGGTATGTATACGGAGAAGAATCACACAACGATTGTTGTGCTGGGGGATACGGAAAAGCTGTATGAAATTACAGCCAATGTGGAGCATCAAATCCTATTGGACTGGCTGGAGCAGGTTTTTTCCTGAGAATGTGTTGCGTTTTCCCTGATTTGGTGTCTACTTCAGTATCAACGAATCAGGAGGACACAACATGAAGGCGAAAACATTAAAGCGAGTACTCTGTCTGCTGCTTGCAGCGGTGATGCTTACCTCGGGCATCGGCGTGTTTGCCGACGATATTGCGCCCTGCTACACCGGAACAGCCAGCATCTCTTCCAACCTTTCCATCAGTTCTGCGGGCAAGGCCACCTGTACCGGAGCTATTCGACTTTACGCTTCCTATACGGCGAACATGACGGTCAAGCTCCAGCGGTATACAAACGGCTATTGGAGTACGGTGCAGTCATGGTCTGGCGATGGTGTGAGCACGATTTCAAAGTCCTACTATGTGACCAGCGGCTACTATTATCGTGTGGTAACCGCTGCCAGCGTGTATGATTCTTCAGGTAATTATGTGGAAGGGCCAACTATGCTCTCTACGACCAAGTACTATTGATTACAAGAGAACATCCATTGGGGAACCCGGTGCTGCGGCGCCGTTTTGCTGCGCTTGACGCAGAATAGAACCGGAACATGAGCATAAAAATTCTGTCTCCTTTTGAATTACCATTTGTTCATGTGTCTGCATATTACACAGGAACAGCTTCCGTTCTGCTGTTCCTGTGCTTGTTCCCGCACTCCCTCTGATTTGACTGTGTTCAAATTGGAGGGAGATTCTTATCGGAACAGAAAACGGGGCTGTCTCAAAATGATTTGGAAAATCAATTGAACGCTCCCCTCTTTTTGCATATAAAATACGCCGGAGTCCGACTCTGCATCAAAGTCGGACTTCGTGTTTTCTGGCTGCCTTTTAGTGAGCCAGTCCCTTTTATGTTTTCTCAAGGATTTTCTGAATGCGCCGGGTCAAAATGCCGCCCACCACGCCAATGGCACAGCCAGCGCCCAGTCCGCACAGCAGCAGGACTGGCAAATATGCGAATAGTCCGGCCGTTTCCAGCACTACCGATGCCGCCAAAAGCTGTCCCAGATTGTGAAACATTCCGCCCATTACGGACACAAATACGGTGGAGCAGCATTTTTTCAGCAGCAGCATCACGGCAAAGCTCAAAACGCTTCCAGCCAGTGCATAGAAAAAGGAAAATGCATTTCCAAACAGCAGCGTAGAAAGCAGCACCTTGAGCAGGCACAGCACCATGCCCGCACCTGTTCCCAACAGATACAGTCCCATTAACACGCTGAGATTCGCAAGTCCCAGCTTTGCGCCGGGCAGCGCCCCGGAAACCGGAATCATGGAATCCACCCAGGACAGCACCAGCGCCACCGCTGCCAGCATCGCCAGCGTGGTAACCCATTGGGTCTTATTGTGCAATGGCATCAAAGCCCTCCTCTTCTCCACCGGTTACGGTGATCACAATCCGGGCGGGCAGGCAGACAATCTGCTCGGAGTCCCGTGAAATTGGGGCATGGTTCTGGCAAATGAGATCAGGGCAGGAGGAGTCCTCCACATACGCCTTTCCGTCCTGAATCACCAGCGTCAGGGAATAGCCGCCGTGTCCCTCCAGCGGGATTTGCCGATCCTGAGTCAGCGCATAGCTGCCTGCAGCTTCTCCATCCACCGTCACCGACACCCGCTGCCCCTGCTGTTTTGGCCACAGCACCCAGAGCAGCAGCGCCGCAGCCAGCACCAGAACAAAGATCACTTCCCGTTTCTTTACCTTCATGGGGTCACCTCCGTCACCGGATATGTGGTATCCAGCGTAAGCCCCGGCGTAACATACAGCGCCGTTCCATCGTAGAGTATCATGTCAAATTCGCTGGAATGCTCCCGCCAAAAGTCCTGTGCTCTGTCCTTTCCCATAACAAACAGCGCCGTACTCAGTGCATCCGCCAGCGTTCCATCTGATGATACCACAGTTACGCTGAGCAGTCCAGTGTTTGCGGGATATCCGGTAGCGGGATCCAGAATATGATGATACCGCACCCCATCCTGCTCAAAATAGCGCTCATAGGCCCCGGAGGTAATGGCAAACATGCCGCCGCCCAGCTGGATCGTCCCCAGATAGTCCCCGCTTTTATCCGGATTCTCCACCGCCACGGTCCAAAGCCTTCCATCCGGCTTTTTTCCCAAGGTTCCGACATTGCCGCCCAGAGAGATGATTCCGGAGGTGATTCCCTGACGATCCAGTACCTCCAGCACCTCATGAGCCGTGTAACCCTTGGCGATGCCGCCCAGATCAATGCCGCCGCCCTGGGGCAGCGCTGCCAGCCAATCCTCCTCAGAGAGGGTGACCTGTTGATATCCTACCTGCGGCAGCACGGCCTCCAGTTCTTCTTCCGTGGGCACATGGTATTCCTCGGAAGGAAAGCCCCACAGCACCATCAACGGATAAACCGTAGGATCATAGGCACCACCGGTATCCGCCGCAGTGGCAAGCGCCCGCTGAAGTAGCTCTCCCGTTTCCTGCGAAACATGGTAGGTTCCAAGCTCATTGAGCCTTGCAATATCTCCCTGCGGGTTGGTCACAGACAGCAGGGCATCCAGCCTCTGGATCTCCGACTCCGTGGCGTGCATGGCGTTCTGAATCTCCGCATCGCTCTGCCCGGACGCGGGATAGACGGTAATCGTCATCACGGTATCCATGGCATAAATGGTTTTTTCCTGCTTTTTCGGTGCAGTTTCGCCGCCGCTGCATCCGGTCAGCAGTAGAATCAGCAGCAGTACGGGAACATAACGTCTCATAGAGAGCCTCCAAAAATGGGATGAAAAAGCCGTGTCTCAAAAGAGACACGGCTTTGAATTTCAGCAGAAACCCGCAGATTACGAGGTTGCAACCAGACCGCCATCGGGATAGATGGTGGTAGCGGTAACCATGTCGGAAGCAGCGGAAGCCAGGAAGATAGCGGGGCCAACCACGTCGATCTCGTAGCCGATACGCTGAGCAGGCAGGCTGCCGGCGATGCCGTTACGAACCTTCTCATCGGGGGGCAGCAGACCAACCATCATAGGAGTATAGGTGATGGTGGGGCCGATGGCGTTAACCTGAATGTTAGGACGCAGGTCAGCAGCATAAGCCTTGGTCAGCATCTCAACAGCACCCTTGGTGGTGTTGTAGGGAACGTTGCCGTTACCGCCGTTTGCTACGGCACGGATGCCGCGAACGGAACCGAAGTTGATGATCTTGCCATAGCCCTGATTGGGGTTGCACTTGCCGTGCTCGAAAGCAGCCTCGTCAACCTTCTCAGCACCCTCGACATTGTTGGTCTTCATCCAGTTGCCGAAGTACTTGCAGGTCAGCATCAGAGAGGTGATGTTGGTGTGCAGCATCTTCTCGAAGAAGTCGGTGTCGATCTCCCAGGACCACATTTTCTTGTTGATACCCTGAGCATTCACCAGAATGTCGCAGCCGCCCAGACCGTCAGGACCGGTAACAACTTCAACAGCCTTCTTTACGAACTCCTCATCGCCAGCGTCGCCAGCAATGTACATAACCTTAACGCCGGGAGCGGCAGCAGCCTCAATCTTAGCCTTGGCAGCCTGCAGCTTTTCCTCGGAACGGGAAGAGATGCAAACAGAGCAGCCATTTGCAGCATAACCAGCTGCGATAGCCTCGCCGAAGCCGCCAGCGCCGCCAAAAATCATTGCCTTCTTACCAGAGATGTCAAACATCTTGGTCAGATCGCCAGTATAAACCTTGGGCATTATAAACAACTCCTTATTCGTATTTAAGAAAAATATTCAATGCCGAAAATCGGCAGCTGAATCAAAGCTTTGCGCGGCTGTCTTACTTCTGAGGAGGCAGCAGGCAAACCAGCATCTGAGTAACCTCGGTGCCAGTATTGGTGACGGACTTCGCAACGCCGCCAGCGCAGTGGAAGGAATCGCCAGCATGGAGCACGGTCTCGCCGTCCTCGGTCTTCAGGGTCATCTCACCGGTAAGGATGTAGTAGATGGACTCCAGGGGGTTTGCACCGTAATCGCATCCGCCGCCGGGTACGAAATAGGTGATACCCATGATCATCTTGCCGCCCTCAATGTCGTTGGCGCCGCCGCCATCTACATCAAACAGACGGGTAGGAACACACTCGTTGTGACCGGGAGCAGTGTAGGTGTAGATGGTGCTGCCCTCTACGCCCTTGGCTCTCTGAATTCTGTACTTAGCCATAGTAAAGAACTTCCTTTCAAAAGTTAATCCGTTCCGAAGCGTACCGCGTACATTCTCTTCGTACTCTATAAGTTTAGCACACTGCACAGAAAAGTGCAATAGTTTCGGCTGGCATTCGTGAGAAAAAATATATTTTCCACAAAAATCCTTGGCCAAAGCCGTATGTCCGGAGCATCAGGCTCCTTCACACTGTCCCCTTTCTGTATGCCTTTATTATAGCACCCTGCCTAGCACTGTCAAGTGCTGAGTGCTAAATTTACACAATATTTTTGTGTAAAACAACAAAGAAATCGGTGTAATTCGCCTGCGAACTTTTATGTCAACCACTTGGCGATTCCGTACTGTTGGCAGCCGTATATTTCATGTGCATAAACGGATTCAGCCGCCGATCAGGTCGATTTGGCACATTCTCATGGTCATTAGCGCCGCCTGATGACTCTCCGGCGTTACCCCCGCACAGCAGGCGGGATCCACGGCAATCTCCGCCTCCGGGAACAGGGCCTTGAGGATCAACGCGTTGGATACCACACAGATATCCGTGCAAAGTCCGATCAGTTCGACCCGGTCAAGCTCCATATCGCTCCAGCTTGTATAGCCAAAGGTGGGTTTATTGATGATCTTTTCTCCGGGCTGCCACAGCTCCGGTGCGATTTCCCAGCCCGTTGTTCCCTGAACGCAGTGCTTTACCGGCAGCTTTTTGCCCTCCGGCGTGGAGAGGTAGTCCTCGCCATGGGTATCTCTTGTGAAAATGATCTCGTCGCCGCGCTCTCGATACGCCTGTATTTTTGCCTTGACCGCCGGAACAATGGCCTGCGCTTCCGGCGTTCCCAGACTTCCGTCAATAAAATCGTTCTGCATATCCACAACGATTAGAGTTCGCTTCATGGTATTCCTCCGTTCCTGTGCGGGCTGGGTATGCTTCATGCACCAGTCCAGCACGATCTGATAGTCAAATTCGTCCAGCACCTCCGGAAAATAACCGCTGCAGGGGCTGATCAGCTCGCCCTCTACCACCACCTGCCCGCCGGTGATCACCCGATCCTCACCATAGTCAAGATAAACACGGTAGGCACGCTGTGCATGGACATCGCCGCCGGAAAAGCCCAGCTGCTCGCCCCAAAAGGAGAACATGGGTTTTCCCCGATGCGCCTTCGGCATATCATCCTCCCGCAGCTGCCGTCCCGTCAGCGCATGCAGCAGCCGCTGGTTATAGGATGTATCCAGTGGTTCCAATGAACACGCCTCCCCTGCAAAAGCCCAGACGCAGACAAGCCGCGTCTGGGCAAATTTTGTACCTCATTCCCCGATCCAGGCGATATTCCCTGACAGAGACAGCATATTAACCTGCATGGT
>CAJKSU010000015.1 GCA_905202605.1 uncultured Eubacteriales bacterium
CGCCAGCTTTCAAATCAAGAATTGCCGCCTGCGGGCGGTTTTTCTTGTTGCGCACACTTGCCGCACGTTGGCGCGTGTCGGGCTTTCAAATCAAGGACGGGGAAGGATTCGACCTCGGCGGCTTTGGCCGCACGTGCGCCAACGTCGGGCGCGACGCGGGAAACGGAGGGAGGGCGAAGCCCGACTAACGGCGAGGACAGCGCAAAGCGCTCCGCAGCCGTGTACCCAGCGGCAAGCCGCAGGCGCAGGCGATGGGCGACAGAAAAAAGCGCCGGTCAAATTGCCTGACGCTTTCAAATCCTGTCGCGCTTATGCTGCCTGCGAATCTCCGCCCAGTGCTCCCGATGGCGCTGCGCCTTTTCAGCGTCGGGGAAAGCGCTGCACCCTTTCAGGTTCTTGAGCAGCGCCTGCCGGACAGCTTTGAAATCGGAGCCGCCAAATCCCATCCTGAGCAGCCAGCCGCGCATGAAGTACTTTTCTGCTTCCGGCTGCTGGCGCTGCGGGTATACGCGGTGCGCCGTCTTGGCGAAGGCGACCATCTTGGTCATCAGCAGCATCCAAAGCGTACTGTCCTCTGCCATCGGAAAGTCCATCCGCAGCTGTCCCTCTTCCAGCTCCACGCCTTCAAGGTCGCCCAGCGCTTTGAAATCCCGCAGCAGCTCGGCGTAGGCTTCGAGGTTTTCCGGCGTGTATTCCTGCAGCCGGGTAATGACCGCGTCCTCGATGCGGACGCAGGCTATGCCGATGGCCTTGCCCAGCAGGTACTGCTTGCTGTAAAGCATATAGATCAGGTTGGTGACGCTTTGAACCGTCATCTCCTGCGCCGGTACGCCAATCTGAATGCGCGGCTGTTCCGGTTCGGGTTCCGGCTCCATCCAGCACTTGGAGATCAGGAAGACTTTCAAATCGGCGGCCTGTTCGTCCGGTACGTCAACATATCCTTCGCGGTCAATGGTAATCGTGCCCACTGTGTAGTTGAATGTGGGCGGGCCAATGTAGCTCGGCTCCATGCCGATGTGCGCTGCAATGGCCTTGACCAGCGTGCGCCGGTCGGGTGCGGTCGTGATGAATTTCATATTCACGCCTCCTTTTCATTCGGTATGCCATTCATCACTCTGAAGGCGCAAAAAGTCAAGCGGATGCAGGCATATTTATCATTCCGGAGCACAGCTTCCAAATCGATGCTCGATATAGCATGGGTGGCAGCAATAGCGCCGGTGACTGTTTCCGTAGGCTGTGAACACCTTCCCGCAATTCAGGCAGGTGCTTTCGTAGAGCGCCTCCGGGCTTTGCCGAATCGCCTGCGGGTTTTCCGACCACCATTTTCGGCAGCACGCGTCCGAGCAGAATTTTCGCTTGCGCCCACGGCTGGGCTGTACCAACTCCGCGCCGCAGCACAGGCAGGCTTTCAGAGGTTTGGAATCCGTCCCGGCGCGTACTCCGGACAGCTGGTGCGCGACACAGTAATTTCGAACCGTATCGCGACTGATTCCCAGCTGTGCCGCAATCGCCCGATAGCCCAGATTCCTGCCTCGCAGCGCCTGAATCTGCTTGCCCTGCTTATAGGTTACAGACACTGCCAGCCCTCCTTTACTTTTCCCACGGAAGCCACGGTTTTCCGAAGTGTCCGTAGGCTGCCGTTTCGTTGTAATCGACCGCTTTCAGATGGAGCGCTTTGATGATTCCGGCTGGGGTCAAATCATACTGCCGCTGTGCCAGTTGGGCCAGTTCTTTCTCCGCCACTGTTTCTGTGCCGAAACAGTTCACGTTGACCGACACAGGTTCCTTCATCCCGATGGCGTAAGCCAGCTGGATTTCACAGCGTTTGGCGTATCCGGCAAGCACAAAATCCCGCGCAATCTTCCGAGCCATGTAGGCGGCGGAGCGGTCTACCTTAGAAGGGTCTTTACCGGAGAAAGCCCCACCGCCATGACGGCACATGCCGCCGTAGGTATCGGCGATAATTTTCCGGCCCGTCACGCCGGTATCCGCAAAGGAACCGCCCTGCACAAACCTGCCGGTAGGATTCACCAGCGCTCTGAAATCTGTGTTCAGGCTGTAGGCTTCTGCGACCTGTACCATAATGCCACGGACAATCTCCTTTACCTGCACAGTGTGTACGTCCGCCCGATGCTGTGTGCTGATGAGGAACGTGTCGATCCGTCCGGCTTCGTAATCGTAGGTCACCTGCGCTTTGGCATCCGGCAAAAGCAGCGGAGAGCGCACGTCACGCAGAGCCAGAACCGCACGGCTTGCCAGCACAAAGGGCATGGGCACCAGCTCCGGCGTTTCGTCGCAGGCGTAGCCGAACATCATGCCCTGATCGCCCGCGCCGCCGTCGTCCACGCCCAGCGCAATATCCCGGCTCTGGTTTGTAATAAAGGCGGCGCTCTCGTAGCTTTCAAATTCAGGCACACCGATACGGCGCAGCACTTCATGCGCCAGCGCGTCGGTATCGGGCATGTGCTCAGATGTAAGCTCGCCTGCCAGAACGATCACGTTGTCCTTGATCAGGCATTCTATGGCCACGCGGCTTTCCGGATCGTGACGCAGACAGTCCGTCAGTACAGCGTCCGCGATCTGGTCGCAAATTTTATCCGGGTGCCCGCAGGACACCTGCTCGCTTGTAAACAGCATTTTCAATCCTCCCTATGTACGGACGGGTGAAAGGAGTAAGCCCCGTCCGGCCAAAGAAAAAGGAGCGGGATGTGCTCCCGCCCCTCGTCTACTCTTGGCATGGTATACTATACCACAGAATTTGGTTCATGTCAGTTCCTACTTAGTTTCACTTTAGTTCCACCTTTGTTTCACCCCGCGTCAACGGCTCCGATCTGTACCTGCAGCGCGTGGGTGATCTGCTCCATAAGCTGCTCGTCCAGCACAGCGCCCACTCTGTTTTGAAGCTGTGCTTTATCAATCGTGGTGACCTGCTCAGCCAACGCAACGCTGGTCTGTGTAAGCCCGGTGACGGCGCACCGATGCAGCACCACATGCGTCGGCATGTGCATGGCCTTGTACCGGGATGTGATGGGCACAACAGTGATGACCGGCGCATGGGCATTGGCAGTGTTGTTGCTGACAATGAGCACGGGCCGAAACCCGGACTGGCAGCAGCCGGTGGGCGCTCCCAAATCCGCATAGTAAATATCCCCTCTCCGGCACATCTTATCCCTCCGCTCCCAGCATATAAGCCGCTGTTTCCTGATCGTGCTTCTTGTACATCGCTTCCAGCGCGGTCATGGCCCGCTTGCGCATCCGATAGACCGTGGTGTGGCTGATGGCATATTTCTGTTCGACAGCCTCCCACTTCAGCTGTTCCACAACCAAGTCCCACATCACCGGCTCAAGATCGGCAGGGAGGGAGTGCAGCGCGCTTTCAAAGAAATCCAGCTCGTCCGACACACAGCGCAGCCGCCATTCCAGATGCTCGTACCACTCCCGGTTCATCTGGTTCAGCCGGTCACGGTAGTTCATGGCGATCTGCGCCGTCTTATCCGAAAGACTACTGGTCTGCACCCGCTCGCCATCCTGTCGGGGCGTGTACATGCTCTCGATCACTTCCTCCGCAGACAGCCCCCGGAAGTGTGCAATCTGGTAGGCCAGGCACTTCCTGTCCCGCACCATGTCCGGGTACTCCGCAATCAGCTTTTCAATCCTTACGCTCATGGGACACCTCCATCTGTGCCTTGACCGCCGCGATCAGGGCGGCTTGTCCTACGTCCTTTCGTTCCAGTGCCCGCATCACATCCTCGTCATGTGTACCTGCAGTAACAATGTGGTGGATGACCACCGCGCCCGCGCTCTGTCCCTGCCGCCAGAGACGGGCATTGAGCTGCTGGTACAGCTCCAGCGACCATGTGAGGCCGTACCAGATCACCGTGGAGCCGCCCTCCTGCAGATTCAGCCCATGCCCGCCGGATGCGGGATGCAGCAGCCCCATGGAAATGCGCCCGGCGTTCCAGTCAGAGATGTCCCTGCCGGTGTCGATGACGCGGCTCTCCGGGAAGCGCTTCTGAATCCGGGCAAGGTCATGCTTGAACCAGTACGCCACCAGCACAGGCTTGCCGTTGGCGGCCTCCGCCAGATCTTCCAGCGCGTCCAGCTTTCGATCGTGGATGGTAACCGTCCGCCCCTGCGAATCATACACCGCGCCATTGGCCATCTGCAGGAGCTTACCGGACAGGGCGGCGGCGTTCACCGCGTCGATCTCGCCGTCCTTCAGCTGCAGAATCATTTCCCGTTTCAGGGTATCATAGAGCTTCTGTTCCTGTGCGCTTAAATGTACCTCCACCCGGTTCATGGTCAGCTCCGGCATTTTCAGATGATCCGTGGCCTTCATGGAAATGCAGATGTCACCAATCAACTCGTAAATCTTCTGTTCCGCACCTTCTCGCAGCTTATACGAGTACACGATCTCCCGATTTCGCTTATCCGGTACAAAGAACCGTTCCCGGTAGTGGGTCAGGAACCGACCAAGGCGCTGCCCCATATCCAGCAGGTACATCTGCGGCCACAGGTCAATCAGGGTATTGGGCGCGGGCGTGCCGGTCAGCCCGATCACCCGGCTGCACAGGGGGCGCACCTTTTTGAGCGCCTTGAACCGCTGTGCCTTGGCCGACTTGAAGGAGGACAGCTCATCAATCACCAGTGCGTCAAAGCGCCATGTGGTATGCTCCACCAGCCAGCTGACATTTTCCCGGTTGATGATATAGATCATGGCTTTCCGGGAAAGAGCCGCCCGGCGTTCCTTTTCGCTGCCCATCACCAGCGAGTAGGTCAGCCCCTTCAGATGTTCCCACTTGGCAATCTCCCTCGGCCATGTGTCCTCGGCCACGCGCTTGGGAGCCACCACCAGCACACAGCCCACATCAAAGCTGTCCAGCAGCAGATCCCACAGCGCCGTCAGCGTAATGACGCTCTTGCCAAGACCCATATCCAAAATCAGACCGCAGTATGGATGAGACAGCACAAAATCCGTCGCATATGCCTGATAATCATGAGCACAGTATTTCATCCAGTATCCCTCCAATCGCTTCCGGTCTATCCAAGCAGTACACCAAAAACCCAAGCCCTTCCAGCTGCCTTTTTCTGTGTACCTGCAGGGGACGCAGCTGTTTTCCGGGCGCTTTGCATTCCACAAATCCCATTCTGCCGTCCGGAAGCAGAATCAGGCGGTCAGGCATACCATCCAAACCGGGAGACACGAACTTGGGCGCGATACCGCCCATGTCCTTCACCGCCCGCACCAACTTTTGCTCCACTGTTTTTTCTCTCATGCGCTGCTCCTTTTTGGTTGTTTCCGATTGCTGTTGCCGATAAGCCCTAAACCTTCTCTCGCGTGTACGCGGGTATATGTGCCTGTGTTTCTACTATTCTTTATCTCATTACCTTTAGAGAGAATATTGGAAACACAGGCAACAAAGCAGGAAACTTGCCTAACGGCGGGGGCTTGGTCTGTTTCCGATCAGGTTGCCAATCCCCGCCATAGGCTACAGCGGCAACAAGAATCAGGTAGCCGGTGTTGTCGAATCGGCAACACGAACGTAGGCTTTCTGCACTCCGTAACCGGGAATGCGCATCTTGCCATTGGCATTACCGTCATACTTCTTCCAACCACCCAGCTTATACAGAATCCCCTCGATCTCGTAGGAGTCGGCCTTCTTCAGCGCCTCGCGGGCTTTACCGAAACACTCGCACCAGATTTCCATGGCACATACACGATCACGGCGCACTGTGCCCTCCGCAGGCGTTCCGAAATCGGTTCCGCCAAAATAGCTGCGGCGCTGGTACAGGTCATACTTGTCCCAATCCGCAGGCAGCAGCCGGTCAAGGTAATCCTGCACCACGCCTTCGCGGTCATCCGACTCCATCGCCTCTCGCTGCTGGGCATAGGCTTCCGCTGCCACATCGTCCTTGAGGAACAGTTCTTCACCGTTGCGATAGGCATAGACTGCCTCCGCCCAGATTTGGTCAATATCCTTCATATCCCACGGGTGCAGCTTGCCGCCGCCCGATACACGCACAGGCCAGAAGCGCCGGTTGCCCGTGATGTCTCGCAGGAAGCCGCCGTCGCTGTTGGTTGTGCCCACAATGATACAGGATCGCGGATGGCTCTCCACGGACACACCATAGGACTGACGGTACTTATCATCTGTGCGCGTGATGAACGACTTCACCGTCTCCACATCCATCTTCTTCATGCCCGCAAGCTCTGAAATCTCCAGCAGCCAATAGCCCTGCAGCTTTTCCGGCGCGGTCTTGTCCTTCATATCCGCGATGGTCAGGCTGTCCGAATACCACTTCTTTCCCAGCCGGGCAAAGAAGGTGGATTTACCAATGCCCTGCGGGCCGTTCAGCACCAGAATGGAGTCAAACTTCACGCCCGGCTCATAGATGCGGGCTACGCCTGCCGTCAGCGTTTTGCGCGTTGCCGCCCGCACATAGGGTGTATCGTCCGCGCCGAGGTAATCGATGAGCAGCGTATCCAGTCGGGGCACGCCGTCCCACACAAGGGATTCCAGATAATCCCGCACGGGGTGGTACAGCCGCTCCGCCGAGGTAACAGCCAGCAGCGCGTCCTTAAATTTGGTCGGCGACCAGATGCCATAGCAGCGCTCAAAGTACAGCTTGGCGCAGGCCAGATCGGTATCGCTCCATCCGGGCTTTACCTGCTGCCACGGGAGTGCCTCCCGCACATCCAGCAGATTGCTGAATTGGTTGTACACGATGCCCTGCAGCTTCGGGTCATGGCGCAGGATGGCGCTGATGTTGGCCATAGTGTCCTTGATGGTGCCGTTGCGCTCCAAATCCAGCTGTGCCTGCCAGTTATCGTCCGCTTTGAACTCCTCCTGCGCCTGTGCCGCACGATCCTCCGCCAGCGTTTTCTTTACGCCTGCGTCCTGTACTGCAAAATCGCACATAGCCTTATAGGACGGCAGCTTGCTGGGCGCTGTGTCGGCTGAAGCCTTATCGTCCAGATTACGGAACCTGTGAATGCGTACCAGATCAAAGGCGTTGAGCAGCTGTCCGCAGGCCGGGTCGGTAGAATGGTGGCTGTAAGCGAACTTGCCGTCGTAGAGCACCACACCTGCCGAAGAATCCGCAGGCACATAATCGTAGCGGCCTGCCATGGCGCTGGGCTGGTACACGTCGGACAGGAAGGTATCAATGGCTTCCTCAATCGAGTACGTCCGACAGAAAGCGCCCACGATGCCGGGCTTGGCAAGCGGATCGGCCTGCTGCTTGCGCTGGCGGTCGATGAGCGTGCTCTCACGGGACGAGGTGGGCAGAAGGCTCACATCCCGCCAACCGGGATGTGCGGAAAGAAAAGCGTCCGGATTGAGCCATGCGCCGTCGAAGCGCTCGAACACGTACTCGCCGTTGCTGGGCGTGGTCGGCCAGTACATCAGCTGGTGCGCCCGGTACGAGCAGCTGTCCACGCAGTCGATGCCCCATTCCTTTGCCAGCAGACGGGTCAGCGCCAGATATTCTTCCGGGGACACATCCCGCGTCAGCGGCGTGATGATGCGATATCTCGGCGCTTCCGGCGTGTGGCTGTGGGTGGAATACAGGCAGGAGGCGTACTGGTTCAGCATCCGATAGCGTTCCAGAAAATCCGGATCGGCGCTGTCGATGTCGTGGGTCAACATGGAGCGGCATTCCACATTGGCCGCTTTTCGCCGTCCCTGCTTGAGCCAGCCGCCCACCATGCCGCCCTTGTCCTTCGCCCGGTCACGCTCTGCCTTGGACAGCTTCGGATATTCCTCCACCGTTTCCGGGGTGCGAATCGTGTTCTTCAGCCGCTCGCACAGCGCGTCGAAAGTGATGGTTTTATTCGACCAGACCTTGGCAAAGCAGCTGCTGCCGTAGGCGATCTTCAGTTCTCGCATGACGTCTGCACCTCCTGACAGTCCTTCGTAAAGTAGCGGATGGTCTTATTCCGGCTTTCGGCCTTGCGGATTTCCGAGGCCATGCCCTGTGAAATCGTCTCGCCAAACACCCAGACCTCGTTGCATTTGGTGAGCAGCAACCGGCTCATAAACAGCGCCTGCTGCCGCTGCGCCGGATCTGTGTCGTCCATGAACTGCGGGAACAGCAAGTGGGTAGCGATGGGCACACAGTTTTTCTGCACCGCAAACCGGCAGTACGCCTGTGCCCGCCTGACGTTCTGCTTTACGTCGCCCGCGTAAGGGGAACAGATATACACGATAGGCCGGTAGACGGCATAGCTTGCCCGCAGCTGTTTTACCGCCTGCTTTTCCTGCTTGCGTTCCTTTTCGATGCCGGTGAACGCCTCGTACACCGTGGGGTCATGGTAGCCTTCGTGGTTGTATTTTGAAAATCGCATGTGCGCCTCCTTAATCCTTCTTGTAAAATGCACACTCATAGCCGTCCGCCCGGAGCACCAGCCCTTTCGCCCATGGCGGCGTTCTGCCCATCTGCTCACAGACAGCGTCCAGAGATACACGGGGATCGGCTTCGAGGATGATTTCATCGTGAACGTGCGCCACGATATCGCAGAAGCGCAGCGTGCGCATGGCGTAGCACAGCAGGTCGCGGCTGATGCCCTGCACGATGTTTTCCACGAACTTGGGGCCGTAGGACTCGATGCGCTCCCACTTTTTCGTCACGCCCACGCCCATATAGGTCACAGCCGGAGAGCCGAACTGGTTCTCGCCGATCCGGGGCTTGGCGTAACACAGGTCTCTGCCGGAGGGCAGATGAATGAACAGCATTCCGGACTGTACATGAAAGCGGATGCCGTGGGCATAGGTGGAGGTTTTATCACGCACCGCCGTCATAACCGCCTCATCCACGTCCCACCACAGCCGGGTGATGTGCGGGTTGGCGCTGCGCCACTGCCTGACCAGAGTCGGTAATTCTTCCTCGGTCAAGCCCATTTCCAATGCGCCCATGGCCTTCAGTGCGCCCACCGAACCGCCGTAGCCGAGGGCCAGCTCGGCGATCTTGCCCTTCTGACGAAGATGGCCGTTAACGCCGTGCTTTTCCACCGGCACACCGAACATCTGGCTGGCAGAGGCGCAGTAAATATCGCCGCCGCGCGCGAACACCTCCATGCGCCACTGCTCACCGGCCAGCCACGCGATCACGCGGGCTTCCACCGCGCTGAAGTCGCTGACGATGAGCTTTTTGCCTGCGCTGGGGATGAAGGCGGTGCGAATCAGCTCGGACAGCACATCCGGCACAGAGCCGTACCGCTGCTGAACAGCTTCGTAATCGCCGTACCGCACACGTTCTCTGGCTTCGGCCAGCTCCTCCATGTGGTTCTGGGGCAGGTTCTGCAGCTGCACGTTGCGTCCAGCCCAGCGCCCGGAGCGATTGGCTCCGTAGAACTGGAACGCGCCGCGCACACGCCCGTCCGCACAGGCGGCATTGCGCATGGCGATATACTTTTTCACGCTGGACTTGGCCAGCTGCTGCCGCAGAATGAGCACTTCTTTCAGATCAGGCGGGCAATCCTTGAGCAGTGCCGTCACCTGTTTTTTGCCGAGGCTTTCGGTGAGCACATCGTGCTCGGCCAGCCACTTTTTCATCTGCTGCACGGAATTGGGATTTTCAAGGCAGGTCAGCTTCTGCATCTGCTCCGTCAGCTCGGCGCGGGAGCGCATGTCCATCTGAATGGCGTTTTCCACCAGCTGCCGGTCGATGGCGATGCCCCGGTCGTTGATCTCCTGATCCTGATGGTACTGTTCCCACACGTCCTCCGGCACGGGATACCGGCGCAGGCGCTGTTGAATGCCCATCTCCGTTTCCACGTCCCGCAGGTTATACGCTTTGAAAAGCGTCCATTTCTCCGTCGCGTCCTGCGGCAGGTTGCGGGTGCGACCGCCGTTTGCTTTGGTGGCGGCGCAGGGCTGGCAGAAGTAGCGGATCAACTCCTTGCCTTCACTCAGCTTCTGCTTATCCAGCGCCAGCGCCGCACCCACGCCCATCAGGGACAGAGGCAGGCCGATGTATGCCGACCAGATCATGGTGCAGCGCCACTGTGCCGGGTCGAGGAACTCGTCGTTCGGCATTCCCAGATACCGGGACAGGCACACGCGCTCGAAATTGGCGTTAAACGCCCACTTGGTGACGCGCTCATCCGTAAGCGCCGCGAGGATTTCTGCCGGGATACGCTCGCCGCTGGCCAGATCCACTACCTGTACAGGACTATCGTCAACCGAATAGCCCAGCAGCAGGATTTCAAAATCAGGCGCTTCACTGTAGCGATACACTGAGGATTTGCTCAGGTCTACGCTGGAATAGGTTTCTATATCAATGCTGATGTGTTTCAAATGAGGTTCACCTCCATAGAAAAAGGGCGGCGGGAATACCGCCATGGGAAACCCGCCGCCTCGGTCGTGTGTCAGCTGAGGAAATCCTCATCGTCGTCCACCGGCTCAAACTCCTCGCTGGCCTTGGCTCTGCCGCCGAGGGAATCGCCGTCTTTGAGCTTCTGAATGTTCCCCAGTCCGGCTGCGATGCCGCGATTGCCATTGGAGTTGTAGCCATAGAAGGTCACGGTGATCCTGCCGTAGCAGCCGGAGTACACCTCGGTCTGGTCAAGAATGGGCTGCACCTGCTTGTCCACCACCTGCGGCTTCTCGCGGCTGTTGGCGTTCAGGAAATAACAGCCTGCATATGCTTCGTCCTCCGGGCGGTCAATATCGCCGTCCCGCAAGGGCAGCTTCAGGTTCGGGGGCACCTTGCCGCCCCACTTGGGCAGGGATTCCTGCTTGGCCACCTCGATGGCCGCCTTGATGGCGTTGACCGTTTTGGTATCGGATTTGGGGATAATGGCGCTGACGCTGTACTTCGGTTCGCTGCCGTTGACGCTGTCCGGCTCCCAACAGTGCAGGAAGGAAAAGCGGCACGGGATCATGACCTTCTTGGGATTGGAAAAGCTACTCATCTTCTTCATACCTCCATGAAATCATCTTGGGCGGTGCTGGCAGTGACGGCCTCGCGCCGGTCGGATTCCGGCACCAGCGTCAGCTTGCCATGGGGTTTCGTAACATACTGGCCGAGGATGGAGCGGAACTGCTCCTTGCCCATGAGCTTCTCCATCTCGCCAATACCGATCAGGGTTTTCTTGTAGATGTCTTTGTAACCGGCGGCGGTCGCTGCCTGCACCACGTCGGCTTCGTCCGTGTACTTGCGGGCGCTGCGGCCTTCGACCACCTTGAAGCCCGGCCATGCTTTGCCGTGGGTGATGGCTTCGTCCTGTGCAAAGGCGTACACGTCCGCCGCCCACTTGGACAGCTCGTCCGCCTTGCCAATGATCTCTGAAATCTCCGCATCGGACAGCAGCGCGGGCTGACGGAAATCCATTTTGGACATCGCTAGATAGCTTTCCGCACGGGCACGGCACTGGGTTCGGGCACGGCAGAAGCGGCACCATGTGCCAGCGGAGAAATCGCCTGCGCCGATGAGCGCCTGCGCACCGGCAGGACGAAGCACTTCGTCGCCCCAGCGCTTCAGGTATTCGGGCGAAACGCTCCATGTGGAGGAATTGCCAAGGCGCGGCTGGAAGATGGTCATGCGCACCGTTTCGATGTCGTAGAGCGCCTCAGCCATGTGCAGCACGCCCAGCCCATAGATCATAAGCTGCGGGTTTTCCTCCGCGTGAACCTCCACGCCCTTGCCCAGCTTGAGATCAATGACGTGGGCAACCTTATCGGTGATGATGACCATGTCCGCTGTGCCGAAGCAGCCGTCCACATACTCGGAAGCGTCGATGCGCTGTTCCACCAGAAGCACCGGGCTCTGGCATTCCCGGCGAGCGTCCTCAATTTCGCCAATGACGAAGGACACATACTCGTCCACCGCTTCCAACAGCTCGTCCTTGTAGTATTCGGACGTGGGACGGGTGGTGCGCTGCTTTAAGTGCTTGCGAATCAGGTGCTCGGCCAGTGCATGGCCTGCCGTGCCCTCGGCGGCGTATACGCTCTCGCCCTCTTCAAACTGTTCTTCCAGCAGCAGGGAAGGCGGGCAATGAATGCGGCGGTTGGCCGCTGAGGGAGAAAATCTTGCGTGGATATCCGGCATTACAGTTTCCTTGCCTCCTCCATGAGCGCGGCGTAATCCTCCGGCTTCACCCCGGAGAGCTTGCCTGCGTCGTACTTATACAGCAGCGCCTTGACGGCCTGCGTCTTGCCCTCGCCGCTCTTTTCGGCCAGCAGCGTGCGCACCTGATCGATGGTCACCTGAGGCTGCGTGTGCTTGGGCGGCGTACTGTCAACCGGCTGTGCGGGCGTTTCTTCCGGCGATGCTGTGCCCAGCTGAATGAAATCCGCAACGGCCTGAAGGCTATCTGACAATGCACGTACATCCTGTACCACATCCAGCAGGAGCTTGATTTTGCTCATCCTGATCTTCCTTTCATCGTTCTGTGTTGGAAGGAGCCATATTCCGTCAGCATCTGCCGAAGCACATTGGCCTGATATGCATCGCAGTTGCCGATCAGCTCGGAAAGAACGCGCTGCTGTTCGCAGCTGAGGATGTTGCGGTGGGGATGGTACCAGTCCGCTACCTTGACACATCCGCCGTTTCCGCGCTGTGTTTCCAGAGGATAATCGACCGTGAGCGCCGTAATATCCGAGCGGATGGTACGTCGGGTCACGCCCAGTTCCAGCGCGAGACGACCCATGGATTCCTGTCTCCGCGCTGTCATGATGCGCATGATTTCAGCGCGGCGCTCGTTTGCCGTCACGGTCGATCACTTCCTTCCTTTGGCTCTGGCTGAAGCCTAACAGCCAAATAGGAAGGGTAATTTCCTATTTGAAAAATTTTCTCAAAGAAAATAAGGCCGCTCATGTCCGCGCTCCTGTTCTCGGAGCCGGGGGCATGGAGCGGCACAGGCGGTACTGCCGTGTTCCAAAATGCAAAAAGGCCGGGCAACGGATACCAAAGCAAAAAGAAAACCGCCGAATGCATGCTTTGAACAAAGCAGTCATCCGGCGGTGGTACTCCGTTGCCTCGGCGTCCGTTACTCGGTCTGGTTGCAAAAATGCGTGTCCATCAAGGAAATCGGGCTTTACCGGGAGTGCAACCCGTAAGCCAAGCGGCGGCTGTTATGGCCAGATGAACCGTCGTGGCAAGAGAATCGCCTCCCTCGCTCGGATTCAGTCCCGTTTCCATGCGACGCTATACAGTTTTCCTGAGCGCGTGCGCCGGATTTCCACCGGCAGTTTGCAGCCTTTACAGTACGCGATCAGGTGGGTAGAGACCCCCCAACGCAAAGAAAAAACAGCGTTTCCTTGCATCGGGGGCAGCGTATAATCTTGCTCATAAAAACTCCTTTCCGGCCAGCCTGCGGCGAATCACTCAACCAGCTCGGCGAGCCACCCAGCCGTAGGCCGGGCCAGTAGTCTTGCATTTTGGTAGGCCATCTCCAGCGTTAGGCAGGTATGGCCGATGTAGTAGCCCTCCATGATCGACAGCGCCATGGCGAGATCGGGTCTCTCCATGTTTGTCAGATGGATGGGCAGCAGATACTGCACACGGCCTTGAAAAATTTGAGGAACTGCGAGATTCAAATCCGTCATGGCCTTTCGGCGAGCCAATTCCACTGCTGTTTCCAGCAGCAGTGGCAGATTCCACGCGCTGCGTATGGATTCCGGGAGCCGCGCCGCGTTTTCCTCATCCTCAAGGATATGGCTGGCGTTGACGCGGATCTCCCATTCCGGGTCGTAGTATGTCATCCACTGTCGTATGGCATAGGTAGGCCGTGACGGCAGCATGGGAACATATTTGAACCATGTTGAGTCCCCGGTTGCAAAGCCTTTGAAGCACCATTTTCTCAGCGAATCTAAACGTTTGTTGCGGCTGAAGCACATATAGATAGATTTGTAATCCTTGGTGTTCAGCCCAGTATGAAAGCAGGCGAATTCTTGATTGAAATAGAAAATCTGGCCAGCCTGCCCTTCCGGAGCGCAGCTGTAATCAACGGCTTGCTTGCGAAAGACCTGATTGATATAACGCTCAAGAATGGGCGTTTCTGTATTCTGCGTTTCATATAATGGCTGCCTGAATCGCCATGATTCCGGCGCGGCCAGCTGGGACAGTTCATAAAGCTGCTCGTACCACGATGGAATATAGGCAAACTGGAACAGGTCGTATGTACATATTTGCGCTATTCTGTCATGCATTCGTTTTTACCCTTCCATTTCAAAATAGCAACCATAAGATCTGCTTCGATTAGTTCTTGAATATCTCGATTCAATCGACCATAATTGTAGGGATGTACAAAACTGGCCGCATAGTTGATATAGCCTGCATAATGGTTCAGTATTTGCTGCATCGCATACGGATCTCCTTGCTGTGCATTGGTAATCATTTCATAGGTCAGCATCGTCCATAACATCTTCCTTCTCCAATATTACTTTTAAAGCAATGTATGCGCGTGACTTTAGATTTCGCACGGTGCGTTCTGTTACAGATAAATATTGTGCAATATACTTGTCTGTATAACCTCCCCAATATTTTAGAACAACCACTGTCTTTTCTTTCTCTTTAAGCTGCTCAACGGCTGTAAATAAGGCAAAACAGTGGAAAATCGCCTGAACATTACCGCATGTAATGATGTACTTTTCAGCAAAAGCATCCTTGTCCGTGGGATATATAGAAAGTTGGTCATCTGCTACAAGATATTCGTGCTCTGAACGCTTCGCCTCCCTTTTCCAATAACGTCTGGCACAATTCTTAATGACGGTTTTACAGTAGCTGTCAAACATCATCACGGCTTCCTGCTGGGCTAAAGGGGATGATCCCACCGACTTCACCCCCTCTCTATTCGGTTTTTAGAGAGGGTTATTGCTGTGGCTCCCTCTTCACCTTTATAAAACCCAGCGGGAGCCCAAAAGCGGAAAGAAACCAGCCTGTTTGAAAAAACTAAAATAAAAAAATCCCGCGAAAATACTCACGGGATGAAAAGGATAACGAGATGCGCGTTCGATGTGCTTCCATTGTCCTTCCATATGGGATTCGTCGAAAAACGCAATCATCTTGTAAGTGGTTCATTTTTTTCAACTTTGAAGCAAGGGGAATCAAACGATGATTTCTGTTGCTATACTTCCTTGCAGGTGCAATACAGCGCATAACTCAAGAACCCGGCGCAGGTGGCGAAGGCCTCGCCGGTCTCGCATTCACCCGTGTCCTCGTTCACACTTTCGCAGGCCACGCCGTTATCCATGGCCGTGCGGTGCAGATGCCGCAGTGCGCTTTCCGCATGGTCGCTGAGCAGGCTGTTGCAGATGGACAAAATCCACGGGTGGGGCGCGTGCTTGCAGCCGATTTCCGCGATGGCATGCCCGGCAAAGGACAGCGGATAGCTTTCGTCTCGAATCATGGCAACCGTATTTTTCCAGATAGGATCGTCTTCACCGCAAAAGCCGTAGAACGGCAGCAGCTGCAGGCTGCCCGGCGGCTCGTCGTAGATATCATAATGGCCGTTCAAATCCACCGACCAGGCAAAAAACGGCCTGCCATCCTGCTCCTTGACGCAGTGCGCATACACAGCCTGCCGGGTGCGCTGGGCGGCCTGCTCCAGCTCGGGCCGCTCCAGCAGCGTGGCCAACGCGCGCATCGCACAGCAAACCAGCGCGTTGTCATAGGTCAGGTAGACATAGTTGTGCATATCATCCGTTGGCTGCAGAAAGGTTTCATACAGCGGAATGACCGGGTGCCTTTTGGCTTCCAGTCTGCTCAAAACGCTTTGAAGCCCCGCCTGTACAACGCCCTGCTTTGCAAAGGCAAGGTTGCCCGTCTGCTCCACATAGCGATTCAGGGCGATCACCGGCGCGCAAAGCTCATCCAGTTCGAAGCCCGGCTCCAGCATGGTGCCGTCGATATAGCGGCTGTGCACGCCGAAATTGCGCGCCTGGCGGGTGAACACATAGGTCAAAATGTCCCGCGCATAGGCCGCGTCCACCGTCAGAATGGCCGGAAAGGCCCACAGCAGGCTGTCCCTGTCCCAATAAGCGGCGGAGACATAATACCGCGGGCTGCGGCTGGTCATCAGGCACAGCTCTTCCGTATCGATGGTGCGCCCGGAGGCATAGAAAAAAGCAAAGAACAGATTGGTATTCAGGATTTCGCTGAGTCTGGAATCAGCCAGCCGTTTTTCCCGCGCAACCAGCCAGCGGACGGTGCGCTCGTGCACTGCCTCAAAGCCCTGACGAAGCAGCTCCTTGGCGCTGGTCGCGGCGGCCACGCCATCATAGCCCACGCCCCAGGGAATATCCAGCACAGCCTTTTCGCCGGGCTGCAAGATCAGCGTCCGATAAATATCATAGGCAAAGCCGTCGCGCGTCCATTCGGCATGTTGGTCAATCTGCGCAAACTGCTGCGGATCGGCCACACAGGGCGCGAAGGCAAACAACGGCAGCCCCGGCTTCTGGCTGAAGATGAACATATGATTCCAGCCGGATTCATACGCTTCGCGCCCGGCGTTCAGCTCCGTCGTTTCGTTGATTTCATGCAGTGTTTGGCTCCATTCGCCTTCAACGCCAAAACGCACCTGCTGCGGGGCGTCTCCCGTGTTTTCCAGCACGAGCCGCACCATAAAGCCGCGCTCGCCGATGGGCGTTAAATAAACGCACGAAAAGCGAAACGTCCGCTCCTCCGACGTAAAGCCGGGAATCCAACAATGCTCCCGCGTCCACTTTGGATGCAGCGGCAATCGCTGCCCCTCAGCCTCCATATAAGGGCGAATCAGCCCGGCTTTGCCGCGCAGCTCCAGCAGCCCCTTGACCTGCATGTACAGAAAGGTAACGCCCTCCGCCGCGCCGTCACTTTCCCGGAGGGTGGGCAGGGAGATGTATTCGTTGCCGGTTATTTGGTAATTCATCTTCATTCCACCTCTTTAGACTGCAGCTTGTACATGGAAAAAGCGCTCAAAGTTCAATCCATACAACGCCGCAATTGATCAGTTTCGGGACTACAAAGGTGATTTCGTTTCCTAAATTCGTATTGCATTTTTTGAATGTCAACGGTAGGGAATGACCGTTTTCCATATCCGGAGAAGCGTACCATACGCCGCAGGGGGAATCCGCCAGAACGTGAACCGTCAGACTTCTTTGCTCGACAGGCGCATCTTTGCCGGCATTCCAATGATCGTCGTCATTCCCGCACAAATTGATCAGCCCTATCAGCTTATAGCTTTCGTTTTCACGCAGCGTAAGCCATATTTTCTCAGCCTCTCCGTCCACAGAAAAAGGAAATTCAAAACGGTATTCCAGGTTATCGCCGCCACAATGAGTCCATGTTACATCGCGCATGGTGCTGTTATACAGCAGTTCCTCGTAACGGACAAAAAAATCCTGATAACGTTTGATCCACTTTTGCTGATCAGGATTCAAAAGTGAATAGTCCGCGTAGTAACCCTGGGTGACAACGGCATTGTTTTCTCCCAAGAAGAGCTGTGTCGCTCCCAAAAGCGCGATCGCAAAAGAGAGGAAAAGCTCGCTATATAGGGCGCGCTCCGGCGTATCGGTTCGAAAGGGTGCAGGATAAGCAGCCAAAACGCAGGGGCGGTTTTCGCTTAGCTGCGCTGCCTGACGCAGATGCCGGTAACGATCCATCGGAGCCCACAGCTCCATATAAACTGCGTCCTGCGAAGCATCGCGCGTTTTTTCTACCGGCCAGGTTCCCACATTGTTAAAAATCAGATGGGGTGTCGTTATCCCGGAGTCCCTCAGGAAAGCGCCGGTATCCTCGATGAGAGGCGCAAACTCCTGTTCCAAGCAGCGAAGTTCTCCCCGTACATTGTGTGCTTTTTTAGGCTCTCCATAGGTATCCATGTGGATTCCGTCAAATCCACATTGTGTGATGGCGCTGCGGTATTGCTCCATCAGACGCAGCCGCCAGGGGCTCTCCAGATCCATATAATAGAACGTATCGATAAAAGTCATGGGGTGATCAGTCGCACCGTACAACCCCCAATCGCGGTGCTGCTCCCAAAAGGAACGACTGGCGGCATACACCGCGCCGTAGGCCATAGCCAGCATTCCCCGTTCGTGACAGGCAGCGATCTTTTGACGTATGACCGAAAGCTGATTCTTCTTGCCCATCATATCCTGATATTGATCGCTTGGGGCTACCAGCGTATCGTGCCGCCAGGACCAGTCATAAAATTGCACATGGTCAATATGATACTTTGCCAGAGCTTCCACATCACGGTCATCTTCCGGCAAAAAGTCGCTGAGAAAGCCATAGCGTACCACGCTTCCACCCACGTTTACCGCCGTTTGCAGACATCCCAAAGAATGCTCCTTTGTACACAGGGTGATTTCCACCCCATATCCGCCTGCCTGAAGGGGCGGCAGACAGAAGCAGAAATCACAGCCGGAAATCGGCTCTGTTCCCTGTTGAAGCTCTTTTTCCAAATGGAAAAGGCTCCATTTCAGATGGTCAGCCGGTGTCTGATGGATCAAATGCAGCTTGATTGGTTCGCCAGGTTCGTATCGGCCCTTGAACGTACTAAGTTCATTCATCCCTTTACCGCTCCTTCCGTCAAGCCTTCCATAAACTGCCGCTGAAAAATCAGAAATATGACGACAACGGGAATAATGGCGATCACGGCCGTTGCAGCCATCAAATGCCATTTTGCCCCGCCAAACTGCTGGAAGAAAACGCTCATGGCCTGAGGAATGTTCTGTTTATCCCTGCTTTGCAGGAAAAAAGCCGCCTGCGCATAATTGTTCCATACACCAAAACCGTTCAGAATTACAAAACTTGCAGTAGCTGGTTTCAAAACAGGAAAGATAATCTTCCAAAAAGCACGAAAGCCTGTGCAACCGTCTACCTCTGCCGCTTCATCCAGTTCTATGGGCAATGCGCGTATAAAGGTGGTATAGATGAATACCGCCGATGGCATGGCCAATGCGGAACAAACCAGAACCATTCCCCACAGCGTATTAACTGCGCCGATCCTCCGCATCAAAGTATAAAGCGGCACCGTATTGATGATTCCGGGAATCATCATGCAGCCAATCAGCAGAGAAAAAACAAATTTGTTGTAAGCGGTGTTGCGCCGGGCGATGGCGTAGCCCGCCATTCCGCCAAGCACAATGGTCAGGCTCAGTGTGCCAAAGGTAATGATAGCGGAATTAATCATCGCTTGACCTACACGGCTTTTCGCCCAAGCAGCCCCGTAGTTGCTCCAAGTAAAGGTGGGCACAAAGATGTTGCCCTCATAAAACACGCGCGACGGTTCGTTCAGAGATAAAACCAGCAGCACATAAAATGGAATCAGGCACATAACACAAATGACGGCAACAAGAAACATCCGGAAAAAGCGAAGCGTCTTCTTTTCTTTCATTAAGCTCACTCCTTTTCCCTGGTCAGCCGGAGGGAAATGAGAACCGGCAGAAGAATGATGAGGAACAAAATCATTGCCACAGCGGTGGAATATCCCGTGCGGCTGCCATAGCACATACGCATGATATAAATGCTCAGGCTTTCGGTAGAATATCCGGGACCGCCTTCTGTGAGCGCCATAATAATATCAAAAACGGATAAAGATCCTATGATGTTCGTTACTACGTTGATGCGAATGGAAGGCATCAGAAGCGGAAGCGTTACGCGAGTAAAGCGTTGCCACGCATTGGCTCCGTCCATTACGGCGGCCTCCCTGATATCGCCGGAAATACTTTTCAGTCCCGCCAGATAAATGATCATGGTCATTCCCGCATATTGCCATACATTCACAAAAATGAGAACCGCCATCGTGGCGGGATAGCTGCTCATCCATTTTCCCAGAAAGAACGCTGTGCCCAACTGCCGGGCAGCGTAATACAGGAACCCTCTGCCTGGCTGAAGCAGAAAATACCAGATATATCCCATAATCAGCGGGCTGATGATGGCAGGCAGATAGATGATGACCCGTGCCAGACTGCGGCATGGAAAAGGCTTTTCCATTAAAAAAGCATAGCCAAGGCCAACCAGATTGAGCAGAATGGCGCTTCCCGCCGCAAAGATTAACGTTGTTCGGATATCGCCCATGGCGCGGGCATCCTGAAAGAAACGAGTAAAATTGGCAAAACCGACAAACTGTGCTTCGCCCATGCCATCCCAGTCTGTCAGACTCATTCCGATTCCTTTCAGTAAGGGGTAGACGAAAAACAAGCCGTACAAAAGTAAGGCAGGCAGAGACATCCACTGTGTCAGGTCTTTTCGCTTCAGCTTCATGACAACAATCATCCTTTACAAAGGAATAAAAAGGTTGCAGGGAGGACGTCGCCAACCCCATAAGGCTTTCGCCCTTTCGCTTGGATGGAAGCCGGAAAGCTCCCAAACGTCTCCCTGCAACGTTTTATCAGACCTTAGTTTCGGTTAGAAACCTTCATT
The DNA here is from genome assembly GCA_905202605.1 of uncultured Eubacteriales bacterium. GTDB lineage: Bacteria > Bacillota > Clostridia > Oscillospirales > Oscillospiraceae > HGM13006. The sequence continues at coordinate 20,353 of CAJKSU010000015.1, forward strand.
CCAGGCTTTTTCATACGCTTGGGCAAAGCTCTGCGCGTCATAGGTTCCGGCCAACAGATCCTGTACCATGCGACCAGCGTCATCACCGCTAAAGCCTGCGGGTTTTTCGTTAGTGAAGCCAATGTTCACAGCACTGCTCAAAGCAGCGTTGACTTCCTCGGCGAAGGCCTTAGGAGCCCATTCGGCGTCTACATCTGTAAACGCGCTGGGAGAACCCAATGCTTCGGCGTATTTCTTCTGATTCTCGGCGCTGAACAGATAGCTCAGGAACGCCTTAGCTGCATCGTCATTTTTGGTGGTTGCAGAGATGGAATAGCCGCTGTCCTCAGCGCAAAGCACCACAGGCTGACTGTCCGGCATATAGGCAGGATAGGGCGCGAAGCCGATCTTATCCGCCATATCAGGATTCGCTTCCAGAATTCCGGAAAGCGCCCACATTCCATTGGAGAACATAGCGGCTTTACCGGTGACGAAGGCTTCGACACAATTGTCGCTGGTGGCGGTAAGCACGTCTTCGTTGATCAGGCCTTTCGCTTGGAGATCCAGCAGGTTCTGGGCAAACACGGCCATACAGCCATCCGCAGCGCCAAAGTTCAGCTTGGCAGAATCGTTATTCAGCATGGCGGTTTTGCATTCCAACGCGCCTAAGCTCTGCTTGAGATAGCCGTGGGGAATGAACTCAATCAAATGTCCCAGATGCCAGGCTTCCTTGCCAAAGATAAACCACGGATCTACGTCAGGCTTTTTTTCATGAATCACGGTCAGGTTCTGTACAAATTCATCCCAGGTAGTCGCGGGGGTCAGTCCCAGCTCGTTGAAGATTTCCTTGTTGTAGAAGAAACCGGCCATGGTCATATTGGTGCAGACGCGATACTGCTTGCCGGTCTTCAAATCCGTGCAGCTTTCCCGCATGGAGGGAATCAGGCGATCCCACCATTCGTTCATGTCGCTCAGATCCATGTACTTGCCCTGATCCACGAATTCCTGCTCATACGTGGTCATCACGTCGGGCACTTCACCGCTGGCGAATTTCACCTTGATGATAGAACTGGCATCGTTCTGGTATTCCTGCTCCACTACAATGCCGGGATTGGCTGCGTTAAAACCATCAATGATTTCGTTGAGTAAATCGATGGTTTCAATCTTGCCGGTGAAAAAACTCACCTTCGTTTCGGCAACCGCCGAACAGGCCGTCAGGCAGAGAACCAGCGTCAGCAACCATGTTAGTGTACGTTTCATGTTTGCTCCTCCTTTTTGGGTTCAGCATTTTAGAAGCACTGAACCTCTTCTGTAATTTATTATAGAACATATTTACAAAAGAGAAATACCGTATTCTTTAGAAAATGGTTCTTCTTTTTTAGATGGTGTTTTCGGTGCATTGCTTTCCGAATTAAAAATAGCTATAATGATAGAGGGGTGGGCGCAATGCTGAAAGGAAGCGTAAAGCAGAAACTATTTTTGATGATTTCCGTTCTGATTCTTGTTTCTGTTTCTGCTGCGACGATTCTCAGTGATCGAAGCTATCGAAACGATTTGATCGCTCAAAGCACCCAATCGACGCGCCAGCTTTTGGAGCAGCTAAGCATCAATTTGGATACCTATATAGATGAATTGTTTCGTCTCTGCCTTTCTCCCTATTATAACAAGCGCGTGATGGAGCAGCTGGAAAGTACGCCCGCTACCGCAGCTGAAAGGCTGAACAAACAACGGATCATCGAAGATTATCTGACGGAAGTAATGACGCTTCCGCGAAGCGACATCCTCAGAGCATATATTCTCAGCAATGGCGTTTATTCCAGCAGTAAAACGCGTGTGGGCTCCGCGTTGGATGGCTATTCCAAGGAGGAATGGTACCAGCAGGCTTTGAGCAGCCATACGGCAGTTTTTCTGCCTGCTCATCATGAAGGAGCGGGGCGAGGCGCTTTGGAGGTTTTCAGTGTTGTTCAGCGAATCAACAGCATGAGCAACAGCTCCAACCCGGTAGGGGTCATTCGGGTCGACGCCAACTATCAGGGAATTAAAGCAGTTTGTGACAGGGCGGGAATCCAGGTGGGCGGAGCTTTATTCATTTGGGACGATGCTGGGAACCAGATGTATAGCAATAATCAAACGGGGCAGGCTGAGCTGGCCGCTGCGCTAAATACCTCGCATCCATTTGAATCAAATATCGAAGATTTTTCATTTCGTCTGGAGGGCCAAGAATATTTGGTTCATTCTCAGCGGCTCCGCACAACGGACTGGCGTATTATTGATGTACATTCCATGCATGTATTAACAGCGGCTGCTGAAAGTGCAAGAAACAAGGCTTTGGCTTTTGCACTGCTGTGCGCAGTGCTGGGCGTAGCGGTTTCTATTCCATTGGTAAGGGTTTTCCTGCGACCCATGTTTCACATCACGCAGCTGATGCATACCGCTCAAAGCGGCGATCTGACGGTTCGCGCCGTTTCTGGCGGACACGACGAGTTTTCTTATCTGGCGGATTCTTTCAATAATATGCTGGCCCAAATCCAGGAACAAACGGCGCGTAACGACCTTCTTACACGGCAGATTTACGAAGCGCGTTATTTGGAAAAAGAAGCTCAATATACGGCGCTTTGCAATCAAATTCAACCTCATTTTCTTTTTAACGCGCTAAATACCATTCATCTGCTGATTAAAACAGATCAAAGCGAAGAGGCTGTTCAAAGCATAGCGATGCTGGCCACGCTCCTTCGCGGCATGGTCAACGCCGGACGGGAAATCAGCCTGCGCGCCGAGATGAAGCTGGTGGAGAGTTATCTGTCTTTGCAACAAAAGCGCTATCGCGGTTTGCAATACACGCTTCCGGATGTAACAGCGTGGGAAACCTATCTTCTTCCCGCTCTTACGATCCAGCCGATTGTTGAAAACGCTTTGGTTCACGGGTGTGAACCCAAACGTGGAGGAGCCCAGATTACCGTCACGTTAGAAGAAACCGCAGAAGCTCTTTTGCTGTGTGTCCAAGATAATGGGCTTGGAATGGAAGAAGAAAAAGAACGTCATCTTCAGGAAGCGCTGGCTCAGTCAACGTTCGATCCCGAAAAACAGGAAGGCGGCGTGGGCTTGGTCAACATTGCCCGTCGTGTTCAATTACGCTTTGGCCCGGAATATGGTCTGCGTTTTGAAACGAAAAGAGGACAGGGTACTTGCGTAACGCTCCGCCTGCCGCCGAAAGGAGAAGCCTATGTACCGCGCATTGATCGTTGAGGATGAGGATTTGATGCGGGAGTATCTTGCCGCCAATCTGACAAATTTCTGCCCGGAATGGGAAACCGCCGATATAGCCTGCGATGGCGCGGAAGCTCTGGAAAAACTGCAAAAAGAAAACTTTGACGGTGTTTTGACTGATATTCGGATGCCGGTTATGGATGGATTGGAGATGGCGCGCATTCTGCGCGAAAAAAAGAAAAACATTCCCATTTTGATCCTTTCCGGCTATGATGAATTTGATTATGCCCGTACTGCGGTTCGGCTGAATATCTCAGACTATTTGCTCAAGCCGATTAATGAAGAGGAGCTTTCTGCCGCTCTGTCTCTGATGGCGATTCAGGTTGCATCCAATCAGCGTGAACAAGGGATTTCCACATCTGTGCAGACAGCAGTAAGAAACGGGTTGGTACAAAAAGCGCAGGAATACATCTTAAACCATTATGCCGAGCCGATTAGCCTGACTTCTGTGGCTGAAGAATTAGGGGTGACCGCCGCCTATCTGAGCACGGTTTTTCACCGGGAAATGGGTTCCAGCTATTCTCAAACCCTTTTGCGGATTCGTATGGAAAACGCCGCAAAACTGCTCTCCGATACTCAACTCAAGGTTCGAGAGATCGCACAGGCTGTTGGCTTTCCTTCTGCCAAACATTTTACTCACGTATTCGGACAGTACTTTCATTGTTCTCCGGTAGAGTTCCGAACCCGGAAAATGAGAATGCCCCTGTAGTATGGCGAGCGGAAAGGCCAGGTTTATCATAAAAGGATGCTATTAAGAAGCCGTAAATGATTTGACAAAACTCAAGAATACGCCATTTTGACTGAAATGGGGTAAAAAAAACAGGCGAGGAAAGCAATTTTGCCTTCCGCGCCTGTTTGCGTGATCGGAATGATGATTGTCTCGGGATGCCTTTTCAAGAAAATGTCTGAAAACCCTTTGCCATAAGGGCTTTTGAGCCACCATGGGGTAAAAGAAAAGTACCAGCCTTTGTATCAAAAGCTGGTACTTACTATGGCGCAGAAGGAGGGATTTGAACCCTCGCGCCGCTTACCGCAGCCTACTCCCTTAGCAGGGGAGCCCCTTCGGCCTCTTGGGTACTTCTGCATGACCGATACGCTATGAAATTCGCCATAAAAAATGGCGGAGAGAGAGGGATTCGAACCCCCGGTACCTTGCGGTATCACTGGTTTTCAAGACCAGCGCCATAAACCACTCGGCCATCTCTCCAGTCTGCTTGAACCAGCGAAACCTATTATAGAATAGCCGGATGATTTTGTCAACCCTTTTTTTCGTTTAATGGTTCGAATCCTAAAATCTCTTCGTTTTCCGCCCCAAAACCGCGCCATCCCGCCGGGCGCTCGCCTTCCATCGCCCGCGCGACTTATTGCTTATTGCCGCCTCTGCGCTCTCCCTTCCTCGCCGTCTCCCTGCGCCACGTCCAGCAGCTTCCCCAGCAGCGGCACATTCAGCCCGAAAATCTCCAAATTTTCAATCAAGCTCACCAACTCCGTGGCGATCATGTAGGTCATCGCCGCGCCGCAGACGCTCGCCATCCCCAGTCCGTTGCCCACGCTCACGCAAACGCCGACCACCAGCCACTCAAGCCCCTTCTTCATCACGCCCATCAGCAGCGCGCCGGAGGAGACCTTCCCGCTCTCCGTCTTGCGGGATTTCCCCGTCACCGCGCACAGCAGCCCGGTCAGGATGTCCGCGCCCTGCACGATGAGCAGCGCCTGCGCCAGCGGCGGCAAGCCCGTCCACCACGCCAGCGCCGCGCCGATCAGCGCGCCGATCCAGCTCACCGCGTTCGGCTTCACACCCTTCATCACCTGCATCGTCTTTTCTTCCATCTGTGTTCCCCCTCTTTAATCCTCTCCGGCCTTGCAGCAGTATGTCCCGCTGATCCAGCCCGTGTGTCCCCGATACACCGCGCGCAGCCAGCCGTTTCTTTCCTCCAGCACGGCGAGCCGCGTTCCGTCCGGGATCATCTGCATGTATCGCCCGTTCGGCTTTGTCCGCATCCGTAGGCCTCCCCCTGCGCAGACGATGACATCCCCGTATTCGGCGCCTTTGTCGCCGCCTCCTTCCGCTACGATCATCCGATGTATGCCCAGCCCGTTCCACCCCGCCTTTTCCGTCAGCCCGGTTTCGACCACGCCGCCCCGGCTCTTGCTTGAGTGGATGATCGTGCCCCGCTCCGTCACCAGCCCGACGTGATTCACGTCTCCCGTGCCCACGCCCATGAACGCCAGCATCCCCGGCTTCGCGCCGGAAATCCCCGCCTGCTTCCACGTCAAATCGCGGTATCTGCTGCGCTTGCCGTCGCTGTCCCACAGCGCGTTCGTGCCCGCCGTCGTGTAGTGCCTGTCGCCGCCCGCGCCGGTGCGGATGACCTTCTTGATGAGGTTGATGCAGTCTATCGTCCCATAATCCGTCCCGATCCATCCCCGCGCCGTGCGGATGGCCGTCTCCGCCCGAATCAAAGGCGTTCACCCTCCTGTTTTGTCGATTTGCCCTTTTTTCTCACGTCATCGTAATCGTCAGCGTCGTGCCGCTCAGGCTGAACGTCACGCCCGCCGGCCCCTGTGGCCCCTGTGGCCCCTGTGGCCCCTGCGGGCCTTGCGGTCCCCGAGGTCCCGTCTCGCCCTTTTCGCCTTTTTCACCCCGCGGCCCCGTCGCGCCGGTTGCGCCCGGTTCGCCGTCCCTGCCAGGGTCTCCCTTTTCGCCTTTCTCGCCCTGCGGGCCCGCCGCGCCGGTTGCGCCCGGTTCGCCGTCCCTGCCAGGGTCTCCCTTTTCGCCTTTC
>CAJKSU010000016.1 GCA_905202605.1 uncultured Eubacteriales bacterium
GAAATGGCGCTACTCTATGATTTTATTGTGCTCATCGATACCCCGGAGCACGCCGTACACGCAATCGACAGCATTCTCACTGCTGAAAAGCTCCGCGCTGATAGACTGTCTGATTTGTTAAAAATGGAGGAATTATTATGATGCTCTATCCACCCGTGCCGCAGATGCTCAAAAGCGTTCCCAGCCGTTATCTGCTGGTCAACGTCATTGCACGCCGGGCGCGTCAGGTTGCCATTGAGGAGGAGGAATTCAAGCTTCCTTCCGAGAAGATGGCGGTCAGCGAGGCCATTGATGAGATTGCCGACGGCAAGATCGTAGCGGCTGTGAAGGAAGAATATCTGCGCTGAGCAGTGGGCAGATGAAAACCCGCAATGCCTCGCGCCGCATCTGGGTGGCAGGTGTGCGGCGGGGGGCATTTGCCGTATAGGGGGGAGGCGGCAGCTTGAATATCGCAAGAATCGTTGTGGCTGCCGCTGTGTACGCCATTGATAAGCCCTATGATTATCTGGTTCCTCCGGCACTGGAGGAACGCTGCATGGCGGGCGTGCGGGTTTCCGTTCCTTTTGGAATGGGAAACCGCCGCAGCGAGGGACTGGTCTTAGCGGTGGAAACGCTGGAGTATCCCCCGGAGTACCCCCTCAAGCCGGTGGAGAGCGTATTGGATGAGCAGCCGGTGCTGGATGAAACCATGTTGCGGCTGGCTGCGTTTCTGCGGGAGCGGTATTTTTGCACATTTTTTGACGCAGTGCGAGCGATGCTTCCGGCGGGACTGTGGTTCCATACAAAGAATCAGCTGGTGCTGACGGCGGCAGGGGAAACGGCGGATTTTCCGGCGCGCTTTCCCAAAAGTCCACAGGCCGCGGCGCTGGGGCAGCAGCTTCAGGCACTGGGCGGCAGAGCCGAACTGGACCAGCTGAAAAAATACATGGACAAGGATGCGCTGGAGGAGGGGCTTCGGCGGCTGCAAAACCGGAACTATGTGATCTCCGAGGGCAGTCTCATCCGCAATGTTGGGGACAAGACCGAAAAGGTCGCTACCCTTGCGGTATCTCCTCAGGAGGCGGAGCGCTATGCAGCCACGAAAAAGCGTGCGCCCCTGCAAAAGGCGCTGCTGGAAATGCTGGCGGTGGTGGGCAGCTGTTCGGTGAAGGAGCTTTGCTATTTCACCGGCGCAGGCAATGCCACGGTGAATGCGCTGGAAAAGGCCGGGTATCTCACCCTGAGCCACCGGGAGGTATTCCGCAGGCCAAAGCTGGCGGATGGCGTCCCCGCCCCGGAGATCGTATTAAAGCCGGAGCAGCAGGCGGCCTATACGCAGCTTTCCGGCTATCTCACGGAGCCAAAGTCCGTGTCGCTGCTCTACGGCGTCACCGGCAGCGGCAAGACTATGGTGTATATCCGCCTGATCTCCAGTGTGCTGGAGATGGGGAAAACGGCGCTGGTGCTGGTGCCGGAGATCGCCCTGACCCCGCAGCTGCTGGAGAAATTCATGGGGCAGTTTGGGGATCGGGTTGCGGTGCTCCACAGCGCCCTTCAGACCGGGCAGCGCTACGACGAATGGAAGCGTGTTCGCTCCGGTCAGGCCACGGTGGTGGTGGGGACCCGCTCGGCGGTGTTCGCCCCCCTTAAAAATCTCGGCCTGATCATTCTGGATGAGGAGCATGAGGGCAGTTATAAATCCGAAATGAACCCACGGTATCATGCCAGAGAGGTCGCCATCTGGCGGGGTGCGAGAGAGGGGGCAGGCGTGATTCTCGGCTCCGCCACACCCAGCATTTCTACCATGTTTCTGGCAAAATCTGGGGTGTACCATCTGGTTACGCTCCGGCAGCGCTATAACGGCGGTGCGCTGCCCAGAGTCATCATGGCGGACATGAAGCAGGAGCTTCAGGCGGGCAACGCCACCTCCATCAGCGAAACTTTGCGGCTGGAGATGGAGCAGAATTTTCGGGCCGGACAGCAGACGATTCTGTATCTCAACCGCCGTGGAGCCAGCCGAACCATGCTCTGCCCCATCTGCGGACATGTCCCCGGCTGTCCCCGGTGCAGCGTCAGCCTGACCTATCACTCCGCCAATGACCGGCTCATGTGCCACTACTGCGGCTACTCCGAACCGGCAACGGGAAGCTGCCCGGAATGCGGCACCGCCTATCGGCAGGTGGGTACCGGCACCCAGCGGGTGGAGCAGGAACTCAAGGCCCTGTGGCCACAGGTGAAAACTATCCGCATGGATGCGGATACCGTCAGCGCCTCCAATCCCCATGAGGCGATTTTAGATCGGTTCCAGAAGGAAAAGATCCCGGTGCTTATCGGCACCCAGATGGTCGCCAAGGGGCTGAATTTCCCCAATGTGACGCTGGTGGGGGTACTGGATGGAGACAGCTCCCTGTATACCGATGACTATCGGGCGGCGGAAAACACCTTCTCCAAAATCACGCAGGTGGTAGGACGAGCCGGACGAGGCACTGCGGCAGGCCGTGCGGTGATTCAGACCATGACCCCGGAGAATCAGGTGCTGTTGCAGGCCGCCAGTCAGGACTATGACGCCTTTTATGAAACGGAGCTGCCCCTGCGGCAGCTGCAGGGCTGTCCGCCCTATGGTGACGTGCTGGTGGTGAGCTTCTTGGCGGGCTTTGAGCGGGACGCCGCCAATGGGGCCATGCGCTTCCGGGAGGCATTGGAGGCAAATCTCCGGAATTATCAGGGCTCCCGTCTTATGGTCATGGGGCCGACCCCCGCCAGAGTGGTGCGGGTCATGAACCGCTACCGCTATCAGCTGACGCTGCTTGGAAAAAACACCAGACCCCTTCGGAACATTCTTTCGAGCCTGATGGTCTGGTTTAAGAAGGATATCGCAAATAAAACAATTTCTGTGTCCGTGGACGTGAACCCCATGGACTGATCGGGAGGAAACTATAATGGCACTGAGAACGATTTTGAAAAAAGATACCGATGAGGAGAGCCTGAGAAAGAAGTCCCGTCCGGTGACGGTTTTCGACAAGCGGCTGCATACCATGATCGACGATATGGTGGACACCCTGAAGGATTCCGGCGGCGTTGGCCTTGCCGCTCCGCAGGTGGGCATTCTCCGCCGGATCGTGGTCATTGAAAAGGAGGACGGCACCATTCTGGAGCTGGTCAACCCGGAGGTCATCGACACGCAGGGCGAGCAGGAGGGGCTGGAGGGCTGCCTGAGCCTGCCCGGCGTATGGGGCGTGGTAAAGCGTCCCATGACCGTGACGGTGCGCGCCATGGATCGGAACGGCAATGTGTTTACCGACACCGATTCCGGCCTGATCGGGCGCTGCTTTGTCCATGAGTGCGAGCATCTTGACGGCATCCTGTTCGTAGACCGGGCCTCCAAGATCCTCACCGAGGAGGAGCTGCAGGAGATGGAGGCGGCCGGAGAGCCGGAGCCGGGCAGCGAGGAGGAAGAAGCTTGAGAATTGTCTACATGGGTACCCCGGAGATCGCACGGGCATGTCTGGAGCGGATTTATGCGGACGGGCATGAAATTGCCGCCGTCTATACCAAAATCGACACCCCCAAGAACCGGGGCATGAAGCTGACCGCCTCCCCGGTGAAGGAGTTTGCGGTGGAAAAGGGCATTCCTGTGATCCAGCCCCGGAGCTTCCGGGACGAGGCGGTGGTAGAGCAGCTGCGCCAGCTCCAGCCGGAGCTGATCTGCGTGGTGGCCTATGGAAAAATTTTGCCCCAGACGGTGCTGGACATTCCCAGGTACGGCTGCATCAACATCCACGCCAGCCTTTTGCCCCATCTTCGGGGCGCAGGTCCCATTCAGTGGAGTATTCTGAATGGAGAATCCGAAACCGGCGTGACCGCCATGTATCTCTCCGCCGGGATGGACGAGGGGGACATGATCGACCGGATCGTAACCCCCATCGAGGATACGGATACCACCGAAACTCTGACAAAAAAGCTGTCGGAAACCGGCGCGGAGCTGCTTAGCCGCACGGTCACCGCCATTGGAAACGGCACGGCACAGCGCACCCCTCAGGATGCGGACAAGGCCACCTATGCCCCCATGCTGAACAAGGACATGTCGCCCATCGACTGGAACAAGTCTCCCAGAGAGATCTCCTGTCAGGTACGGGGGTTGATCCCGTGGCCGGTTGCTACCATGGAGCTGGGCGGGAAGCCCTGTAAGGTCTTTTCCGTCCGTCCAGTGGAGAAAACCACGGAAAAAGCCCCCGGAACCCCGGTGGCGGTCACCAAGAAGGGGCTGGAAATGGCCTGCGGCGGCGGAAGCGTGCTGCTGGTGGAGGAGGTTCAGGCTCAGGGCGGCAAGCGGATGCGTTGCGCCGACTATCTCCGGGGCCATCCCATTACCATAGAAGACTAAGGAGCGAAGCATATGCCTGCAAGAGAAGCGGCGCTGAAGGCGCTGAAAATCTGCCGTACTAAAGGCGGCTGGTCGGATGCGGTATTGAAGGATCAGATCGCACGGGCGCAGCTTAGCCGCAAGGACGCTGCCCTCTGTACCACCCTGTGCTGCGGCGTATTGCAGAATCAGGCGCTGCTGGATTATTATATCGACGACTTTCTCACCGGGCGGAAGCATTTGCAGCCCGCTCTGCGGGATATCCTCCGGCTGGCGGTCTATCAGATCACCATGCTGGATCGGGTGCCGGACGCCGCAGCGGTGAATGAAGCGGTGAAGCAGGCAAAATCCCAGTTTTCCCAGCGGGAGGCGGGGCTTTGCAACGCCGTACTGCGGAATATGCTCCGGAACAAGGACACCTTGACCCCGCCTGCGGACTATGCCGTTCGCTACAGCCACCCCGCCGAGCTGGTTGACCTCATGAAGCAGTCAGTGGGAAGGCAGCTGGGAATCATTCTGGCGGCGGACAACAGCCAGCCGGAGACGTGCATTCAGGTGAATACCCTGAAAACGGACGCCGAGACGCTGAAAGGCATACTGGAAGGGCAGGGCGCTTCGCTGGAAGCCCACCCGTGGCTCCCCGGATGTTTCCTGTTAAAGGGTGCGGGGGATATTGCCCGGCTGGACGCCTTCCGGGACGGGCTGTTTCAGGTGCAGGACCCGGCGGCACGGCTGTCGGTGGACGTGATGGGGCTTGCGCCCGGCATGCGGGTGCTGGATCTCTGCGCCGCCCCCGGCGGGAAATCCATGGCTGCCGCCATGCACATGGAAAATCAGGGGGAGATCCTCTCCTGCGATGTCCATGGGGGGAAGCTGCCCCAGATTACGGCGGCAGCGGAGCGGCTGGGGGTCACCATCGTCCGCACCATGGAAAACAATGCGTCGGCCTTCCGTCCGGAGTGGGAAAACGGCTTTGACGCGGTGATTGCCGATGTACCCTGCTCCGGACTGGGCGTGATCCGGAAAAAGCCGGATATCCGCTATAAAAACCTTTCGGAGATCGAGCAGCTTCCGGCGCTCCAGCGTAAGATTCTGGAGCAGAGCGGACGCTATGTCCGTCCCGGCGGCGTGCTGCTCTACAGCACCTGTACGATTTTAAAGCGGGAAAATGAGGCGGTGGCGGAGGATTTCCTCTCTGACCACGGTGAGTTTTCACCGGAAGCCCTCACGCTTCCCACAGAGCTATCCGAGACGAAGCCGGGCATGCTGAGCCTGTATCAGGGCGTCCATGCCTGCGACGGCTTCTTTCTGTGTAAAATGAGGAAACAGTCATGAAACAGGACATAAAATCCATGAATCTTTCGGAGCTGGAAACGGCCTTTCTTGCCATGGGAGAGAAGAAATTCCGTGCGGGGCAGGTGTTTTCGTGGCTGCAAAAGGGCGCGGAATCCTTTGATGAAATGACCAATCTTTCCAAAGAGCTTCGCACCCGACTTCAGGCGGAATTTGACCTGACGCCGCCGCAGGTGGTGCGGAAGCAGGTCAGCCAGAAGGACGGTACCATTAAGTATCTCTGGCGGCTCCGGGACGGCAACTGCGTGGAAACGGTGCTGATGCGCTATAAATACGGCAATACCGTCTGCGTGTCCTCCGAGGTGGGCTGCGCCATGGGCTGCGCCTTCTGCGCCTCCACCCTTGGGGGACTGGTGCGGCGGCTGACTGCCGGAGAGATTCTGGATCAGGTGATGTTTACCCAGAAGGACAGCGGGCAGAAGATCTCCCACATCGTCCTCATGGGCATCGGCGAGCCGCTGGACAATTTTGACGCAGTGATGCGCTTTCTGGAGCTGGTGAATGACCCCGGTGGAATGAACATTTCCATGCGGCATATCTCACTTTCTACCTGCGGACTTACAGAAAGAATTGACAAACTGGCCTCTCTTCATTTACAATTAACCTTGTCTGTATCTCTGCATGCTCCGGATGATGAAACCCGCAGTAAAATCATGCCGGTGAACCGGCGCTATGGGGTGGAGCCGCTGATGGCGGCCTGCCGGAGATACTATGAAACCACCGGACGGCGGATCTCCTTTGAATACGCCATGATCCGGGATGTCAACGATACGCCGAAGCATGCGGCACAGTTGTGCCGGCTGCTATCGGGGATGGGGGCGCATGTGAACATGATCCCCCTGAACAACGTGGAGGAAAGCCCGTTGAAGCCCTCCACAAAGCAAACCATCCGGCAGTTCCAGCAGACGCTGGAAAACGCCGGGATCACCGCCACGGTGCGAAGAAGTCTGGGCGGCGATATTGACGCATCCTGCGGTCAGCTGCGGCGGAAGCAGCAGCTGAGGGAGATGCACGGGCAGGAGGGAGATCGGTAATGGAAATCTGGGGCGCAACAGATCAGGGGATGGTTCGCAAGCAGAATCAGGACACTTTCCGGTTTGTAGAGCTGGGCGGCGATCAGTATCTGGCTGTGGTCTGTGACGGCATGGGCGGCGCAAAGTCCGGCGATGTGGCGTCAAGGCTGGCGGCGGAGGTATTTGAAGAGGATGTGCGCCAGAGCACCATGCCGGATATGGAGCAGCCGGACATCGTAAAGATGCTGGTGGGCGCAGTAAAAAGCGCAAACCGGGCCGTCTATGAGCAGAGCCTGCTCAGCCCGGACTTTAAGGGTATGGGAACCACGCTGGTTTCCGTATTCCTACAGGGGGATGCGGCGTACATCATCAATGTGGGCGACAGCCGGTGCTACTATCTCTCCGACGGGGACGTATCTCAGGTCACGGAGGATCACTCCGTGGTGGGGCTGATGGTGGCGCGGGGGCAGATCAGCGAGGAGCAGGCCCGTACCCATCCCAATAAAAATCTGATTACCCGCGCGGTGGGAACGGAGCCGCAGGTGGAATGCGACTGCTTCTATCTGGGGCTGGAGCCGGGGGAATATCTCCTGCTCTGCTCGGACGGCCTTTCCAATATGGTCACCCGTCCGGAGATGCTCTATGAGATCACCCATGCGGAAAACGGCACCGAGTGCTGCCTGCGGCTGATTGAAATTGCAAAGAACCGGGGCGCACCGGATAATGTGACCGTGGTGCTGATTTCCTATTGAGCGCCGCTGCGGATCAAAACGAACGATATCATTGCCTAGGGAGCGATGTGAATGGATAAATATATTGGACGGCTGCTGGACGGCCGTTATGAAATACTCGAGGAGATCGGACGGGGCGGCATGGCTGTGGTCTATCGCGCCAGATGCCACCGGCTCAACCGCTATGTGGCGGTCAAGATCCTCAAGGAAGAGCTGAGCCGGGACGAGGATTTCCGCAGACGCTTTTATGCGGAATCTCAGGCGGTTGCCATGCTTTCTCACCCCAACATTGTGGCGGTCTATGACGTGAACCACTCCAACGATATTGACTACATCGTCATGGAGCTGATCGACGGGCTGACCCTCAAGCAGTACATGCAGCAGCGTGGGGCGCTGTCCTGGCGGGAGGCGCTTCATTTTGCAACTCAGATTGCCAAGGCGCTGGAGCATGCCCACAGCCGTGGAATCATCCATCGGGACATCAAGCCACACAATATCATGATCCTCAAGGACGGCAGCGTAAAGGTGGCAGATTTTGGCATTGCCCGACTGAATTCTGCGCAGAATACCCTGACCCGCGAGGCACTTGGTTCTGTACACTATATTTCTCCGGAGCAGGCCAAGGGCGCACAGGTGGACGCCCGTTCCGATTTGTACTCTCTGGGTGTTGTGATGTATGAAATGCTCACCGGGAAGCCGCCCTATGACGGCGAATCTCCGGTTGCCATTGCCATTCAGCATATCAACGCCACTCCGACTCCGCCCAGACAGCTGAACCCCAGCATTCCGTTGGGACTCCAGCAGATTACCCTGCATGCCATGTGTTCAGACATTTCCGCCCGGTATACTTCCGCCACCGCCATGATCGAGGATCTGGAGGCACTGCGGAAGAATCCTCAGGTGGTGTTTCGGTTCAACGCAGGCCCCGGCGGCACCACGGCCTATGTGGATGCCCGCCAGGTGGTCGGCGGGGCAGCAGCGGGTGCGGCGGCAGCAGGTGCTGCGACCCGTCCCCGACAGGCGGGGCAGCAGCCCCAGCGCCCTGCCCAGAACGCAGCTCAGCAGCCTCAGCGTCAGCCCAGACCGGTGGACGCCCAGCAGGCCGCCCGGCAAAAGGCACGCACCATGGCTGAGAAATCCGTTCAGCGCGCCAATCAGGAAAAGCAGGCACGTCGGCAGGGAAACTACTCCGACGGGGAATACTATGACGAGGAGGACGAGGAGGACGGCGAGGGCAAGCGCGGCAAAACTGCGATTATCGTGGTGTCCGTGCTGCTGGCACTGGTGGTCATCGCCGGGATCGTTATGTGGAAGGTATTCCTGTCTCCCGCAGACAACGGCATGGTCAGCGTTCCGTCCTTTCTGGGGCAGAACATTGACGATGTTCTGGATAATGAAATGTACAGCGACTTTCATCTGGTAGAGGGGGACAGCGTCTATAATTCCACCTATGATGAGGGCGAAATCTGTGAGCAGAGCGTCCAGAAGGGACAAAAGGTCACCAAGGGTACCACCATTAAGCTCACTGTCTCCAAGGGCGCCCAGACTGCGGAGATGCCCGACCTCCGAGGCTATACCACGCAGGAGGTGGAAACCACCATGCGGGATCTGGTGACCCAGCTCTCCCTGAGTCTGGCTTATAGCTATGAGGAATCCGACGAGGTGGAGGAGGGCAAGGTCATTTCCACGTCCCCATCTGTGGGAGGAACACTTAACGCGGGGGATACGGTGAACATTACCGTCTCCAGCGGGCAGGGAACCGTAATGACCACCGTGCCGGATGTAATGGATCTGGAGGAGGCGGATGCGGTGAGTCTGCTGGAATCCAAAAATCTGGAGGCATCGGTGAGCTATGTGGAAAATGACGCCGAGGAGGGGCATGTGTTCTATCAGAGCATCAAGAGCGGCAACGAGGTTCCGGAGGGAACGGTAGTGAGCATCAAGGTGTCTTTGGGCAGAGAAGAAGAGCCGTCTCCGTCTCCCTCTGAGGAGCCGGAGGAAACGCCAAGGCCGACGCCGACGCCTACTCCAACGCCCACCCCAACGCCCACTCCAACGCCAACGCCCACCCCCGCAGCACCGACCCCGGAGCAGCCTGAGACTTCTCCGGAGGTTACGGAGGAAGTTACCGAAGCACCGACGGAATGAGGCATTGATTTGAGTGAAATAAACAGCGGAACAATTATCCGTGCGCTCAGCGGCTTTTACGATGTGGATACCGGCAGCGGAATCATTCGCTGCCGGGCCAGAGGCAAGCTGCGGAAGCTGGGCATTACACCACTTGTGGGGGATCAGGCGATCTTCCAGTCCAGCGGCGACAGCGGTTATTTACAGGAGATTCTGCCTCGGAGAAACAGCTTTATCCGACCGGCGGTTGCCAATGTGGATGTTCTGGTGATGATGGGCTGTCAGGTGAATCCTGTGACGGAGCCGTTCCTTATTGACCGGGTGGCAGCCATTGCGGCGGCGCAGGGCGTGGAAACGCTGCTGCTGCTGACCAAGTGCGACCTTGACCCGGCGGATGAGCTGTATGCTATCTATCAGCAGGCGGGCATTCCCGTCCTCCGCACCAGCGCCGAGACTGGGCTGGGTGTGGAGGAGGTGCGTCAGCGGCTAAAGGGCAAGCTGGCGGCATTCACCGGAAATTCCGGCGTTGGAAAATCCACCATGCTCAACGCCCTGTTCCCGGAGGCCAATATGGCAACGGGGGAGGTCAGCGATAAGCTGGGGCGCGGGCGGCATACCACCCGGCATGTGGAGCTGTTCACCCTGCCGGATGGCACCCGGATCATGGATACCCCCGGCTTTTCGTCCTTTGATACGGATAGGATGGAGCTTGGCACAGCGGATTCGCTTGCCCGGGCCTTCCCGGAGTTCCGACCCTATCTGGGACACTGCCGGTTTGACGATTGCAGCCATGTGAGGGAGCAGGGCTGTGCGGTACTGGAAGCGCTGCATGCCGGAAAGATCGGGGAATCCCGCCACAGCAGCTACGTTCACCTCTATGAAAAGATAAAGGAGTATAAGGAATGGGAGCACAAAAAGTCCTGATCTTCGGATCTTTGCCCTGTACTCGGTGGGACTTTTTGCAGCCCTTTCGGGATTGGCCGGAGCTGGTAATCGCAGCCGATGGCGGCATGCGCTGCGCGCAGGAAGCCGGGTTCCATCCGGATGTCTATGTGGGCGACAGCGATTCCGGCGGTCACAGCGAGGCGGGCATGGAATGCATTTCCCTCCCGGCGGAAAAGGACTGGACGGATCTGCAGGCAGCCTATGAGCTGGCGGCGGCGCGCGGGGCAAAGGAGATTCTGCTGACCGGCTGCACCGGCGGGCGGCAGGATCATCATCTCTCTGCGCTGGAGCTGCTGGAGACTGCAAGAAATCAGGGCATTTCCGCCCGGATCCTCGACCCATGGAACTCCATTGAATTCCTGACGCCGGGGCATTATAGGGTCCCCAAGGACGGCTACTATTATTTCTCCCTGATTCCGGCGGACCCCACGCTGGACGTCATTACCATCACCGGGGCAAAAGATCCCCTGTCCTGTCACAGCACCCTGCAGGGCCGCAGCCTGACGGTCAGCCAGGAATGGCTGGAGGATCCCGCACAGGTGACCTTTACCCATGGCGGCTGTTATCTCATCCGATGCGTAAATCCATCATAAAGTGTAACGCTCTCTGCATAGTCTGATGCAGGGGGCGTTTTTTATGGTGCGGAAACGGGAGGCATGGGCCATTGCACTGATGGCCTTTGGGATCGGGATGATCTTATCGGTGCTGCTGCAAAGCGGCTTCTGCCCGCTGGTGATCGGGGCGGCAGCGGTGATTATCGGCTGCGTGCTGCTCCGATAGAATCGGCATATCCCGGCGGACAGGCGAATATACTGCTTCTGAATAGCGGAGCCTGAGGCTCCGGGGAGGGAGTAGTACCATGAAATTGGAATTTTTAACGGAACAGACCGCCTGCCTCAGGCCGGTGCTTCGGGAGACAAAGTCTGCGGAGGAAACCGGGGAAGTGATTCTCCCGGATACCTGCCCGGATGCTTCGCAGGTGATCTATGCGAGCGGCCTTGCGTTCCTGCGCAGTAAAGAGCTGACCGAGGGGCGGCTGAGCATTTCCGCCGGGGTCAGCGGTATGGCGCTGGTGGAGACTCAGGAGGCGGGCAGGACGGAGGTGACGGAGGCCTATATTCCCCTGACCCTGCGGCTGGAGGATCCCAGATTGAAGCCGGGGATGCTGGTGCAGGTGCAGCTGTGCCTCCGGGGATTGGACGGGCATCTGGTGAACCCCAGAAAGATCATGCTCCGTGCTTCGGTGACTGCGGAGATCCGGGCGTGGAGCCAGTGCGAGGAGCAGCATATCATCGGCACCGCCCGGAAGGATATCTGCATGCTGCCCTGTACGGCAGCGGTGCGCTGTCTGGCGGCGTTGGGGGAAAAAAACTATACGGTGGAGGACAATGTACAGCTGACCCCGGCGGGCAGCATCGGGCGGATTGCCGGAATTCAGGCGACACTTCGGCATACCGACGCACGGCTCACCGGAACCAGAGCAGTTTTACGGGGCGAAGCGATGCTGCAAATTCTCTATCTTACCCCGGAGGGAACCTGCGGGACTGGAACTGCAACGCTGCCGTTTTCTCAGTATGTGGATTTGGGCGACTGCCGGGAGGACGACGAATTGCAGCTGACAAGCTGTCTCACCGGGCTGGACGCAGAGCCTGATGCCAGCGGAACCGGTCTGAATGTCACCCTGCAAATATTGACCACTGCTGCGGTCTGGGGGCGCAGAGAGCTTCCATACACCGGCGACATCTACGCCCTGTCCGGACAGCTGACCCCGGAAACCGAGGAAAGACACTATGAATCTCTGCTGGATCGGCAGTATTTTACCCCGGTGGGGCGCTGCCAGACCTCCGGCAGTGTACAGCGGGTCATCGCGGTCAGCTGCATTCCGGGGGAAAGCCGCTGTGAGCGGGACGGTGAAACCGCAAGGCTCACCCAGAATATCACGGTCTGCGTGCTCTGGGAGGATCCGCAGGGGCAGCTTCATGGGAGCCGGGGCGAAGCGGCGCTGGAGGCATCCTCCAAGGCGGCAGAGAACTGCCGGTTCCAGATCGGCATAGAGGAGCTGACGGCCTCTGCCAATCCCGCAGGGGATGGTATGGAGCTTCGGGTCAGCGGCACCATGGAGGCGGATTCCTTTGGAGAAAGCTGCATCCGGGAGGTTGTGGGCGCACAGTGGGAGGAGGCAGAGCCGGAGCAGGACGGCCCCGGCCTGATCATTCGGCGGGTGAAGCCGGGGGAGCGCCTGTGGGATCTGGCAAAATATGCCCGCACCACCTGTCAGGCAATCCGGGAGGCCAACGGTCTGGGCGAGGATCAGGAGCCGGCGGGCGTCCTGCTGATTCCGGCGGCACGTACATGAGGGGACAGGCATGGAGCAAGGAGGAGCATACGTGAACAGCATCTATGAGGAGATCGGAAAGCGTACCGATGGGAATATTTATCTGGCGGTGGTGGGGCCGGTGCGTACCGGAAAATCCACCTTTGCCAAGCGGTTTATGGAGCAGCTGGTGATCCCGTCCATCGACAATGTTTATCACCGGGAGCGTGCCAGAGACGAGCTGCCCCAGAGCGGCTCCGGAAAGACCATCACCACCTCGGAGCCGAAGTTTATTCCGGAGCAGGCGGTGGAGATCTCGCCGGACGGGGAGACAAGGCTGCGGGTGCGTCTGATTGATTCCGTGGGGTATATGGTGCCGGGGGCGGTGGGTGCCACCGAGGACGGTCAGCCCCGCATGGTGACCACCCCGTGGTTTGACTATGAGATCCCCATGACGCAGGCGGCGGAGCTGGGGACGAAGAAGGTTATGGAGGATCACTGCACCGTGGGGGTGGTGGTCACCACCGACGGCTCCATCACGGATATTCCCAGAGAGGACTATCTGGAGCCGGAGGCACGCTCCGTGGGGGATATGAAGCAGACGGGAAAGCCGTTTCTGGTGCTGCTCAATTCCATGCACCCGGAGGCGGCGGAGACGGTCACGCTGGCAGGACAGCTGGAGGAACAGTACGGCGTGCATGTGGTGCCGGTGAACTGCCTGACCATGGAGCAGGAGGACATTCTGGAGCTGCTGCGGCAGCTGCTCTATGAGTTCCCGCTGGAGGAGCTGGACTTTTACCTTCCCGGCTGGGTTACGGCGCTGCCGGAGGAACATCCCATTAAAACGGCGCTGTATCAGAAGCTGCTGGAAAAGGCGGAGCAGTCCGTTCACCTGCGGGATGTAAAGAGCGTCTTTGCCGATATCCCGGAGGACAGCGGCCTCAAGCAGCTGGAGCTTCAAAGCATCGACCCCGGCACGGGCATTGTAAAGATCGTGCTGGTGTTCCCGGAGGCCATGTTCTATGGGGTGCTCAGTCAGGAAACCGGGGTAGAGATCAGCGATGACGGCACGCTGATGCGCTATCTCCGGGAGATGGCGGACATCCGCAGGGAATATGACCGGATCTCCGGGGCGCTGGAGCAGGTGCGTGCCACTGGCTACGGCATTGTGATGCCCACCCCGGAGGAAATGCATCTGGAGGTTCCGGAGATCCTGCGGAAAAACGGGAGCTACGGGGTAAAGCTCAAGGCCTCCGCACCCTCCATCCATATGCTCCGGGCGGATATCAACACCGTGCTGACCCCCATGGTGGGAGACGAAAAGCAGTCGGAGGAGCTGGTGAATTATCTGCTTCAGAAGTATGAGGGGAACACCGAAAAGCTCTGGGAGAGCAACATTTTCGGAAAATCTCTCTTTGAGCTGGTCAGCGAGGGGATGAATTCCAAGCTCGGCCGGATGCCGGAGGAGGCGCGGAGCAAGCTGCGGCAGACCATCAGCCGGATCATCAATGAGGGAAGCGGCGGCCTGATCTGCATTATTCTGTAAAACTGGCTCATGGGGCGGAAAAACTCCGTTCCATGAGCTTTTCTTTGCCGCGGCGGCTCTTGTATCTTCCGGGCAAATCGTGTACAATGGAGAAAAAAGGCGGGGCATCTGCCCAATGCCGGAAAAGAGGAACCCTATGTCTTATCAGGAAAAAGCCACAACGCTTCATGAATCCGGCAGCAACTGCTGTCAGGCGGTGCTGGGAGCGTGCTGCGATCATTGGAATATGGATGAGGATACGGCCTATCGGCTGGGGGCGTTTTTTGGCGGCGGCATGCGCCGCGGCGAGGTCTGCGGCGCAGTCACCGGTGCGCTGATGGCACTGGGGCTGGAATATGGCGACGAGAACAACCGGAAATCCACCAAGTCTCTGGAGTTTATGAAGGCGTTCCGGGAGCAGTACGGCTCCATCCTGTGCAAGGAGCTTCTGGGCGAGGACGGGAAAAAGAAGAAAGAGCTGTGTCCGGTGCTGATCCGTTTCTGTGCCGAGTATCTTGAAAAGGAGTTTTCCGAATGAATAAACCGGTGATTCTGGTGATTATGGACGGCGTTGGTCTGGGGGACGGCGGCCCCGGTGATGCGGTGGCAAAGGCCAATACCCCCAATTTGGATCGTCTGATTGCCTCCTGCCCCCATACAAAGCTCAAGGCGCATGGTACCGCCGTGGGGCTGCCCACCGACGACGATATGGGCAATTCCGAGGTGGGTCACAATACTCTGGGCTGCGGCCAGATCTATGCGCAGGGGGCAAAGCTGGTGGGCGAGAGTCTGGAAAGCGGCGCAATTTTTGTCTCCAAAGCGTGGAAGGAACTGACCAATGGGGTCAAGACCTCCGGCGGCGCACTGCATTTTCTGGGGCTGCTCTCCGACGGCAACGTGCATTCCCATATCGATCATCTCCTGACCATGCTGCGGCAGGCCAAGGAGGACGGCGTGTCCAAGGTATTCTGCCACATCCTGCTGGATGGGCGGGATGTTCCGGCAACCTCGGCGCTTACCTATGTGGAGGAGCTGGAACATACCCTTGCCGAGCTGAATGACGATGCCTTTACCGGGAAGATCGCCTCCGGCGGCGGCAGAATGTATCTCACCATGGACCGCTATGAGGCGGACTGGGATATGGTAAAGCGGGGCTTTGACTGCCACGTTCACGGCATCGGGCGGCAGTTCCCGGATGCCAAAACCGCCATTGAAGCCTACCGGCAGGAAACCGGCTGCATCGATCAGGATCTCCATGAGTTTGTAATTGCGGAGAAAGGAACGCCCGTGGGGACTGTAAAGCCCGGCGACAGCGTGATTCTGTTCAACTTCCGGGGGGATCGGGCGCTGGAGATCAGCCGCGCCATGGACGATCCCGATTTTGACAAGTTTGACCGGGGCGAGTTCCACGATGTAAAGTACGCGGGTATGCTGGAATATGACGGCGACGCCCACATTCCCTCCCGCTATCTGGTGGAGCCGCCGAAGATCGAGCATACCCTTACCGAGCTGCTGGTACAGCACGGGGTCAAGGAATACGCTCTGTCCGAGACGCAGAAATACGGTCATGTTACTTACTTCTGGAACGGCAACCGCAGCGGCAAGGTGGACGAGGCACTGGAAACCTATGAGGAGATCCCGTCGGACAACTGCCCGTTCAATGAAAAGCCCGCCATGAAGTGCGTGGAGATTACCGATCACCTGATCGCCGCCATGGAGTCCGGAGCATACGGCTTCCTGCGCTGCAATTTCCCCAACGGAGATATGGTGGGACATACCGGCGATTTTGACGCGGTGGTGACCTCCATGGAAGCGCTGGATACCCAGCTGGGACGGATCATTGCTGCGGCGGAGCGCCTTGGCTATGTGCTGGCGGTGACCGCCGATCACGGCAACGCCGACGTGATGCTGGAGAAGAACAAAAAGGGCGAGTATCAGGTGCGCACGGCCCACAGCCTCAGCCCGGTTCCCTTTGCGATCTCCGGCTGGAAGGGAGCACTCCGGCAGGAGAACTGCGGCCTTTCCAATGTGGCGGCAACGGTGGCGGAGCTTTTGGGGCTGCCCGTTCCGGCGATGTGGGAGCCGTCGCTGATCGACGGCGAAAATGCCTGAAATTCCGGCGCTCCATGGAAAATCGAAAATTTCCCCTTGTACTTTCTTTCAAAATATATTACAATATCCTGAGGTGTCTTTTCAGGGCGCCCAGCAACACATGACAGAGGAGGTCAATCCTTATGATGCGTTTTCAGACTGAAAAAGGCGTTGTTACCATCAGCAGTGATGTTTTTACCAATATTGCAGGTATGGCTGCGTCCAACTGCTTCGGCGTAAAGGGCATGGCGGTTCGCTCTATGACAGACGGACTGGTGCATCTGCTCCGCCGGGAAGCCATGGGCAAGGGCGTGCTTGTTACCTATAACGAGGACGAATCTGTTACCATCGACCTCCATGTAGTGATGGATCATGGCATAAATATTGCCGCGGTTGGCCCCGCAATCATTAACGAGGTCAGCTATGTGGTGGCAAAGTCCACCGGCGTTCCTGTGAAAACGGTGAACGTATATATTGATTCCATCAGCGTGGATTAAACCATGGAAGTACGCGCCGTGCGGCGGTGAATTCCAGTGATTTCGATGGGCGCAGCGCCCATCCCGGAGGTGCAACACACTTGAAAGAAATGATTTGCGGTGCAGAGCTGAAAGCCATGTTTATCAGCGCCGCCGCCAATATTGACAAGCATAAGCAGGTGATCAACGATCTCAACGTATTCCCTGTGCCGGACGGCGATACCGGCACCAATATGGCGCTGACGCTGGGGACTGCGGCAGGAGAGCTTGCAAAAACCGATGACGGCGCTTCGGTAGGCGACGTTGCCAAGATCGCAGCCGGTGCGCTGCTCCGCGGTGCGCGGGGCAATTCCGGCGTCATTACGTCCCTCTTATTCCGGGGCTTCTCCAAGTATTTAAAGGGCAAGGAGACTGCCGACGGCCTCGATCTTGCCGGTGCGCTCACTGAGGGCGTAGAGGCTGCCTATAAGGCGGTTATGAAGCCCGCCGAGGGTACCATTCTGACGGTTTCCCGTGTCTCCGCTGAGGCGGCAACCGAGGCCTGCGCCGAAACCCATGAGATCGAGCCAATTCTGGAGGTTGCCATTGTCAGCGCCAAGGCTGCGCTGGAGGAAACTGTAAACCAGAACCCTGTGCTTAAAAAGGCTGGGGTTGTAGATGCCGGCGGCAAGGGCTTCGTGCTGATTCTTGAGGCCATGAAGGCTGCCATGCTGGGCAATCCCGTGGTGGCGGAGGATAACGGCTCCGCAGAAGAGGAAACTCAGGTGGCGGTGGACATGTCCAATTTCACCTTTACCTATGATACGGTGTTTATCGTCCGCAAAGGGGAGCATTGCGACCTGCGGGCTTATGCCGAGTATTTAAACAGCATCGGCGACAGTCTGGTGATCGGTGAGGACGACGATATCTTTAAGGTTCACGTTCACACCGATATTCCCGGCGAGGCGCTTACCGAGGCTTCCAAGCACGGTGTGCTGGAGCTGGCGAAGATTGAGAATATGCGCACCCAGTGCGAGGATATCGCTGCGGGCAAAAAGGCCATGAGCACCGATGATCTGGAGGCCATTGAGGAAGAACTGGAGGCGCAGGAGCATCAGGATACAGCGCAGGGGCGCATCATTGCCGAGCCGGAGAAGCAGTATGGCGTGGTTGCCGTCTGCGCAGGCGACGGCATTGCCGATATGTTCCGGGATCTGGGAGCAGACCAGATCGTTTCCGGCGGTCAGACCATGAACCCCTCCACCGAAGACATCCTCAAGATGATCGACGCCACTCCCTCCGAGGTGGTTCTGGTGCTGCCCAACAATAAGAACATCTTTATGGCCGCACAGCAGTGCGAACCGCTCAGCGAAAAGCGGGTGGTGGTGATCCCCACCGCAACGGTTCCTCAGGGCATTACCGCCATGCTGAATCTGGATCCCTCCGCAACGGTGGAGGAGAACGTGGAAGCCATCACCGAGGCCATTTCTCATGTTACCACCATGCAGATCACCTATGCGGCGCGGAACTCCGATTTTGACGGCTATGCCATCAATGAGGGGGATTATCTGGCGCTCTGCGGCGGTGCGCTGTTTGGCACCCAGCGGGATATCAAGGCGCTGCTCCAGTCTCTGGCGGATAAGGCCAAGGAGCTGGACAGCGAGTTCATCACCATCTTCTACGGCGCAGATATCACCGAAGAGGATGCACAGGCGGCGGGAGAGATCTTCCGTGCAACTTGCCCGGAGGCAGAGGTCACTTTGCTTTCCGGTGGACAGCCTGTATACTATTACCTGATCTCTGCGGAGTGATTTTGCAGGAACCCACAGACCAATATGCAGTCTGTGGGTTCTTTTCCCGTCCATTGGGCGGAAAAATGCCGCAATGCGGCAGTTTGAGGTGGAATATGAACATACTCTATGCAGTCAGCGAGGCATTTCCCTTCGCAAAGGATGGCGGACTTGGCGACGTTGCCTATGCCTTTCCTCAGACCCTTCACAATATGGGGCAGGATATTCGGGTGATTATGCCCCTTTACGATACCATTCCCCAGCGCTATCGGAATCAGATGGAGCTGATGACGAACTTTACCATGGATGTGGGCATTCAGCCCCTGTACTGCGGCCTGTATCGGTTGGTGCTCCGGGGCGTACCCTATTATTTCGTGGAAAACGACGTTTATTTTATGCGCGGCACCCTGTATGGCTGCCGGGATGATGACGCGCGGTTCGCGTTTTTCAGCAAGGCGGTCTGTGAATCCATTCGGTTCCTGAGCTGGACGCCGGATGTGGTACACTGCAACGACTGGCAGACGGCGCTGGTGCTGTTCTATCTGCGGGATAAGCAGCTGAAAAATCCCGGCCTCAAGCCCATCCATACGGTGTTTACCATTCACAATGTGGAATATCAGGGGGATTTCAGCTACCAGACTCTGACGGACGTATTTGGCCTTTCCGGCGTACTGTTTGCCCAAGGGACGCTGGAGCTGGACGGCAAGGTGAACCTGATGAAGGGCGCCATCGAAATTGCCGACTGCGTTACCACCGTCAGCCCCTCCTATGCCAACGAGCTTTGCGCTTCGGAGGCGTCGGGGCATTTGGCGCAGGTGATTTCCGCCCATAAGCTGGTGGGCATCCGCAACGGCATCCATGGGGAGATCAATCCCTTCGACTGCCCCTATGTCCACCGCCCCTATGATGGGGAAAGCGTCCATGAGCGGGTGTTCAATAAGCTCTGGATGCAGGAGAATATGAGCCTCCGTCTGGGGGAGGATATCCCGGTGCTGGGCTGTGTCAGCCGTCTGCTGCCCCGGAAGGGATTTGAACTGCTGGTGGAGGTGCTGCCGGAGTTCCTGAAAAACGGCGCGGAGCTGGTGGTCTGCGGCAACGGCAAGCGGGACGTGAAGGAAGCACTCCAGCAGTTGGAGGCGCAGTTCCCGGAGCAGGTGGCGGTGATCTCCTATTCCGAGAAATCCGCTGCGGAGGTGCTCTCCAGCATCGACCTGTTTCTGATGCCGTCCCTGATCGAGCCCTGCGGCACGGCGCAGCTGCAGGCCATGCGCTATGGCGCAGTTCCGCTGGTTCGGGCAACGGGCGGCCTGAAGGATACGGTGAAGCCCTACGATAAGGAGCATCCCGACGGCTGGGGCTTTGTCTTCGACGATTATACCCCGGAGGCGCTGAAAGCGGCGCTGACTTCGGCGCTGGAGGTCTATCGGGATACGGCAGCATGGGAGACGCTGGAGAAGCGCTGCATGGCACAGGACTTCTCATGGGAGCAGCCCGCAAGGGATTATGTGCGGCTGTATGAAGGGCTTTTAAACGCATAAGGAATCGATCTGATTCAAAATAGGATACCCCCGATGCTGGTGCGCAGCGTTGGGGGTATTTGTGTTCCTAGGGGTATTCAGTTAAAGTGATACGGAAATTGTACATTTTCTCTGATACAAAAAGCGACGAAAAAGACGGCAAACTTTTGGTCACCGGAGCCGGGCTTGAGAGGACACGCCAACATTTACTTTATGCTGGCAGATTGGTATGAAGAGGCGTCCGGCACAGCATTTGCAGGCCGGGATGGACACGAAGCGTGGCATTCAGATTTGGCGGATAGTACATGGTACGATTTCTATACCAGATGAATCGGCGCTGCAAGGGCGTCTGATCGGGAATTGAATAGGGAAAGGGCGTGCTGCAATGGAATGTTGCAGCACGCCCCTTTTGTTATTCGGTATCAGTCGAAGCCGTAGGTCACCCCGCCGATTTCCCGACAGCTGGGGTTTTGGTCGCAGGTGGGCTGCGCGGTGGCAACGCCAAGGGTGTCATAGCATTCATGGATGTGGTCGTAATAGTCCACAAGCTCGCCGGTGGGAACGAATAGTTGGGAGCCGTCGGGATAGACCAAGTGGTTGTCTGAGATCGCCTCCTGCACGGTATTGAGAACGGCGAGGGAAGCGGACTCAAACTCACTGCGCTCCAAGATGTCGTTCATGCTGGCGTGATCCTCCTCAAAGGGGCCGGACAGCTGGGAACAATCCACATACCAGCGGAATTGACCGGATGAGAGCTCCAGCGTGAATTTCTGGAGCATGGCTGTGCCGTATTCCGTTTCAATGGGAATGTCCAGCTGGGCAGTGAGCAGACCGTCGCCATCGGTGTCCTCTCCAGCGGGAAGACTCAGTTCTTTGGGGGATGGGTCCGGTTGCTCAGATTCCGATCTTGGCTCCAGCTGCTCGATCAGTTCTTCCAGCGGTTCCAGCATCCGCTGGCGAAACAGCTCGTCCCAGCTGTCAAGGCCTGTATTCACGGAGTCCAGACCATTGAGCGCAATGAAGCTGTTCACCATGGGAATGACGTATTGGAGATGCGCGTAATAGCTCTTTGCACTGTCTGGAGTGGCATTGTCGAAGTGAGGGAATCTGGTGCTGATTGAATTGCCAAACTGGAGCATACTGTAGTAGACAGCTGCGTCTGTTCCAAGTACCACACTGTTTAGTTCATAGGTAAGACCGCGGGTTTCGTCGTTCATATAAGAATCAAAAGCGGATTGATTCCAAGCGTAAATGCTAAAAACGATCCCGTTGCTGTTATCTTGATTGCTGGAGTCGCAAAACGTGAAAATACTGTCAAAATCAAACGACTCGTCATCAGAGTAAATCGTAGTGAGGGTAAAGCTGTTATCTGTTTTCAGTTCATCCTGAAATTCCGTGGGTACACGTATGGACAGTCCGGTGGCCCCACTGGTGACGATCACGGAGTTGGTATCGTCCAGAACAATGTCCTCCGGAATGGATTCTACAACGCTTTGGCCTGAATCGGGGGAGTCCCATGGGGTGGATTCCGGCAATTCCGGCAGTCCGGTATTGAGTGAAGCACCATTCGGGAACCGGGACAGCGTAAGACAGCCAGCAGCAATTCCGGTGACAGCCAGCAGCAGCGCCGCGGCGATCACCAACGGCTTTTTCATCCGGTGGCGGGACTGCGGCGGAGTGGGTGTATTCGGCACACCGTCCGGGTCCGCAGGGGAGGAGGACAGCATCTCCTCCGGAGGAAACAGATGAACGGAGCTGTCCATATAGTCATCTAACAGATCGGTGATTCGATAACTCAAGAGAATCCCTCCTTTGTAAGAAGCTTTTTCAGGGTTTTGCGTCCCCGCGCCAGTCGGGAGCGCACGGTGCTGTGGGGAATCCCCAGCAGGGAAGCGATCTCCTGCGTGGTCTGCATGTAATAGTAATACCGCAGGAAGATATCCCGATCCTGGGGACGCATTTTGTCGATGGCCTTGCGCAGCAGCGCTTTCAGTTCCTGTGCGATGGCCTGATCCTCTAGACTGATCCCGTCTGACAGGGGCAGCATGTCCAGATCCATGGGCAGCATCCGCCTTTTTCGGAGGAAGCTTTTGGCCTGATTCCGTGCCGTTACGGCAAGATATGCCTTGAGCTTCCCCGGCTCGATCACATCGGCATGCCGCCAGACGGCGTAAAAGGTGTCGGCGGTCAGTTCCTCGGCGTCCGCGGCGGTACCGGAGCTGGTGAGCACGTTGGCGATCACGGTATAGACGTAGCGTCGGTACCGATCCATCAGCTCCCGCATTGCGTCCGGGTCCTGACGGCGCATCGCGTCCAGCAGCTCGGCTTCCTTTCGGAATTTCGGCGCTTTGACGCTGGCTGTTCCAGCTTGTCTGGGCATTCGATCACTTCCTTTCCTTTGGGCGGTATTGCCCTTGTGTTTAAGAACGTTCTTCTGCAATAAGAAACGCAGAATTTCGGAATTATGTTGCAGTATATGGAAAAAATGCTGCCGCAAAAGCTGCAGCAGCATAAAATTTCAGTACACCAGCTCCACATGATAGCTGCGCATCCAGTGCGCCAGCTGCAAAAAGTACGCAATGGTCTGGGGTGTGGTCATCAGTTGCCCGTACCATGGAATGCTGCGGTTCTCCCGGCACAGCGCCAGCAGGGCGTCCTTTTGCAGGAAGTCCAGCAGGGGAGAGGCGGGGTTCTCCAGCTCCTGCCGGAGCAGCTCCGAAACGGCGGACATATAGCTGGGATTCCATGTCTTTGGATAGGGGCTTTTCTTCCGGGTGACGATCTCCGGCGGCAGAATGTCCCGGAAGGCGTGGCGCAGCAGTCCCTTTTCCTGTCCCTGATAGTCCTTGTAGCTCCATGGGACGGTGTAGAGGTATTCTACGATCCGCCTATCGCAGAAGGGAACGCGCACCTCCAGCCCCGACCACATGCTCATGCGGTCCTTGCGGTCCAGCAGCGTCTGCATGAACCAGCGGAGATTCAGCACCATCATTTCCTTCATGCGCTTCTCCAGCGGCTCGGTGTCCGGCAGAATGTCCGCCAGCTTCAGCGTCTCCTGATAGCGGTGGTCTACAAATTCTCTGGGACTGAGCCAGCGGAGCAGTTCCGGGGCCACAAAGGACGCGCGGTAGTCCGTGGTCTGCGCCCATGGGAAGCCGTTGACTGCGCGAATTTCCGGGTCACGGTACCATGGATATCCTCCGAAGATCTCGTCGGCGCATTCGCCGGAGAGGATCACCGTGGAGTACTTCCGGGCGGCGCGGCACAGCAGCAGCATGGAGCTGTCCACATCCGCCATGCCGGGGAGATCTCTGGCCTCCGCTGCCTCAAACAGGGCGGACACCAGCTCCGGGGTGTCCAGCGTGATCCGGTGACCGTGGGCGCCAATGTGCTGCTCCATCAGCCCGATATAGCTGCTGTCGGCGTTGGGCTGGAACTTGGTGGCCTGAAAATACTGGGCGTTGTCCCGGTAATCCACGGAATAGGTGTTGATGGTACCCAGATTCCGGGCGGCAACGGCGGAGATGATGGAGGAATCCAGCCCGCCGGAGAGAAACGTCCCCAGCGGAACATCCGACACCAACTGCCGCCGGATGGAATCCTCCACCAGAAAGCGGGTCTTCTCGCTGGCCTCCTGAAAGCTGTCGGTGCAGGGCGCATCCCGGAGGGACCAGTAGCGGCTGATATGCAGCCCCGATTCGTCAAAATAGCCGCAGGTACCCGGCTCCAGCTCGTAAACGCCACGGAACACGCCATAGCCCGGCGTGCGTCCCGGCCCCAGAAACAGGAGATCATACAGCCCGCGGGCGTCGATCCGGGGGAGGATTTCCGGGAAGCACAAAAGGCTTTTCAGCTCCGAGGCAAAGAACAGGCTGCTGCCCCGCTGGGCGTAGAACAGGGGCTTTACCCCAATCGGGTCGCGGGCAAGGAACAGCCGCCGTCTGCCGGGATCGTAGACCGTGAAAGCAAAGATGCCGTTGAGCTTTTTCGGGCAGGCGTCCCCCCAGCGGAGATAGGCCCGCAGCAGCACCTCAGTGTCCGAGGTGGTTTCAAAGGTATCCCCCAGCGCGGAAAGCTCCTGACGCAGCTCCGGGGTATTGTACAGCTCGCCGTTGTAGACGATGGTAACGCCGCCGATGGTCATGGGCTGCTGTCCATGCACCGGATCGATCACCGAAAGCCGCCGGTGCAGCAGCGCACAGGCGGCGTCACAGAACATGCCCTCCTGATCCGGCCCCCGGCGGGTCATGGTGGATAGAATATGGTCGTAAAACCCCGGCTGACGCTGGGGAAGCCCCTGTGGGGACAACTGACCGGCAATACCGCACATGAAAATTCCCTCCTGTTAGTGTCCATTGAAGCGGGCGCATCCACGGGCGGCGCTCAGGCTTCTGATGCAGACTATGTAACAGGAGGGAATGCTGTGCGTGGTATGAAGTTGGAAAAGAATTAGGGCAACACCGCATAATTCGGCAAGGAGATTTGGCGAGAAATTTTACATCACAAATTTGTTGCGAAAATGCAGGAATACTTTGTGTATTTCAAACTTTTCGCAGCGAATTTGTGGAGGAAAAGGGCCGCCAAAGCCCGCAGACGCAATTGTGCGGTATTGCCTTAG
>CAJKSU010000017.1 GCA_905202605.1 uncultured Eubacteriales bacterium
TCTCGCCGCTGGCGCTGTCCGTGCCGGACATTGACAGCTATCTCGGCCTGATGCATACGCTGTTCACCTTGGAAGATCGCTACGGTCTGACAGTGGAAACCGGTGAAAACGGCGTTTCCCTGCGTGTTGACCCTCGGAAGGGAAAGGACGCTGCCGAGCTATCCGAAATGCTCACTGCTTGGGCTGAACAGGCGGAAAGGCTCCGCAATGGCGAAATCAACCGGGAGGACTATGACAAGTGGCGTTATAACTACCCGAAATACGATGAAACCTCCGATTTTGTGAAAGTACCGTCACAGCAGCTCAGCGATGCATTGGTGGAAGCATTCAAGGACCGGCTAAAGAATGACTAAATCTGAGTAAAACAAAAAGAGCTATCCGACTTCTCTAACAGAAATCAGATAGCTCTTTATTCTTGAATAATCTAAAATGTTGTCATTTTGTTGTCACGGGGCAATTCCCGGGCTCAAAAGTCCAGCATTTTCAAGGCTTTTCAGCCTTTCGGGGATTATTCCCACTCGGCTGATTCAGCATAACGCTTGCTTTTTTTCAGTGTTATGCTCTATTTATCATTCGCATTTTTGTTAACATTTTATGCATTATTTTGTTTTCGCAGATTTTTTAGTATCAAAATAGTATCACGATACACCATCAAGAAACCGTACTGTCTCACTTATCTAATTAATTCACTGTGTGCCAGCTCACATTCAAAAGTTGCAGTTTAAATAATTTTTACAGACAATTTGTTTCCGGCTATGAGGATTGTTCAGATTCTCCAAGAATTACGGTGTATCATAATTTCTGTTGTCATAATGTCCCCATCCTAAATTCTCCAAGCGCTAAGGCATCCGCTTCTCTTTTCTATTACTCGCCTGTTAATGTAACGTTATTTAACAACTGCGCAGCGCCGGTAGTAGGTTCCAGCGCTGCGCAGTGCGTTATTGCTGCTCAGCAAGATAAATGCTGACGCGATTCTGAACGATTTTGGCCACATCCTCCGCCGACTTATCCCCGGCAAAAAACGCAGCCGCTTCTTCCTTCACAATCGAAATGGCCGGAGATTCGTTGTCCGCGCAGTAGGCAGCCCCCTGAATCAATTCTGCCGCCGCCTTGTATTCCTCCGGGCTGATCTCAGGGAAATGCTCCTGCTCCACAGCCATACGTTCTTCAAAAATATCCTTACGGGGTGAGAAGAACATTCCATGTCCGCCTAGCTGCTCCTGGAATTCCGGCAGCAGAAGTGTACGCAGGAACTGCCACGCTCCCGTCTGCTGCGTACTGGAGGCTGTAATCGAAAACCGAGCCAGGGATTTCAGTGCAGCGCCGTTTCCTGGTGCCTCCGGATAGCCCAGAAATACAGCTTGATCTCCTATCAGGGATCCCCCCTCCTGGAGGTAACTGCTGATGCCGCCATCCAGGCTCACGCTGTTCATGATCGGCGTCTCCGGACCGCAGTCGTCTCTGCACAGATACAGAAGGTCATAAAATTCCTGATTTTCAAAATTGCAGGAGCACGCCTCCACATCGACAAACCGATCGACACAATATGGCAGGAGAAAATCAATTGCCAGATCAGGATCATCGCAGCCTATAAGGCAGGTGTCCTCCGGCAGCGACTTCATCAGTTCATACGCATTCTCAATACTCCAGTCTGTTATTCCGTTGGCATATTCCGCTGATATATACTCTGTCACCGCATAGATCTCCGTTGGCATTGCATAGATTGCCCCGCTGCTTGCGCCGAACGCGTTCAGCACATTGGGCAGGAAATCTGATTTCTGCAACTCTGGGTCGCTGTCCAAATACGAGGTTAAATCGCAGAGATATTCCTTCGCCTCATAGATTTTCTGACTCGGAGCATCGCCAGCCAGGTTCGTGCCGAATACGATTAAGTCCGGTGGCGTTTCGGTGGTCATCATAAGCTGAAGGCGCTCCGCACTTTCATAGGTTTCGATTTCCACGCGATAATCGTCATTGGTTCGATTGAAGTTGTTAATAGCATAAACCGTTTCGGTTCCCAGCGTATCCGCCCAATATGTAGGATCTACCGCAGGCACCGCCATCTGAATGATAGTCTTCTCCGGAACCTCCCCTTGGGGCACAAAGGACAGGTTCAGCATCTGGGTGTCCCCCAGCACGGTTTTGTAGGCCGCAATTCCGTATTGGTTTTCCCCCAGATACACCACGCCCGCTACACTGGAGGAAAGGTCGCAGTCCGCCCATCGGACAAGCTCTGTAATGCAACGTTCCTCCAGGCTTACCCCGCGGAGCTTGGCATCGCTCAGGAGTAAAAGATCATATGGACCGGCACCGGTAAACAGCCGTTCTCCATTGGAAAGCTGGAAACTCTCTTCCGCAATGCTGCGTGCCTGCACATTCAGTGTGCTCACTGAGACAACATTCTTGATGTAAATATCTCCCTGGCTGCTGCAGCAAAACTCGATTCCTTCCCCAGGACTATCTATTTGATCCTGAGCCTGCCCGTCTTCGTCCAAAAAATAGATTTTCTTGTCCGTGGCAAGCAGCAAGGTATGATCCGAGACAATAAAATCGGAATAGGTTTCCGTTCCGTCTTGTATGCCCAGCAGCTCGAAAAGCTGCTTTTGCCAGACCAGCTCGCCATGAGCGGTGTACTTTTGCATCCATTCGTGAACAATCGGCTTCTCGCTGTCCTCCGAGGGATTGATGCATTCATAGATGCAGTACAGCGCATCCTCTGTAAATTGTACCTTGCACAGGGTGCCATTGTCCTCCGGCGGCACAAGCTCTTCCCGATGGAGCACGGAGCCATCTACAGAAATCTGTGTCACCCGGTGTCCGGTTTCTGTCTCCTCCGCCAGAAGCACCATTCCATCCACCGTCTGCGCGTCTCCCTCCGCATTCCCTACATCAAAAATAGAGGTTGTGTAACCCAGACCGGTAAGATCCGCTTCTGCGGTACTCCATGTTGTTCCCTCCAGGGCCGGTGTATCGCCCACCGTCTCTTGCGATGTGGCCGATTCCTTCCCACCGCAGGCGCTTAAAAGCAACGTCAGCAGGAAACCGTAGACAAACGCGCGAATTTTCATATCAGTATGTATATACCGTCAGCGACAGTGTAATATAGCTTCCTGTTTCATTCTTCATCGAAAACTTATAATAGTTGCCGGTACTAAGACAAGTTCTATCAATGACACGAGAGGTTGAAGTAAATGCTACATTTGTCATACTTGTAGATTTGCTTCCATAATACAGAGTCCCTGTAATGGCTCCGCCTTTACAGCATATATACATCGTCTTTCCAGACGCAACATATCCAAAAGAATACGACTTGGTTTCGTATGAACTCAAATCAATAGCATAGGTTGAACACGGAGCAACACCATCACTATTTGCATATACAGTCTTTGAGGTATAGGCTAACTCTTCATCAAGATGTTGCGCCTCTTCTTCTGACAGATAAAGAGTTACCTCAGTGGTATCCGAAAGGTATGTTTCTTCCTCATCCGCTGCAGACACACAGATAGAGCTAACCGGAATCAGCAACGCACATACCAAAAAAACAGACAATAGTCGATACATTTTTTTCATTTCTTCTGTACCTCCTTTAAAGATTGTTGTCTAAACTGTTGATTATAAAATAAAGTTAGATATTCAAGGATCTATTTAGTTTTCTTTCACTCGAATGCAAATTATTTCTGCATCGGCCTCTCCACCTTTCTCTCATATTCGTGTTTTTATCTTACATTCGCATATTATCATGTCAAAACATTATTGTCAATAGTGTTTTTTCGTAAAAACATTGACAGAAATAATTTTAGTGATATTATATAAATACAATACGTATTGTTGGTGATAACGCTTATGGGAAAACGTGATTATTTTCGCAATGGAACCATTGAGATGATAGCACTGTCTCTGCTAAATGAGGCAGATTTATACGGTTATCAGCTCGTCCAGACCATTGCGGAGCGAAGCGGTGGAGTGATCTCCATTCAAATCGGTTCCTTGTATCCGGTTCTATACCGTCTGCGGGATGAAGGGTATATTTCCGAGACCCAGGTTCCAATCGGGCGGCGCAAGTTTCGCATCTATTACCATATAGAGCCAAGCGGCGTTGCGCTTTACCATGATTTACTTGCGGAGCATCAAGCTTTTGAGGATGCATTGGGGAAAATACTCTCCACACCTCCAGAACTGCGAAAGGAGAAATCATCCAATGAATGACGCTCTACTAAGGCAATATCTTCTGGATGTAAAAAAACTTCTTCCTTGCAGCCCAAGTGAGAAAAAGCGATGCATCCTGGAGTTAGAGGCAGATGTCTACGCATTCCTTGAGGCACATCCGAATGCGACAAGGGAGGATTTGTATTCTGCCATCGGAAGTCCGGAATCGATTGCCAAATCGTTTACTACGCAAATCGATCCCAAAGAGTTATCCCACAAGTTATCGGCCAAACGTAAGATATCAATAGGCGTTATTGTGGTTGCGGCAGTATTGGCGCTTGTTATCGGTATACTATATGCGGTAACTACATATATGCGTCATGATTTTTATGATGGTTACTTCGTTGAAACTTTTGATAGTGCTCCAGACGGCGCCGATCCCACACCTTCCGCATTGGCCCAATATTAGTGATTCGTAAAGGAGAAGATATAATGAAAAAATTCTTTGCATTGCTTCTAACAATTTGCTGTTGTTTTTCACTATTAATTCCCCAGGCTGCTGCACTTGACACAGCCAACACTACCACCCGTATAGATCTGCCGGATGGTGGGTACATCATTGAGGAAATCACCAGTAACACGCCAGTAACTAGAGCCACAACCTCTACCTCCAAGACAAAGACTCCCACCAGATACACCGCAAGCGGTCATGCCCTCTATGCGGTATCCGTTACCGGCAGCTTTAAGTATACCGGCAGCACCTCATGGGCCACTGGTTCCTCGGCTTCTGTCGCCATATACGACTCGAATGTTGTCTATGTTTCTAAATCCGCCAGTTATGCCAGCAACTACGCTACTGCTACTGGTCGCATTAAATATCTCGGTGATTCAGAGTCCCGTACAGTTACCCTTTACTGTGACAAAGACGGTAATTTTTCCTAATCCATAACCAAAGCAAAACGCAGCCGTCCCTTGTGGGTGGCTGCGTTTTGCTTATCTTTCGATGCCCCTATTCTTCGGCAACAAATTATGCTGCTTCAATATATCCCGAAACCGTTTATTCTCCCGTTTCAACCGCACATTCTCCTGCTCCATACGCTGTGCCGCAAACCGTTTTTCAAAGGAACGCTCTTGCGCCAATTCGCCTTCCAGATTCGCCACTCGCTGATTCAGCCCGAATATCGTCTGCTTAAGCTCTGACACCGTGCGAAGCAGGCCCTGTATCTTCTCGTTCGCCGCATCCAGCAGCCGCTGAATCCTCCCCTCTTTCTTTTCCTGCACCACATATTTCTGTGCCGCCATCGTCAGGGTTTCATAATCCTGCTTTGAGATCATCACCTTGCCAGTCAACGGCACCGGCTTTGCCTCGACTGCCTCCACCTGCTCCACAGAAAGCTGCTGATCCCGAATGGCTTGGAGCGTTTTTTCAACCTGCTCCACCTGTTCAGATTGCTGTATATAGTTTTCTTGGAGATCGTCCACACGCTCCTGTAGCTCCGTCTTTTGAGATTCCAGCGCCGCAACCTCCTTGGCCCGTTCCCGCTTCTCAAAGTCCAGCACAGATAGGTGCTTTTCGTGGGTGCCCTTCTTTTCCCACTGGATTCCATGACGCTCCATCACCACGGCCAGGGCATTCTTTTCCGCAGCAACCCATTGGTTCCACTCGGTATCACCTCTAGAGCCGCCCGTATAGCCCTGCGCCGCCAGAGCCTTTTTCAGCGATACACGGGTATCCATCCCCCGCTTGCTGCCGGTGGTAAACGGTACAAAATCAACGTGCAAATGCGGAGTAGCCTCATCCATGTGCAGGTGGGCAGAAAACACACGAAGATTCGGATTTCTCTTCTGAAATTCCCGCATATATTCGTCCAGCACCTGCGCCGCCAGTGCTCCATTCTCGCTCTGTGCGTTCATGTCCTCCCTGTTCCCGATTTGAACGATCACCTCATGGAACAGCTTCTCCTGCTTGCCAGACCGGATTTTTTCATAGTAATCTGGAATCATCCGATCCGCTCGCTTTTGCTTTGCATTGTACCGCTGCTGTGCCTCATCAAATAGCTGATGGTAAACCGACTGGAGATTTTCATCGCAGTATTCCACATTCAGATAACTACGCTCTGGGTCGGTATTCTTTGCATGGAACTTTCGGCTGTTGTGATTGACCGAGCCTTTTCCAACCATAATGCTAATTGTCCGATTCATCAAACTCCTTTTCTCCGGCGTCAGCCGGTGGTTTTGTTACTTTTTCCAAAAGTAACGCAAAAGCACTTTTGGCACGAGCGCCAAAAGATGCCTTGCGCTCGCCACGGGCGAGAGGGGCTGGGGGAACGCTTCTCCCCGGAGCCGCTTTGTCTCCGTGTCGGTTGGTGACGGTTGCGACAGTTGTAGGGTGGTCACGCTGAACCGTCACAACCGTCACCAAGTGTCACGCCTCCTGCTCCAGCTTTTGCAGGGTGATGATCCTTCCCTCATGGCTGCGCCGCCACTGGTACCGGATTCCATAATCCTGCATCAGCCGATCCGCATTGACGTTGAGGCGCTTTGTCAATGCTACCGGGCTGATCTCCAGCCCCAGCAGCTCCGCTAGCTGGCTGGGCCGGCCCTGCCACTGCATCCCGCTTTCCGGGAGCTGCTTTGCCACCGCCTCTAAAACCGGCTCCGGCGGGGCCGTCCATGCTTCAACCGCCACATTCTCCAGCTCCCAGCGAAGATTTTCCGGATTTCGTTCAAAGGTCAGCCGCTGATCCTGCTGATCACGTCCCGATACATCCACTGTGATTCCCGGTTTTAACCGCACGAGCTTCTGAATTAGAAACGCCCCATCCGCAGCACCCAATAGGCCATTAGTACCGGAGATCATGTCAAACTTATCATCCGACTGCTGCTTTCTGGTATGATGCACCAGCAGCATACAGAGCTTATGCGCTCCCGCAAACTCCTTGAGTTTTGCAATCAAAGCATAGTCGTTGGCATAGCTATAATATTCTGCATTCATCTCTCTTACCTTTTGCAGCGTATCAATAATCACCAGCTTTGTATCCGGGTGATTTCTCACGAATTCTTCCAGCTGCCCCTCCAAGCCATCCTCCAAATGTTTTGCACAGACCGCAAAATGTAATTTCTCAGTTCCTTCTGTCCCATACATCCGGTATAGCCTACTCTGGAGCCGCTGATAATCATCCTCCAGCGCTAAATACAGGACTGTACCGGAATGCACTGGAAATCCCCATAATGGAATCCCCATACTGACATGATAGGCAATCTGGGCTACCATGAAGGATTTGCCCACCTTAGGCGCACCCACAAACAGATATGTCCCCGGCCAGAGCAGCCGCTCCACAATGGGAGGGCTGCTCTCGTATACCGTTTCGTAGAGTTCTTCCAGCGTTACGGTATGGAGATAGTTGGGGTTCTGCATTCTTCGGATTCGCGCGAAGATATCCTCGGAATCTTCCTCCTTGCATTTTTCTGTCCGCTCTGTTATACTGCTGGTAGATTCTTTGTGAAACGGCTGTTCCCCGTCTGTTGCAGCAGACGGATTCGGAACAGTCGTTTTCTCTATTGCCCCAGTCACTCAGCATTCCTCCTTCATTCCATTCATAATTTCAGCCAGCAGCTTGATCGTGGCAAGCAGCTCATCATCGACACCAGCGCCAGCTTCAATGCGCCGTAATTCTGCCGCCACGGCCCCCAGCTCGCCCCGTAGCGCCTTAAACACTCTGGGGTTGCCCTGCACCACCACCGAACGATTTTCAAGTCGGTGAAGGATATAGTCCTGCTTTGTCAGGCCAGAAAGCCGCACGCAGCGCTCCAACTGCTCGTTTTCTTCGGGGGATACCCGAAATGCAATAGTCTTGTTTCGCCAGCGGTTATGCTCATCCCTGTTCTTCTGTGACATGATCCATGCCCCTTTCCATGTTCAATTTATCTGCCATTTCCGTCTGCTTTGACGGGAACAGATGTGCGTAATTATAGGTGATCTCAATGCTTTCATGGCCCAGCCGATCCGCAATCGCAGTTGCCGAGAATCCAAGATCGATCAGCAAGCTCACATGGCTGTGTCGAATATCGTGAATTCGTATACGTTTGACCCCGGTTTCCTTTGTACCTCGCTCCATCTCCCGGTAGAGATACGTTTTCGTTACCGGAAACATGCGATCCTCCGGCCCCATTTTATAGAGCATCTTCAAGTATTCTTGAAGCTCCTCTGCTAGAAATTCTGGAATGATGATCGTTCGGTTGCTCTTTTCCGTCTTGGGGGAGGTAATCAAATTCTTTCCGTTGACTCTCTGAAAGGACTTGTTGATGGTAAGCGTGCGTTTCTGAAAGTCAAAGTCAGATGGGGTTAATGCCAGCAGCTCCCCTTCCCGGATTCCACACCAATAAAGCACTTCAAACGCGTAGTAGGACATAGGCTTGTCCATCATGGCCTCTGCAAATCTCAAATACTCTTCCTTTGTCCAAAAGAGCATTTCTCGATTTTTCTTCTTCCCCATGCTCCCCGCCTTTTTGCAGGGATTCTCCCGCAAATTGTAATAGCGCACCGCATGGTTAAAAATAGCGCTAAGTTGGTTATGAATCGTTTTCAGGTAAACTGGCGAATATGGCTTTCCATTCGCATCCTTAAAATTGATGAGTTCATTCTGCCAGGTAATAATCTGCTGCGCCGTAATACTGCACATTTTCAGCTTTCCGAAATAGGGCAGCAGCTTTGTTTCGATAATGTGCTCTTTGCTAGCCCAGGTACTCTCCTTGCATCGGCTCTTTTGATCCTCTGTGTAGCGAACTACAAAGTTAGCAAATGTCATATTTAAGTCCGCATTCTTCTGCTGGAGAAATTCCCGCTCCCATTCCAGTGCATCCCTTTTTGTTTTGAACCCCCGTTTCAATTTCTTTTGCTTTGTTCCTGTCCAACTCTCGCAGTAAAAGGACGCATACCACGTTCCTTTATTACGATCCTTATACGCTGGCATTGTCTCCCCCCTTCTCCACCTCACACATCCCATAGAATTTTTCTTCAAAGTACTTCCGACTGACTCTACCGGGAATTACAAGGTATCCTTTGCTTTTTAACTCATCATTCATGTCCCTGAGCAGCCTATAGGCATAAGGCTTGGATATTCCCAAAATCTCAGCAGCTTCGTCGGCTCTAATGAACATTACTTCTTGCATATTGCAGCCTCCTTTTTTTACATTCGCATTTTTGTTAATCTTTATATTTTTGATTATACATTAACACCCACGTTAATGTCAAGCGTTTTATTCGCTTTTTTGTTAAGATTTATCTTGCATATTTTTTAGATATACGCTATACTGCTAGTAAAGGCTGGTGAGTATTTATGACTGTAGGAGAAAAGATTAGAAAAATTCGCACCTTTCGCGGCATGACTCAGCGTGAATTGGGTCTTGCCGTTGGCTTCGAGGAAAAGAGCGCCGATAACCGTATCGCACAGTATGAAACCAACTACCGTGTTCCAAAAAGAGAACTGCTGGACAAAATCGCCGAAGCCCTGCATATAGATCGGCAGAATTTCTATACCATCTGCCCTGGCTGCGCAGAGGATTTCATGCGGACATTCTTCTGGCTTGATGAAGATCATCCAGGCGCTATCCGGCTGTTTCAGCTCGTCCGTAACCCTGGCAGGGTAAATGAATCTGAGGATACCGCCGTTCGCTACAACGACAATGACGATTGGCCCGCCCGTCCCCCAGTTGGCATCTACTTTCAATATGGTCTTGTTGATGAATTCATGGGTGAATGGCTGGTTCGTCAGCAAGAGTATCAATCCGGTGCCATATCAAAGGACGAGTACTTTGAATGGAAAATCAACTGGCCCTGTACCTGTGATGGCAGCCAGAATTCTAAATCTTATGTACAATGGAGAAAAAGCAACTAAAGACAGCAAAAACCCGCTCTGCCAAACGAATGCTTAGCAGAGCGGGTAATTATTTTTGCAGCAATTTCAAATTGACAACAAATTTAGTATCAAACCAGTATCATAGAGCAAATCCAGCACCTAAAAGTACTGTATTTGCAACGAAAAATCAGGTTTGTGAAATTATTCCCACTCAATCGTTGCCGGCGGCTTCGACGTAATATCATACACGATCCGGTTGATTCCCTTAACCTCGTTGATAATTCTCACACTGATCTTATCCAGCGTCTCATAGGGAATTCGCGCCCAATCGGCAGTCATAAAGTCGGATGTGGTCACACCGCGGAGGGCCAGAGTATAATCGTAGGTTCTGCCGTCGCCCATAACGCCCACGGAGCGCATATTGGTCAGCACGGCAAAATACTGGCTAATCTGGGTATCAAGGCCCGCATTGGCGATCTCCTCCCGGAAGATGGCATCGGCATCCCGCAGGGTATCCGCCTTCTCCTTGGTAATCTCGCCGATGATCCGGATGGCAAGGCCGGGACCGGGGAAGGGCTGACGCTGAACCAGATACTTGGGCAGCCCCAGCTCCCGTCCCAATGCGCGCACCTCATCCTTAAAGAGCATCCGAAGCGGCTCGATGATCTCCTTGAAGTCTACATAATCCGGCAGACCGCCCACATTATGATGGCTCTTGATAACAGCGGCATCGCCGGTACCGGACTCGATCACGTCGGGATAAATGGTCCCCTGCACCAGATAATCCACGGAACCGATCTTCTTGCCCTCTTCCTCAAAGACGCGGATAAACTCCTCGCCGATGATTTTCCGCTTATGCTCCGGCTCGGTAACGCCGGCAAGCTTCGACAGGAAGCGTTGCTCCGCGTCCACGCGGACAAAGTTGAT
Source organism: uncultured Eubacteriales bacterium (assembly GCA_905202605.1). GTDB lineage: Bacteria > Bacillota > Clostridia > Oscillospirales > Oscillospiraceae > HGM13006. The sequence goes on from CAJKSU010000017.1 coordinate 10,932, forward strand.
GTCCCACTTGGCAAAGGCCGCTTCCACCTCATCGCCCTCGTTCTTCCGCATCAGGCCGTGATCCACGAACACGCAGGTGAGCTGATTGCCCACCGCCTCCGCCAGAAGTGCGGCAGCCACAGAGGAATCTACGCCGCCGGACAATGCCAGCAGCACTTTGCCATCGCCGACCTTCTCCCGTATGGCGGCAATTGCGGTCTTACAGTAGTCGCCCATGGTCCAGTCGCCCGCCGCATGGCAGACCTCATAGAGGAAGTTCCGGATCATCTTCACCCCGTTTTCGGTATGGTTGACCTCCGGATGATACTGTACGCCATAGAAACCCCGGCTCTCATCGCAAATAGCAACATTGGGGCAGGCATCGGTGTGCGCCACCAGAGAGAACCCCGCCGGAACCTTTGCCATATAGTCACCGTGGCTCATCCACGAAATTCCCTCCTGCGGCAGTCCATGGAACAGCTTACAGGTGGTATCGTAATAGGTTTTGGTCTTTCCATACTCGCGTGCGGTATCCTCCTGCGCTGCAGTTACCTGACCGCCCAAAGTATGCGCCATCAGCTGACAGCCATAGCAAATACCCAGAATCGGCACACCCAGCTGGAAGATCTCCGGATCATAGTGGGGGGCATTCTCCTCATAGACACTGCCGGGGCCGCCGGTGAAGATGATGCCGATGGGGTTCATGGCTTTCAGCTTTTCGATGGGGGTGGTATAGGGCTTTACTTCACAGTAGACATTGCATTCCCGGACACGGCGGGCAATCAGCTGATTATACTGACCGCCGAAGTCCAGAACAATGACCATCTGATGATTCATATTGTCATTTCTCCTTTCGGTGATGAAAAACACCCGATGCGGCATCAAAACGATGCCGCATACTTTGGGTTCTTATACTCGTTTGGTTCCGATTTTGGTAACGTCCACTGCCTTCAGCTCATTGGCGCGACCCATGACTCTCGCCTGAATTACCGCCCGCGCGGTATCCACCGCAGTGATCACAGGGATGGAACGCTCTGTGGCGGAACGGCGGATGGTAAATCCATCGGTATTATGCTTCCGGTCATTTGCCGGGGTATTGATGACCATATCGAACATGCCGATTTCCAGCATGTCGAGGATGGAGGGGCTGCCCTCCGAGATCCGGTTGACCTTCTGGCAGGTCACATCGTGCTTCCGCAGGAAATCATAGGTGCCGGAGGTAGCGTAGAGATGCATGCCCAGCTCCTCCATACTACGGGCAATCGGCAGAATCTCCGGCTTATCCGCATCCTTTACGGTCAGCAGAATATTGCTGTCCTTCTTGGGAATCTGCATGCCAACGCCCTTAAAGGCTTTCAACAGCGCCTGATTAAAATCCTGATCGATGCCCAGCACCTCGCCGGTGGATTTCATCTCCGGCCCAAGGGCGGTATCCACATCCGTCAGCTTGGAGAAGGAGAACACCGGCATCTTCACCGCATAATACGGTGCCTCCGGATACAGTCCGGTACCATAGCCCAGATCCTTGAGCTTTTCGCCCAGCATCACTCTGGTTGCCAGCTCAATGATCGGCACGCCAGTGACCTTGGTGATATAGGGGATCGTTCTGGAGGAACGGGGGTTGACCTCAATCACATAGACTTTATCATCATAGATGACGAACTGAATATTGACCAGACCTACCACATGCAGCGCCGTTGCCAGCCGCCGGGAATAGTCCGCAATGATCTCCTGATGACGCTTTTCGATCTTAATGGGGGGATAGACGGAAATGGAGTCGCCGGAGTGAATGCCGGCCCGCTCAATGTGCTCCATGATACCGGGGATCAGGATGTCCTCGCCGTCGCAGACCGCGTCCACCTCCAGCTCCCGTCCCATGAGATACTTATCCACCAGAATGGGATGCTCCTGTGAGTACATATTGATGATTGCCATGAAGTCTTCGATATCCTTATCGTTATAGGCAATCTGCATGCCCTGTCCGCCCAGCACATAGGAGGGACGCACCAGCACCGGGTAACCGATGCGGTTTGCACTTTCCTTGCCCTCTTCGGCGGTGAAGCAGGTGCCGGCCTCTGCCTTCTCAATATGAGTCATTTTCAGAATTTCGTCAAACTTCTCCCGATCCTCGGCTGCATCTACGCCCTCGGCATCAGTGCCAAGGATCCGAACGCCCATATTGGTAAGATCCTGAGTCAGCTTAATGGCCGTCTGACCGCCGAACTGTACCACAGCGCCCCATGGCTTCTCCAGCTCCACGATATTCTGAACATCCTCCGCAGTCAGCGGCTCAAAGTACAGCTTGTCCGCCACGTCAAAGTCTGTAGAAACCGTCTCCGGGTTATTGTTTACGATGATGGTGTAGCAGCCCAGCTTCTTGAGGCTCCACACCGAGTGAACGGAGCAGAAGTCAAACTCAATGCCCTGACCGATCCGAATGGGTCCGGAGCCAAGCACCAGCACCTTCTTCGGTACATCCGTCCCCTCTGCCTCGTTTTCATCGTCATAGGTAGAGTAATAATAGGGTGTTGCCGCATCAAACTCCGCCGCACAGGTATCTACCATCTTAAAGGATGCGTGGATGTTCAGCTCGTCCCGGAGTGCCTTGATCTCAAAATGGGTCTTGCCGCACAGCTCACCGATAAAGGCATCGGTAAAGCCGTATTCCTTGGCACTCCGAAGCAGCGCATAGTCGAGGGGCTCGGAGGCGATCCGGCGCTCCATATTTACAATATCCCGAAACCGATCCAGGAACCAGATATCCACCTTGGTAATGGCATTGATCTCCTCCGGAGTAACGCCCCGGCGCAGTGCCTCTACCATCACGAAAAGGCGCTGATCGTCTACCAGCTCCAGACGGCTGCGAATCTCCTCATCAGAAAGCGCCTTCAGGCTCTCAAGCTGGAGGGAATTCACATGCTGCTCCAGAGAACGGACAGCCTTCATGAGTGCGCCCTCAAAGCTGTTGTCAATGGCCATGACCTCGCCGGTGGCCTTCATCTGGGTACCCAGCTTCCGGCTGGCGGTGACGAACTTATCAAAGGGCCACTTGGGGATCTTCACCACGCAGTAGTCGAGTGCAGGCTCAAAGCAGGCGCAGGTCTTGCCGGTGACGCTGTTCTTGATCTCGTCCAGCGTATAGCCCAGCGCGATCTTTGCCGCAACCTTGGCGATGGGATAGCCCGTTGCCTTGGAGGCCAAAGCAGAGGAACGGGATACACGGGGGTTGACCTCGATGACCGCATATTCAAAGCTGTCGGGCTTCAACGCAAACTGTACGTTACAGCCTCCCTCGATTTTCAGTGCGGAAATAATATCCAGTGCCGCAGTACGGAGCATCTGATACTCCTTATCCGCCAGAGTCTGAGAGGGAGCCACTACGACGGAGTCGCCGGTATGCACGCCCACAGGATCGATGTTCTCCATATTACAAACGGTAATGACATTGCCTGCGCCGTCGCGGATGACCTCATACTCGATCTCCTTCCAGCCGGAGATACAGCGCTCAATGAGCACCTGTCCCACACGGCTGAGCCGAATGCCGTTGGTAGCGATCTCATGGAGATCCTTCATGGTATAGGCAATGCCGCCGCCGGTGCCGCCCAGAGTATAGGCGGGCCGAACGATCACAGGCAGGCCGATCTCCTTGGCAAAGGCCATGGCGTCCTCCACGCTCTCTACCACCTTGGAGGTAACACAGGGCTGACCGATGGCCTCCATGGTATCCTTAAAGCCCTGACGATCCTCCGCCTTGCGGATGGATTCCGCGCTGGTACCCAGCAGACGAACACCATACTTCTCCAGCGTACCGTCCTCCGCCAGCGCCATGGCAAGGTTCAGGCCGGTCTGCCCGCCCAAGGTTGGGAGAATGGAATCCGGGCGTTCCATCTCAATAATCTGGGTCACGGAAGCCGTATTCAGAGGCTCAATATATACATGGTCTGCAATGTCCTTATCCGTCATAATCGTTGCAGGGTTGGAGTTGACCAGAACGACCTCAATGCCCTCCTCCCGCAGACTGCGGCAGGCCTGAGTACCGGCGTAATCAAATTCCGCGGCCTGACCGATGATAATGGGGCCGGAGCCAAGGACCAGTACCTTCTTAATGCTTTCATTCTTCGGCATGTTTCTTCGCCTCCATCTTTTCAACAAAACGATCAAACAGATATCCGGTGTCTCTGGGGCCGGGGGATGCCTCCGGGTGGAACTGCACCGTGAAGATCCTGCCGTTCTTATATTTCAGCCCCTCTACGGTGCCGTCGTTGACATTCACATGGCTGACCACGGCAATGTCCGGATTAACGCTCTCTGCCTTGACCACATAGCCGTGGTTCTGAGAGGTGATGTACACTCTGCCCTCGTCAATATCCCGCACCGGATGGTTTGCGCCGCGGTGACCGTATTTCAGCTTCTCCGTGGCAGCACCGGTGGCAAGCGCCATCAGCTGATGGCCAAGACAGACCGCGAACACCACCATATCAGAGGCATAGATCTTTTTCAGCTCCTCAATGATCTGCACGTTATCCGCCGGGTCACCGGGTCCGTTGGACAGCATTACGCCGTCAAAGCCGCCCTCCAGAATGACCTCTGCGGGCGTATGCGCCGGGAATACCGTAACCTCGCAGCCCCGCTTTTGGAGAGAGCGAATCATATTCTCCTTGACGCCGAGATCCAGCAGCGCAACCCGCGGACCAGCGCCGGGATAGATCTGCATCTGAGAACGAGACGTCTTTTCCACCGTCCCCTGCACACGATAGGCACGGATCAGCTTCAGCTTTGCCTCCACATCGGGGTTCTCCTCCACCGTAATCATTCCGTTCATAGTACCTTGATCCCGCAGAAGCCGGGTGATGGCGCGGGTATCGACCCCACAGATGCCGGTGATCCGGTTGCGCTTTAAATAATCGTCCAGCGTACCCTCATTACGGAAGTTGCTTCCACGGGGGCTAAGACGCCGGACGATCATTGCAGCAGCCCATGGGTTTCTGGACTCCTCATCTTCATCATTGACACCATAGTTGCCAATCAGGGGATAGGTCATCACTACGCCCTGCCCAGCATAGGAAGGGTCGGTAAGGATCTCCTGATAGCCAACCATAGACGTGTTAAATACCATCTCACAGATACAATCTGTGGTGGCGCCCATGCTGGTACCACGGAAGACCATTCCGTTTTCCAAAATCAAAGTTGCTTTCATTTGGACACGCTGCCTTTCTCTTACATTTTACTACGGAAGTTGCGAATTCTTCTTTGTATCATACCTGATTCGGGCATAAAAGGCAAGGGTGCATTTTGCACGAATCGGCATAATCTACGCATATTATTGTTGTACACATTCATTTTTTGTATAAAACGAGGAGCCGTGCCTGAAAGGCCAGGCTCCTCGCCGTATAAATATTCATTTTGCTGTCTTCTCATCCACCTGCCGCCGCAGAATGGAATAGGGCGGCACCTGCTTGGGAAGCCTCATGCGGATTTCCATTTCCGGATGGGGACAGTAGGCAACCACCTCGTCCTCTGCGTTTCGCATCTCCCCAACCGAAAAGGCCATGGGCGCTTCTCCGGGAACCACCAGCTCCAGAGTATCGCCGGTCCAGATCCGGCCACGCTGGGTCAGGACTGCATTGCCCTCGCTGTCGCAGGACACCACATAGGCCGCCACATCCCAGTCCCGGATATAGCGGGCATCCTCATAGAACTGCCCCTTCTCCGGCTGACCGTAGTAGAAGCCCTGATAATAGTGGCGGTGGGAGATTTTATCCACCTCGGCACGCCAGATGGGATCCAGCGGCTGCCCCGCTATGGCGGCGTCGATGCCATGGCGATAGGCGTTGGTCACGCAGGCGGCATAATACGCTGACTTTGCCCGCCCCTCAATTTTAAAGGAATCAATTCCCGCCTCGATCAGCTCCGGGATATGGTCGATCATATTGAGATCTCTGGAGTTCATGATATAGGTACCGTTGTCGTCCTCTTCGATGTTAAAGTACTCACCGGGACGGCGCTCCTCCACCAGCGCATACTTCCAGCGGCAGGGCTGGGCGCAAGCTCCATGGTTGGCATCTCTGCCCGCCAGATAGTTGCTCAGCAGACATCTGCCGGAAAAGCTCACGCACATGGCTCCGTGGACAAATGCCTCGATCTCCAGCTCCTTCGGAATATTCTCCCGAATCTCCCGAATTTCCGGGAACGACAGTTCTCTTGCCAGTACCACTCTGGTGGCTCCCATGTCATACCACGCCCTTGCGGTGTCTGCGGACACCACACCCATCTGGGTGCTGATGTGCCGCTCCACCTTGGGAGCATAGCGCTCCGCCGCCTTGAATACGCCCAGATCCCCCAGAATGAAGGCATCCACGCCAATGTCCTGACACAGCTCAAAGAAAGGCGGCATCTGCCGAATCTCGCCGGTTCGTGCCAGCACATTGGCGGTCACATAGACCTTGACGCCGTTTTCGTGGCAAAACTTCACCGCCTCGGCCAGCTCCTGATCGCTGAAATTGCCGCACTTTGCGCGCATGCCATAGGACTTTCCTGCCAGATATACCGCATCCGCCCCATAGCGTACTGCCATTTGCAGCCGTTCCGGATCCCCTGCCGGGGAAAGCAGCTCCGGTTTATTGGGCATTGACCTTCTCCTCCTCGCCGTCTTCGTTTGTGATCGTCTCCTGATAATAGGGCTCTTCCCCATCGTCCGCTGCGTCATCCGCAGTGTTCTCGGCATCCTCCGCTGTATCCGGCTCCGCTGTATCCTCCGCATCGGAGGTCTTGCCGTTCAGGAAGTCCTGCTGATCCATATACGTCTCAAAGAACGTATGGGTTCCGCTGTCATTCAGGGCATAGAAGTAATAATCCGTGGTGTCCGGATGAATCGCCGCCATGATACTGGCAAGGCCGGGATTGGCAATGGGTCCGGGGGGGAGCCCCTTGTTCTTATAGGTGTTATAGGGATTGTCAACAGCAAGGTCATTGGCGGTCAGTTCTGTCTTATGCTCACCCAGTGCGTACTCTACCGTTGCGTCGATCTGCAAGAGCTCATGAACGCGGGTGTTGAGACGATTATAGATGACCGAGGAGATCAAGCTGCGCTCCTGATCGCTGCCCGCCTCCTTCTCGATCAGAGAAGCAACGGTCAGGATCTTTCTGGTGTCCATCATGGCATTCTCGATCTCTTCGTCCGTGAAGCTGCCTTCTTTCTCCATGCGCTGACGAATGGACTGATTCAGCGTGTCGATATCCGTCTGCATTGCCTCAGTGAACTTGCTGTCAAAGTTAGAGAGCATCTTATTGATGACGCGCACCGGATTATCGTCCACATAGAAATCATAGGTATCCGGGAACAGATAGCCCTCCAGCCGGTTGTCGTCTCCCAGAGACAGACCCTTCAAAAAGTCAAAGTCAAAATCATAATTCGCCGCCGTGTCCTGTAGATCCTCCAACTTGCAAACCTCATTGTCCGCCAGCATCTCAAAAATCTGATCGCAGGAATAGCCCTCCGGGAAGGTCAGCGTCACGGTTTTTCTGGATTCACTAGAAGCCGCCAGCCCGTTCACCAGTGCGTGATAGTCAAACAGCTGGTTCAGCTCAAAGGTACCGGAGCTGAACTTTTCTTCCGCATGGCTGAACTTTCCGTAGAGAATAAACAAAAATTTATAGCGGATCAGGCCGTGATCCTTCAAATTCTGCGCCACATCCTCCAGCGTATCGCCGTCCTCAAGGGTAACGGTAATGACATTATCCGGCTTGGTCAGCGCCAGAATATCGTCCGCCGCGAACCACATGGCTACCGCCAGCGCCAGAGACAGTCCCAGCACCACCAGCATATAGATGATCGTATGCTTCAGCGTCTTCGGCTTTTCCCCGGAATACGCGGCCTCGTCGTCCTCATAATAACCGTCGTCATCATAATACTCGTCGTAGTCCCCGTCATAGTATTCCTCATCGTAATAGCCGTCATCGGCCTGCAGCTCACCATCATCCTGACTCTGGGACGATGCGTCACCATAGGCAAGCTCATCCGACGCATAGGCAAGCTCGTCTTTTTCCGTTTCAGGCTGAAGCGTATTCTTCTTGTTCTTCTTGTTCTTTTTCTTCATGCCTCGCCCTCCAATCTACATAGCATAATTCCGCTGTCCAGCGCAATGGCATCCATTCTACTGTCGTGCGGCTCCATAGGAACCTCCGTCACAAGCTGTCCGCATATTCCAATGGTCTTCCCGGTGGTTTTGGGCAAAAAGCGGTCATAATAGCCCTTTCCCCGGCCCAATCTGCCGCCGGTGCGGTCAAAGGCCAGTCCGGGAACCAAAACAAGGGAAATCTCCTCAACCGGAAATTCCGGCGCAGTTTCCGGCGGCTCCGGGATTCCATAGGTGCCGTGAACCAGCTGCCCCAGATCGACGATCCGCCGTGCCGTCATAATTCCATTCGTTTCACAGCGAGGCAGCACCAGCGTCTTCCTCTGCCGCAGAATCGCCTCCAGCACCGGCTGGAGGCTGACCTCCGGCGGGATCGCCGCATAGGCCATCACCGCATCCGCCTGCCGAAACCACTCCCATTTCACAAGATGCCGGCACAGCGCCGCATCATCTGCCGTATGCGGGAGCTTTTTTACCTGATGCCGAAGGCTCTGCTTACTTTCTTTCATAAACCATATACTCTGCCACGGTATCCGGGTCATACTCGCCGCCGGGCAGAAGTCCCGCCAGAGTCAGGCCGAATTCAATGGCAGCGCCGGGGGCGCGTCCGGTGATGATCTTACCGTCCACCACCGCTTCCTTGTCCGGATGCACAACGGCCTTGCCCATGGCACTTTCGCAGCCGGGATAGCACACGGCGTTCCGACCGTCCAGCCAGCCGCGCTTGCCCAAAATGGTAGGCGCAGCGCAGATGGCCGCCACATAGCGGTCATTTTTGAGTGCAAACTCCACTGCCGCCATTGCCGCATCGCTCTTTTCAATGGATTCTACACCGCCCAGCCCGCCGGGCAGTACGATCATATCCATTTTCTCCAGCTTCATTTCCTCTACTGGAAGATCCGCCGCCACGGAAATTCCATGGGCGCCGGAGATCAGCGTTCCGCCGATCCCCACCAGCTCCACCTGCAGTCTCGCCCGGCGCAGCACATCGCAGGCTGCTACCGCTTCTACCTCTTCAAAGCCCTCGCCCAGCAGTAAATAAATCATCCAAGTACCTCCTTCACGGCACGGTAAACATCCTCATGAATTTCATCAATGGAGCGCATGGCACCATCTTTTGTGCAGGCAATTCTCGTCCAGTCAAAGCGCTCCGCCGCCTCTCCGGCTGCCACCCGGCAGGCTCGGAGATAGCCGTCATCCCGCTCATGAATATCCGCAGCAGTACCGGTCTGAATTTCCCGCCGGTGCATGTTCCGCTCGGTCTGATCCACCGGAACATCCAGATAGATCACAAGATCCGGCTTGGGCAGCTCCAGCAGACGGTATTCATAGTCAAACAGCCAGTCAAAGAAATCGGTCCGTTCTTTGCCATGGAGCTTGCTCCCCTGATGGACGGCGTTGGAGGTGGTATAGCGATCCGCCAGCACCAGCCCGCCCTTTTCGTAGTAATCGCCCCAGTCCTGCCGATAGGAAGCGTAGCGATCCACTGCGTAAAAGGTGGATGCCGCAAAGGCATTGACGTCCGAGGGCTTTGCGCCAAAATCACCCCGAAGATACTGCCGGATCAGCGCAGAAGATTCCTCCTCATACCGCGGGAACTCGATCTTTCGGCAGTCGATCTGCTCCCGCTGGAGCCGCTCCAGCAGTGCCGCAGTCTGCGTCGCCTTTCCAGAGCCATCGGTACCCTCCAATACAATCAGCTTTCCCATGGTATCATCCTTTCATCCGTCGAAGGATCACCCGCCACAGGAACTTGGGCAGGCGCATCATCCGTCCGATCCGTCTCGGCTCCTGAATCAGCCGATAGAGCCATTCCAGATTGCACCGGATCATCCACTTGGGAGCGCGCTTTACATTCCCGGCAAAGCCATCAAGGCTTCCGCCCAGCCCCAGCATCAAGCCCACGTTCAGATCCTTCCGGTGATTCCACATAAACTGCTCCTGCTTTGGGGAACCAAGGCAGACCAGCAGCACATCCGGCTTTTTCTCGTTGATATCCGCAAGGATCGGCGTTTCGTCCTGAAAATAGCCGTCATGGGTGCCGCAAACCGAAAGCTCCGGATATGTTTCATGGAGCTTATCCGTCGCTGCCTCTGCTACGCCGGGCTTGCTGCCGAAAAAATAGAAGGTTCTGTCCGTATGCTCCAGTTTTGCCATGAGGTTCTGCGCAAAATCGATCCCAGCAACCTTTTCCTTCAGGGGTGTTCCCAATATCTTTGCGCCCAGCACCACGCCTGCACCATCAGGCAGGATCAGATCCGCCTGACAAATGATTTCCCGCAGAGCATTGTCGCTGAGCGTTTCATAGACGATCTCCGAATTGGGCGTCACGCCATAGGATGCACCGGGCTTTTCCAGCAGCCGAAGCGCGGCATCCAGTGCCTCCTCCATGGTTACATTGTCAAAGGGGATTCCCATGATTTCTTCACGCATAACCGTTTCTCCTTGAGATACACACAACTTTTCATGTTATTCTAGCATATTTTCACTGTCTTGTCTATTTCTTTTCCATATACGCAGCAAAACACCGGAGACAGGCCATAGCCCATCTCCGGCGCAGATATATGCCGCTCTTAGCTGTTCAGGAATCGGCTGAGGAACTCGCGGGTTCTCGCCTGCTGCGGATGTTCAAACAGCTCTGTGGGATTTCCCTGCTCGCAGATTACTCCCTCAGACATGAATACTACATGACTGCACACATCTCTTGCAAAGGCCATCTCGTGGGTGACCACCAGCATGGTCATGCCCTCTGCCGCCAGATCCCGCATAACCGACAGCACCTCGCCCACCATCTCCGGATCCAGCGCAGAGGTCGGCTCATCAAACAGCAGAAGCTCCGGCTCCATGGCAAGGGCGCGGGCAATGGCGACCCGCTGCTTCTGACCGCCGGACAGCTGCCGGGGCCGGGCGTTGATATAGGGTGCCATGCCGACCTTTTCCAGATAGCGCATGGCGTTCTTTCTTGCATCTTCCTTGTTCTTCTTGAGGACGCGAGTCTGTCCCACGATGCAGTTTTCCAGCACAGTCATATTTGCAAACAGGTTGAAGGACTGGAACACCATGCCCACCTTTGCCCGGTAGGCCGTGGCCTTTACGCCCTTTCCGTTGATTTTTTTATCATGGAACAGGATCTCGCCGCTGGTGGGCGTTTCCAGTAAATTGATGCACCGGAGCAGTGTGGACTTACCGGAGCCGGACGCGCCGATGATGCAGGTCACGTCGCCCTTGGAAACGGTAAAATCAATATCCTTGAGTACCGCATTGGCGCCAAAGGACTTGGACAGATGCGCTACCTTTAAAATCACCTCTGACATATTTACCGCCCCCTCTTCATCTGAATTTCGTCATGCTCCGGGCTTCGCTCGTCAAAGTTGCTGCCCTTTCCCGGATGATTCAGCATACCGGCTGTTGGGGTCAGCTGATCCCCGGTTGCAAGTGCATAGCTGTCGTTGCCGTCCAGCTTCTTCTCCCACATCCGCAGCAGCAGAGATGCAATCAGCGTCATGCACAGGTAACCCGCCATCTCCAGCGCCGCCGAGGGAAAATAAAGATAGGTTGCGCCTACCACGCCGCGATGCACTGCGAAGAAATCCGTGAAGGAGATGATGAACATCACGGAGGTATCCTTTACGTTAATAATAAAGTTGTTGCCGATCTGGGGCATAATGTTTCTCAGCGCCTGAGGCAGAATCACATAGAGCATGGTCTGTACATGGTTCATGCCAATGGCCTTTGCGCCTTCGGTCTGTCCGGGATCTATGGAGAGAATGCCGCCCCGAACCGTTTCCGCCATATACGCGCCGGTGTTAATGGATACTACCAGAATCGCCGCCACCCACACATTGGAGAACTGCACCTGCTGATTGGTGAAATAGGGCAGACCGTAGTATACAAATACCGCCTGCAGCACCATGGGGGTTCCCCGGAACACCTCCACATAGACCCGGACAATGACACGAATCAGCGCCAGAAAAAAGCGTTTTACGGGGTGGTCTGTTTTCGCATGGGGGATGGTCTGTAGAATGCCGCAGATAAACCCGATGATGCAGCCGATGAGCGTTGCCACCAGCGCCAGCACCAGAGTATTCTTCACGCCGTTCAAATAGGAGCTGCCATACTTGCTCCAGAGCTTTCCAATATCAGAGCCCAGCTTTACCAGCTGTTCCATGGTGTTTCACTTCCCTTCTTTGTATCAAAGCGGTGCAGGGGGCGAGGGGAAGGCATATCCCCTCGCCCTGCCGTCTTGCAGTTAATTATTCGCCTACCGGCTGAATGGCAATGGCCTCAGCCATGATCTCATTGAAGTCGTCGGCAGTCATGCCATCGAGCGCACTGTTAATGGCATTCACCAAAGCGGTGTTGCCCTTCTGGACGGAGATACCGATGTTGACGTTCTCAGCACGCTCCTCATCGGTGAACTGGAAGTCGCCGTCGGTGCCGGAGAAGTCCAAGATCTTCATGTCGGGGTATGCCGCAACTGCGCCCTGAGCGGTGGGCATATCGGTGCAGATGTAATCCACCTGATTGGTTTCCAGCGCCATGAGCATAGCGGGAGCCGTCTCAGAAGCGGTCAGGATATTGGCATTCTCGATCTGAGGCAGGCACTTGTCATACCAGATGGTAGCGATCTGAGCGGTGCAGGTGCCGCCAGCCAGATCGGCAATGGACTTGGCGTCGGCATACTGGCTGTCGGCCTTGGTCACGCATACGATGGTAGCGTAGAAGTAGGGGCCTGCAAAGTCCACCTGCTCGCTGCGCTCTGCGGTCATGGACTGACCGGCAATGGCTGCGTCAATAGTACCGGCCTGAACGGAAGGCACAAGGGAATCCCAGTCGGAACGAACAACCTCCAGCTGCCAGCCGTTGGCCTCGCAGATCTTCTTGGCGATCATAATATCATAGCCGTTGGCGTACTCGTTGGAATCCTTGATGGGAACAGCGCCGTTGCTGTCGTCCGTCTGGGTCCAGTTGTAGGGGGCATATGCGCACTCCATTGCCACGGTGAACACGCCGTCCTCCAGTCCGGGGATGGCAGCGGTTTCCGCCTTGGAATCGTCAGCCACAGTGTTGGACGCAGCCGCAGAGGCAGACGATGTAGCGGCAGACGCCGCCGATGCGCTGTCCGAGCCGCCGCAGGCGGTCATGCTCAGTACCATAGTCAGGGACAGCAGCAGTGCAATGATTTTTCTCATAATGATCATCCTCCATTTTTACCGGGATCCCGATGCATTGGAATCCAAAATAAATCAGCCATGGACGCGGGCGCATCCATGGCTGAAAACTGTACATAGCAGAAAACAACACCATGCTCATAGCGCTCCACAGGATTGTGGCAGTCCGGCGGATGTTCTCCGACGACCCAGGCAACAGCACGCAGGCACGCAACTGTCCCTTCGGCGGCATTCCCTTTCTCTGGAATCGGATACCTGTCCTTGACTCCGGATACTGATGTTTGCCGCGCCTCTACTCGCAGATTGATTATGCTGGTATCATAGCACTATCCTTTTTCTCTGTCAAGTGCTCTGATACGATTTGTGGATTTTATAGAGGTTTCAGGTTCCGTGTGTGCAAGAATTAGGAATTCTGACGTCCTCCGCAGTTCCGATTGTGTCCAGAGCCGGGACTGGGCAGCGCAGGCATCCTGCTCCGTTCCTCCCCGCAGCCGCTGTCACGATGGTCATGCTCCCGCCGCTCCGGTTCTTCGGCCCTGTGTTCGAATCGCAGGCTGCGGTATTCCAGATGTCCGCATGCATAATCGAAG
>CAJKSU010000018.1 GCA_905202605.1 uncultured Eubacteriales bacterium
CGCTGCTTTGCAATGCGCCCTTTGATTATTCGTCTGGGTAGAGCGCCATAATGGCAGCATGCGCCGCCGCCTGCTCCGCACGCTTTTTGCTGCTGCCGGAGCCTGCGCCTACCACCTTTCCGTTGAGGCTGACCTCAACCTGAAAGCTCTTATCGTGATCCGGGCCGCTTTCGCCCACCAGCGCATAGGAAATCACCTGATCCCTGCTGCGCTGCACCAATTCCTGAAAGTGGGTTTTGTAGTCGTCGGTGCCCTTGCACTTGCCCTCTTTCTGGAGGATGAAACGTTTGATAATCCGCACGGGAACCTCCATGCCGCCGTCAAGATAGCTTGCCGCCAGCACCGCTTCCACCGCATCCGCCAGCATGGAGGGGCGATGACTGCCGCCCCCGTGGCTTTCTCCATGACCAAGGCGCAGCACCGTCCCCAACTCCAGCCGGGTTGCCACCTCATACAGACTCTTTTCACAAACCAGCTCTGCCCGGAGCTTAGTCAGCTCTCCCTCCGGCTTATCCGGATGTGCGCGGTAGAGATGTTCTGCCACCACAAGCCCCAGAATGGCATCGCCCAGAAACTCCAGCCGTTCGTTGCTGCCCATCCCCTCCCGTTTATGCTCGTTGGCATAGGAGCTGTGGGTCAGCGCATTTTGCAGCAGCTGGGAATTTTTGAAGGTGTAGCCCAGCTTCTGCTGAAATTCTTCCAGCAATGAAATCCTTCCCTTCTATGTTTGTCCACGAAAATCATGGATCAGTCTGTCACCTTTGCTTTGCCGGGGGTCATTTTATCGATGTTGTCGGCAATGGCCTTGCATACGCCGCTGTCCACGCAGAGCTTTGCCTGCCGAATGGCGTTTTGCATGGCATAAGCATCAGAGGATCCGTGCGCCTTCACCACAGGCTTTGTGATGCCAAGGAACATGGAGCCGCCTACCTCTCGGGAATCCAGCAGCTTCTTAAACTCCTCCATGCCGCCCTTGCACAGAAGGTAGCCCAGCTTGGTAGCAACGGAGCTTTTGAACATTTCCTTGAGCTTATGCGCCATGAAAATCGCCGTGCCTTCGATGCTTTTCAGCAGAATATTACCGGAAAAGCCATCGCACACCACAACATCCACCTTGCCGGTGGGAACGTCCCGCGCCTCCACATTGCCCACAAAATTGATCTCGCCGTCATCTCCCGCCTGTTTCAGCAGTGCATAGGCGTCCTTTTGCAGCTCCCGGCCCTTGGTCTCCTCCGCGCCGTTGTTGAGCAGGCCGACCCGCGGCTTTTGAATGCCCAGATACCGCTCGGCATAGAATGAGCCCATATAGCCGAATTGCAGCAGATATTCCGGAGTACACTCGTTGTTGGCGCCTGCGTCCAGAATCACGCATTTGCCCGTCTCGGTGGGGCAAACCGGGGATACTGCGGCACGCTTGATGCCCTTAATGCGCTTCGCCACCAGCGTTGCCACAGTCAAAAGTGCGCCGGTATTTCCTGCGGATACAAAGGCGTCGCCCTGCCCCTGTGCAAGGAGCCGTGCGCCCACCACCATGGAGGAATCCCTGCCGGTATGAAGCACCGCTGTGGGATTGTCGCACATGGTTACCACCTGAGACGCAAAGGCAACCTCTACCCCCGGAGGCAGTGTATCAATTCCCTCCTCCTTCAGGCATTCCAGGATCTTTTCGCTCTGCCCCACCAGTATGATCTCCACATCATAGGCCTTTGCCGCGGCAATTGCGCCCATGACCGGAGCCTTGGGGGCATTATCGCCTCCCATAGCGTCTACGATAATCTTCATAGGATGCTCCTTTCGCCCGGTTCACATCCGGGCAATGATTTCGTCAATGGCGGCAAGCGCTCTGCGGCTCACCTCCAGATAGCGGTCATGCTTTTTCCCCTTGAATTTATAGTTCAGCTGGTCAATGATGCCGAAATTCACATTCATAGGCTGGAACCTGACCACGCTTTCATCGCTGATGTATCCCGCTAATGCGCCGATCGCCGTACAGGTGGGGAAATCCACCGACGGCTTTCCAAGGATGCTCCGTCCCATTTCCAGCGCCGCCAGCATGCCGGAGGCCGTGGACTCGATATAGCCCTCCACCCCGGTCATCTGTCCGGCAAAGGCGATCTTCGGATCCTTCCGCGCCCGATAATACCGATCCAGCAGTCTGGGGGAATCCAGATAGGTGTTCCGGTGCATCACGCCATAGCGGAGATATTCCGCATTTTGAAGCGCCGGGATCATGGAGAATACCCGCTTCTGCTCTGGCCAGCGGAGATGGGTCTGGAAGCCGACAATATTATAGACAGTGCCGGTGCGATTGTCCTTTCGGAGCTGCACCACCGCATATGGCTCCTTTCCGGTCTTGGGATCTTTGAGGCCAACGGGCTTCAGGGGGCCGTAGCGCAGGGTATCCTCTCCCCGGCGAGCCATAACCTCCACAGGCATACAGCCCTCAAATACTTTTTTATCCTCGAACCCATGCACCGCCGCTTCCTCCGCCTGAGAAAGCTCCCGGACAAAGTCCAGATACTGCTGCCTGTCCATGGCGCAGTTGATGTAATCCGCACTGCCCTTATCATAGCGGGAAGCAAACCAGCAGTGATCCATGTCCAGAGACTCAAAGCTCACCAGCGGTGCCGCCGCGTCATAGAAGTTCAGCCCCTTCGCTCCGCCAAAATACAAGGAAATTGCCTCTGCCAGCCCATCGGAGGTCAGTGGGCCGGTGGCAATTATCGCCGGCCCTTCTGGAATTTCCGTCATCTCCTCATGGACAATCTCAATGTTCTCATGCTCCTCCAGCGCCTTGGTAATCGATGCTGCAAAGGCTACTCGATCCACTGCCAGCGCACCGCCTGCTTCCACACGGTTTTCCTCTGCGCAGCGCATAATCAGGCTGCCCAAATGCCGCAGCTCTTCCTTCAGAAGACCGATGGCATTGGCAAGGGAATCTCCCCGAAGGGAATTGGAGCAGACCAGCTCGCCAAACAGATCTGACTGATGTGCCGGAGTCTTTTTCGCCGGCTTCATCTCCACCAGACGAACCTTCAAGCCCATCTCCGCCAGCTGCCATGCGGCCTCGCTTCCAGCAAGACCCGCGCCGACTACAGTAATATCATGCTTCATTGGCATGCTCCTCCGTGGTCTTTGTCGCCTTGGCGATCTTCTTGGCGGCGGTCTTTTTCGTGGTGGTTTTGGCAGTCTTTGTTGTCTTCTTGGCGGTGGTCTTCTTTTCTGTTGTCTTTGTTGGCTTCTTGGTGGCGGTCTTCTTTTCTGTTGTCTTTGTTGGCTTCTTGGCTGCGGCCTTCTTTACTGCGGTCTTGCCGGAAGCGGCCTTGGCGGTCTTCTTCGCCGTCTTCTTTGCAGGCGTTTCCTCCGCCGCCTCCGTCTTCACATCTGTCTGATTTGCCTCCGCAGCAGGCTCCTCGGCGGTTTTCTTTTTCCGATAGCCGCCTCGCAGTTCCTCCGGAGTAAAGTTCTCGCATTCCTCGTTGATGCAGAAAACCTTTTTCTGTCCCTTACCGGATTTTTTAAACATGGTCTTGCCGCAATAGGGGCAGTCCTCTGCCGTTGGAACCTCCCATGACATAAAGCCGCACTCCTTGCCCTTTTCACAGGCATAATAGGCGTAGCCCCGCTGGCTCTTCCGCTTGAGCATGCCTGCGCCACACTTGGGACAGCGTCCGGGCATCCGCTCCGCCAGCGGCTTTGTGTTCTTGCATTCCGGATAACCGGGACATGCCAAAAAGCGCCCGAACCGCCCGCTTTTGATGACCATGTTCCGTCCGCAGACCTCGCAAATCTCATCGGTGACCTCGTCCGGCACCTTAATGCGGGTGTCCTTCAAAGCCTCCTCGGCCTCCTCCATCTCCTGATGGAAGTGCTTGTAAAAGTCCCGAAGCACCTGTTTCCAATAGACATCCCCCGCTTCCACCTGATCTAGAAGGCTCTCCATATGGGCGGTAAACGCCACATCAATGACGTCCTGAAAGCGCTCCTTCATCAAACCGGTAACCACCTCGCCCAAAGGAGTAGGGCTGAGTCGCTTGTCCTGCTTGATGACATATTCCCGGTCCAGAATCGTGGAAACCGTTGCCGCATAGGTACTTGGGCGTCCAACGCCCTTTTCCTCCATAGCCTTGACCAGCGTTGCCTCGGTATACCGTGCCGGGGGCTGAGTAAAGTGCTGCTGCTTCTCATGCCCGGAAAGCAGAACCGTCTCCCCCTCCTGCAGATTGGGCAGCGGGGTCTGCTTTTCCTCCGTCTCGTCGTCCTTGCCCTCCTCATACACCGCGATAAAGCCGGGGAATTTCAGACTCTGATGATTGGCGCGGAAAATGTGTCCCGCAGAAACCGTGTCGATAGACAGGGTATCATAGAGGGCATTGGACATCTGAGATGCCACAAAGCGGCTCCATACCAGCCGATAGAGCTTATACTGCTCGGTGGTCAGGCTGCTCTTGATGGACTCCGGGTCGAGATTTACATTACTGGGGCGAATGGCCTCATGGGCATCCTGAGCAGCATTCTTTGTTTTATACCGCCGGGGGCCTTCCTTATAATAGTCCTTGCCATAGCGCCCCGTAATAAAGCTTCCGGCAGCAGCCAGCGCTTCCTCGGAAAGCCGCAGGGAGTCGGTACGCATGTAGGTAATCAAACCCACAGTGCCTTCTCCTGCCACATCAATGCCCTCATAGAGCATCTGGGCGATTGCCATGGTGCGCCGGGGTGTCATTCCCAGCTTCCGGGACGCCTCCTGCTGAAGGGTGGAGGTGATAAATGGCGGCGCGGGGGTGCGCTTCTTCTCCGAGCGCTTTACGTTGGACACCACAAAGGGGGCGTTTTCCACGTCACGCAGAATCTCGTCCACTTCCTCCTGACTGTGGAGCTCCCGCTTCTTGTTTTCGCCGTGATAGTGCGCGGTAAACTTCCCGGAGCCTTCCATTCTCTGTAAATCCACGTCAATAGACCAGTATTCCTGCGGCTGGAACGCGCGGATTTCCTCCTCACGATCCACCACCATCCGGGTAGCCACAGACTGCACCCGCCCCGCCGAGAGGCCGCGGCGGATTTTTTTCCACAGCAGCGGTGAGAGCTGATAACCTACGATCCGATCCAGAATCCGGCGTGCCTGCTGGGCATCCACCAGATCCTGATCTATCGCTCTGGGATGCTGAATGCTGGTGTTTACCACATTCTTTGTAATCTCATTGAACGTGACGCGGTGTACCTGATCCTCCGGAAGCTCCAGAAGGTACTTGAGATGCCATGAAATTGCTTCTCCCTCCCGATCCGGGTCAGTTGCGAGGTAGATCCGCTCTACCGAATGCGCGGACTGCCTTAAATCCGCAATTACCGCTTCCTTGCCCTTAAGGGGCATATACTGAGGCTCAAAATCGTTTTCGATATCGACCCCCATCTTGCTTTTGGGCAGATCTCGCAGATGCCCCATGCATGCCTTGACCTCGTAATCCGGTCCAAGATATTTCCCTATGGTCTTCGCCTTTGCCGGTGACTCGACAATGACGAGATTTGATGCGTTTGCCATCGTGTCTCCTCCGATGTCTAGTTAATATTGAGATGAAACCGCTTTCCAGGCTCCTGCGTCACGTAGCCTTTAACCTCCAGCAGTGTCAAAGATGCCAATATCCGAGATACCGGCAGCCCCGTCTGCGCCACAATATCATCTACGTGGCAGCTCCCGGAGATTAGTACCGCGGCAATGGCTTTTTCATCGGAAGTCAGTGCGGATAATTTCTCTTGTAGGTCAATATAATTCCTCTTGGCCTTATTGTCAATTCCATTTTCTCCATTTCCGGCAGGATTTTTTGCTTCCGCCAGATTTTTTCCGGAATTTTGTGGAATTTCACGGCGCTTTGGAGCAGAAACCGGTGTTGCCACCATCAACTCCGGAGCAGCTCCCGCCGGGAATGGAACTACCGGATTCTCTCGCTGATTCTTTACCCGCTCCGGGTATCTGGGCGCGTATTCCCGCATGATATCCCAGCCGCTTGTCACCAGCATTGCCCCCTCCTGCAAGAGCGCATTGCTGCCCTCACAGGACTTGATGCCAATATTTCCGGGGACAGCAAATACATCTCTCCCCTGCTCCAGTGCAAGCCCCGCAGTAATCAGACTGCCGGACTGCTTGGGCGCTTCTACCACCAGTACGCCAAGTGCAAGACCGCTCATTATGCGGTTCCGCTGTGGAAAATTCCGTGCTAAAGGCGGCGTACCGGGTGCAAACTCCGAAAGCAGACAGCCGCGATGGGTCACCGCCTGATAAACGCCCTCGGAAGATTTGGGATAGACAATATCCAGTCCATTCCCCAGCACCGCCGCAACGGTTCCGCCAGCCTCCAACGCGCCCTCCAGCGCCTGCGAATCAATCCCCTTTGCCGCGCCAGATACCACAACACCGCCGCAGGCGCCGATCTGATTTCCCATACGCCGCGCCGTTGCCAGACCATAGGCGCTGGCGCTTCGAGAGCCGACCACGGTTACCACCGGAAGCTCGTCAAAGGGCAACAGCGTTCCTTTATAGTAGAGCACCAGAGGCGGGCAGTCAATTGCCAGCAGCCGTTGGGGATAAGCCGCATCCTGACAGGTCACTACACGGATGCTCTGATCGCTGCACGTTTGCAGAATTGTCTCCGCACCGGCAGTATCCTTTTGTGCCAGCGCCTCCCGCTCCCGCGGGATCAGCCCCGGCACCTCTGCAATGGTTCGTGGCGAGGCCTGATAGGCCTCCGCCGGCGTGCCGAAATAGGAAAGCACCAGCTGCTGCCCCCGAAGGGTCAGCCCCTTTCTGGTGGTCAGCCAAATCCATTCAAGAAGCTGTGCCATAAAACCGTCTCCTTTTTACAGTCCCGTCATCTGCCACAGCACAATAGCCGCAGCCACCGACGCATTAAGTGATTCACATCTCGGATGCATTGGAATCATCAGCTGTCCATCGGATGCTTCCAGCAGCATTGGGGACACGCCCCGTCCCTCACTGCCGATCACCACGGCCGCCGCTCGGAGGTTCTTATGGCGCACATCCTCCGACTGCTCTGACAGCGCCGTTGCCAGCAGCGGAATGTCCGCTTCCCGGCACTGCCGCACCAGCTCCTCCCGGCCGAGATAGCTCGGCGGCGTCCGGAAGGCCGCGCCCATGGTAGCGCGAACAGTTTTAGGATTATAGGGGTCGCAGCAGCCCTCGGTCATGATCACCGGCACGTCCAGCGCATCCGCCGTCCGCAGAATGGTTCCAACGTTGCCGGGATCCTGAATGCCGTCCAGCACCAGACAGCCGGGAGTCACCACTGCTTCTTTTCTCTCCGGCAGTTCTGCCAGAAACAGCGCCCCCTCCGGTGCCTCCATTTGAGAAATCTGTCCCATGAGCTGCCGGGGTACCTGTACCGTGCGCACATGCTCCGGAAGCTGCGGGCATTCCACTCCCTCCTGCAATACCACGGCTCGGAGCTGCTCCGGCGCCCAACGGATTGCTTCTTCCAGCAACTTGGTACCGTCTCCCACAAACAAACCCTGCTCCTGACGGTATTTCTTTGAATTTTGCAGCCGCACCAATCGGGTCAGCAGGGTGTTCTGCCGGCTTGTAATCTGCTCCATCATAGCTTCTGGAGCTTATCCAGCTCATGATGCCGTCCCATCACCATAATCTTTTCCCCAGCCTTCACGCAATCCTCTGCACCGGGAGCCATCCGAACTCGATCGCTTTGGGCCTCCCGGATGGCCAGCACACTTACCTGATGCTTCACTCTGACATTCAATTCCTTCAAGGTCTTTCCAACCCAGCCTTTCGGTGCTTCAATCTCCGCTATGGCATATTCGCCGGACAACTCCATGTAGTCAAGGAAGCTCCGGGAACCAAGGCTCTGCACCAGCCGCTGTGCCATATCCCGCTCCGGGATCAGCACTCGATCCGCGCCCACCCGCTCCAGCGCCCGCTGATACATTTCATTCTGTGCCTTGCAGATAATGTGCTTGCAGCCAAGGTCCTTGAGGTTCATGGTGATTAGTACGCTGGCAGCCAGATCTTCGCCCATGGCGACGATGGCGCACTGGCACTCCGCCGCACCCACCGCCCGTAGCACCTCGATCTCCCGCGCGTCGCCGATAGCCGCATGGGTACAGCGATCCGCAAGATGGCTCACTGCATCCTCATCCCGATCCATCACAATCACTTCATGCCCCATCTCGTAGAGCTTCTCTGCCGCGGAGCTTCCAAATCGCCCCAGACCAATTATAATAAACGTTTTCATGCTTCTGCCTCCTATCCAATGAGCACCCGCGCCACAGGCCTGCGGATGGCATGATCCGGCGGGGTCTTTGTCATGAACGCAAAGCTGATGGTCATGATCCCCACCCGTCCGAAGAACATATATACGATTAAAAGCAGCTTGGAGCCAAGGTTCAGCTCCGCGGTGATTCCCGTGGACAGCCCCACCGTACAGATGGCAGAAACTGACTCAAACAGGCAGTCCCCCAGTGGCAGAGCGTTGGTTGCCGAAAGGATCACCGCACCAAGCAGTCCAAGCCCGGTGACCAGCAGGGCAATGCTTGCCGCACTGGAAATCTGCTCCTGAGCGATTCTTCTGCCAAACAGTGTAACCTCCCGGTGATTCCGAAGCACACTGCAGCTCATTAAAAACAGCAGTGCCACGGACACCGTTTTAATGCCGCCCGCCGTAGAGCCGCTGGAGCCGCCAACCAGCATCAGCAGGATGGAAACCAGCTTGCCGCTTCCGGTCAGGCTACCCTGATTCACCGCCGCAAAGCCCGCCGTTCGGGTGGTTCCTGCCTGAAAAAGGGCCGCCAGCAGCTTTTTCCCGGCAGGCATGCTGCCCAGCGTCCCCGGATTGTTCCATTCCAGCGCCAAAATCGCCAGTGTACCTCCCACCAGCAGAATTCCCGTCATCCAAAGCACCAGCCGTGTATGCACACTGAGCCGATGATTCTTCTTCCACATTAAAAAATCGTTCCAGACAAAAAAGCCCAGTCCGCCAATGACAATCAGTGCCAACAGGGTCAGGTTGATGACCGCATCCCCCTTGAACGCCGCAAGGCTGGCGCCGGGCTGCAAAAATCCCAGAATATCAAACCCTGCATTGCAGAACGCGGAAATGGAATGGAAAACGCCCATCCACAACGCCTTTTTCAGGGGATACTCCATCCAGAACCGTGCCGTCAGAATCAATGCGCCGGTTCCCTCCACCAGAAACGTCCCCAGCAGCATCAGCCGAACCAGACGTACAACCCCCGTCAGCTCATCCAATGCCATAGCCTGCTGCAAAACCAGCCGTTCCCGCAGGCCGATTCGCCGCCGCAGCACAAAGTAAAACACCGATACGAACGCCATATAACCCAGACCGCCAATCTGGATCAGCCCCAGCAGCACGCACTGCCCCAACGCCGACCACTGGGTATAACTATCCACCAGCGAAAGCCCGGTGACGCAGGTAGCAGAGGTGGCGGTGAATACCGCCGTCATCGCCCCACAGCTTTCTCCATTTCTCGATGACGCTGGAAGCGCAAGCAGGATGCTGCCCAGTGCAATCACCAGCAGAAAAAAACCCGTCAGCACTCTTGCCGCACGATCCGGCTTTCTCCGCTGCTCCAGTCTGGCAAATATCAGTTTCAGCTTCAAGAGACCGCCCCCTTTCTTACGGATAAAGGAGCGCTGCGGCCAGCACAGCGCTCCTCTGATTATTCCTGATTTCCGTTGCTTCCCGCATCAATCAGAGCCTGTGCCATGCTGACCGCCGCTTCCTTGGTATGCCGAGCCGTAGCGTCGCCGCTGTCAGAGGTGAAGTCCATAATGGACAGATACATATCCTCCATGCCGCATTCCGCCAGAACCGGGTTATCCTTCAGGCTCAGCCGGGCCGCATTGTCCTCGTCACAGGGAAGCTCCATGTCCGCCAGACTGTCTGTGAAATATTCCAGCTCCGGGTTGGTAAATGCGTCCGAAACGTTTTGGCTCATGAGATACAGCCCCACGTCCTTCTGGGTCATGTAGAGATACATCCGCTCCTGATTCTGCCGCCCTACCTCGGTATTGCCCACATAGAGCACGGCATAGCAGATATTGACCTGACCGTTTCCGTCCAGATCCCCTACCACAGGCTTCAGCACCTGATCCAGCGCATCCAGCTGCGCTTCTTCCACATAGTAATCCGTTGCAATGACAACCGTAGTATCATAGCGTTCCTTCCGCAGAGAATCTACCGTAATGAATACAATGATGCCAAGCACCACAACACCCACCAGCAGAGGCCATTTATAATGATACCAGAACACATTGACAAACCAATGCTGGAAGCCGCCGTTTTCCTGAATATTGTTCTTTAGCTTTGACATACCCGAGTTCCTCCGTCAAGGTTCACTTTTAAAGAAGCCGCGTATCGCTTCTGCCTTCGTCAGAATATACAAGTCATCTTACCATAGCGTGCCTCAAATTGCAAGTGTTCGTTGATGCGAGCGTCTTTCTTCTAATTCTGCTGTTCCCTTCTGTGAACGCAGTGCCATACACTCTTATTCGATTCATTTATTATATTCTGCATACACCGGTATTTCAAGGGCAATACCGCACAATTCAGCGAGAGAGTCTGACGAGAGATTTTTCGTCAGAAAAAGGTGGAAAACCGCAGGAATACTCTGTGTATTTCAAGGTTTTCCAAACGAATTTCTGGCGAAAAAGAACCGTCAGAATCCGAAGACGTAATTGCGCGGTGTTGCCCAAGATTTATTTCCATAATGCAGCAGTTTTGTACTCAAAGATACCATTCCAGTCTTCTGCCGCCGAGATACGGTCGCTTTTTCTGCCAGCTCGCAGCTTCACGTAAGTCAATGTCACAGGTGACAAGCTGCTCCCGATCATCCGCCATGCACACAAGCTCCCCGCTGGGATACGCCACCATCGACTGCCCGGCAAATTCCATGGCGCCCTCCATTCCCCCACGGTTGCACATGGCGATAAACACGGCGTTCTGCATGGCCTGCACGCGGATCTCCCACTGAAACAGTTCCATTGGCTCCGCCGCAGTATTTGCCGTGGGGATGATCACCAGCTCCGCCCCCTTCAGGGCGCAGGTGCGGATGCTCTCCGGAAGATGCCGGTCATAGCAGATCACACAAAGGGCGTGTCAAAGACCAGAAACCCCTTGCAGGGCATACAACGGCGTATCGCTCCGCAATCCCGAAAGGATGTTTTCACATGGAAATTCGACCTGCTGTCCCTTCCGATTTGCCTGCCCTTTACGCCATTTATCAGAGCGCCCGCGCATTCATGTGGGCCAGTGGGAATCCAACTCAGCGGGACCCCAGCTACCCCAGCCCCGCACTGCTGGAATCCGATCTTCAAAAGAACGCGCTGTATGTCTGCGTTTCAGAAAATCGCACCGTCGGCGCATTTGCGCTGCTGCTTGGAGAAGAGCCGACCTATCGGGTCATTACGGACGGGCGCTGGCGCAGCAACGCCCCCTACGGCACCATTCACCGGGTCGCCTCCGATGGCAGCGTCCGCGGGATCGCACAGGCCTGCTTCGATTTTTGTAAGCAGCACTGTGATTACCTGCGAATTGACACGCATGCGGATAATCTCCCCATGCAGAATGCCATAGAAAAAGCCGGATTCCACCGCTGCGGCATGGTTGCTATGGAGGACGGCAGTCCCAGAATCGCCTACGACCTGATTCCCCGCTGAGTTTTTTCTGGGATTCCGATTTTGTTTGCCTTTTTCCTTCAGCGATGCTACTATAGCCCCATCTCTTTTATATTATTAGGGGCTGCTGCATGTTTCTTTGCAGCAGCCCCTTTTTCACATTCCAATCCCTCGTGCGCAACGTGGAAAAGCGCAGAGCATCATGCGCCGCTCCGTTCATCCTTCCTCCGCATAATACTGTGCCTGCGCCATCCACAATGCGTAATACTGCCCCTTCGTATCAGCCAGCAGCTCCGCATGGCTTCCGTACTGTACAAGCTCCCCTTGATGGAATACGGCAATCTCATCGCAGAACCGGCAGGAGGAAAGCCGATGAGAAATATACACTGCCGTTTTGTTTCCAACCATATCATTGAATCGGGTATAGATTTCATATTCCGCCAAGGGGTCCAAGGCCGCAGTAGGTTCATCCAAGATCATAAAGGGGGCATCTTTATAGAGCGCTCTTGCCAATGCGATCTTCTGGGTCTCTCCGCCGGACATGGTAACGCCGCTCTGATCGAAGTCCTGATTTAGATAGGTATCCAATCCTTTGGGCAGTTGGGAAAGCCGCTGCCCAAAGCCCGCCTGCTCCAGACACCGCCGGACTTTGTCGGGATCATAGCTCCGCCGGGCGGCTACATTTTCTCCCAGCGTGAAGGAAAACAGCTGAAAATCCTGAAATACCACGGAAAACAGGGACATATATTCCTCGTAGTCGTACTTTTGAATGTTGATGCCATTCAGCAGGATTTCTCCCTCCGTGGGGTCGTACAGGCGGCAAAGGAGCTTAATCATGGTGGATTTTCCACTGCCGTTCCTGCCCACCACTGCCAGCTTTGTCCCCAGCTTGAAGCGGAAGCTCAGATGTTTCAGCGCATCAGTCTCAGTGCCGGGATAGCGGAAGGACACGTCTCGGAACTCAATTTCAAACTCGTTGTCATCCCGTTTTTCCACTGGGATGGTGCCCATATACTTCTTGTTTTCAATGTCCAAAAAGGAATAGGTCACTTCCAAGTAGCTTGCGTTTTGGATCAGGGACGTTACGCTGACCGCCAGCTTCCGTACGGACTCCGATAATTGCCCGATGGCTCCCACATACTGCACCACAAAGCCAATGGGAAACGCATCCCCAAGGGCCTTTAGCGCCACATAGATGTAGCAAAGCCCATAACAGATACTCCCGGACAGCTGGCTGATGCCTTCGCATCTTCCACGGACATTGGCTGTGGCTGTTTCTACCATCCAGTCCGCCTTTTGGCTCTGCTCCAGCGCAGCTCGAATGCCACGATCCATGTGGTAGAGCCGGATATCCATACCCGCTTTGGTCAGGCCGGGGAGGCGAAACCCATAATAGCACCAAATGCGGTTGCCCTTCTTGACGTGTTCCATGGCGGTCATTCCGCAGACGCACGCTGTAGAAATTGCGGTCATTCGTATGGACACAAATGCGGCTGCAAAAATCAGGCCCAGAAGCACCGCTGCGCATAGAGGCGAATTCAGCCATTGCATGGAGAAGCCAGGATTGACGCTGCTTCGAAACAGAGAAACTGTCATAGCAACGGAAGCAAGAATTCCCGTCAACGCAGAGATAATTCCATTGATCTCCCACAAGGGGCGGTTCAGGCCAAAGCTGTTATAGTTGTCGTTCTGGTCGATCTGAGAGCGAAGCTCGTGAATCCTAGCGTCCTCCACATCCTCAAAATCCATAGACTGCATTTTCTCCGCATACAGATGCTCGGTTCTATGCCAAAAGGTGGGCTGGTTTGCATCTTTCCAATGCTCGGCTGTGCTGGTGAGCAGCCGGATCAAAAGCCCGGTGCAGGCGGCACAGACTGCCCAGAACACCAGCTTTTCCGGGCGGCATTCCCCGGCCAGCTCACTGAGCAGACGTGCAGAAAACCAGATGGTCACAAAAGGACTGAGGGTGCTGATGATGCCATAACATCCATTGCTGAGAAAGAATTTGCGGTTGATCCTCCATTGGATTTCAAAGGCTCTGCGGGTAAGCGCAAGGCATTTCCGGATTCCCAACGGTGTGTTATCTGTCATGTTCCGCACCTCCTTTCGGCTGTTCTTTGTAATACTGGCTTTGGACGGAAAACAGGTCATAATACTTGCCGTGAAGGGCCAACAGCTCCGCATGCGAACCAGCTTCTGCAATGGCCCCATTCTCCAGATACAGAATTCTGTCACAGAACCGTGTGCTGGACAGCCGATGGGAGATATACACAGAGCTTCGTTCCTGAGTCATTTTATGGTATTTCTGATACATCTGGTGCTCCGCAATGGGATCCAGGGCTGCGGTAGGCTCGTCCAGAATGACCATGGGCGCTTTCTTATACAGCGCACGGGCGAGGATCAGCCGCTGGGTCTCGCCCCCGGACAACTCCACCGCATCCTCGTTTACATCCCGTACCAGCGTGGAACGAACGCCATGGGGAAGGCTATAGACCTTTTCAGTCAAATCTGCCAGCGCAAGGCATTCCGCAATCCGGTCAAAATCGGTGTTCTCAAGGGTATCGCAGGAGATCGTCTCGGCGATGGTCAGAGGCGGGAGATAGAAATCCTGAAACACCACGGAAAACAGCCGGTAGTATTCCTGACGGTCAAAGTCCTTCACGTTGATCCCATTGCAAAAAACTGCGCCCTCCGTGGGATCTAACAGGCCGCAGATCAGCTTGACCAGCGTGGTTTTACCAGCGCCATTGAGGCCGACGATGGCCAGCTTTTCACCGGGATGGATCGTCAGGTTCAGGTGGGAAATTGCATCCACTTCGGCACCGGGATAGCGATAACTGACATCCTGCAATGTGATTTCCACAGGACGATTCATGTGGGTCTGGGCTGTCTCACCGCTGCCATGGCGGAACACGTCTGGTTTTTCCAACATGGCACGGAAATCACAGATCTGATTGCTGTAACGGGACAGCATACTGAGCTGATTGGCTGTATCCAGCACCCATGTGGAGAATCCGGCAAGGGCTGCGAAGTACAGCACAAAATCCGATGCGAGAATTTGTCCATGCAGAACAAGATCAATCAGGTATGCATAGGCAATCCCCTCCCGGCACAGGGTCAGGATGCTGTCCAGTAGATCCGCCTTCCACAGGGGCTTTTCATGCCGCAGCTGCCAGTCTTCACAAAGACGGATATGGATATCGAAAATCTCCCGGAACCAAGCGCCCATGGAGAAGATGCGGATATCCTTCCCGTAGTGGTAGTCTCCCGACTTGTCGTTGAGATAATAGGGCTTCGAGGCATATTTCACCCATTCAGATGTATCCACATGGCGCTGGCGCATAATTCGATCTCGAACAAGAAAAGAAATCACGGCGCATCCGGCTGCCAGTAGCACAATCCACCAACCGACCCGAAAGAGAATGGCGGCATAAGTGAAGACACCCAGTCCGCTGGTCAGAGCCTTTATGAGGGCCGGCCAGACTGCTTCCAGAGCAGAGCTGTTGCACCCTGTGGGTTCATAGGCCTTTTTCTTAATCTCCTAATAGGCAGCGGTATCGAATTGCTGATAGTCCACGGTCAAGGCTTTCATATAGACCGGAAAGCTAAACCGGCAGCGGGTCAGCATCTTGCGGAATTCAATCTGCCCATTGCTCCAAGCCTGAAGCCCGCTTGCCGCGGCCATGCCGCCGGACAAAATTAGGATGGTGAACAGCAGCCTCCGAACCGGGGCCTGCGTCTCCAGGTCTGCCAATACCGCTTTGGGTAGGAATATCGCGCCCAGAGCGAGCAGCAGCGTAGCGAGAATATTGAGAGCCATACACAGCAGGAAGAATTTGTCCCAAGCCCAAACGTGTTTCACAAGATAGCATATATTTTGCATTAAGGTGTATTTGGGCTTTTCTGCATGTTTCATGCTTTAGCACCTCCTTACACCGACATATTAACAGATCAGAAATAAAAATGGTGCGCTCCTGCGTGAATGGTCATCGTAGGAGCGCAAGTGGTTAAATTGGCAGTAGAATCTCTGTTGCAAACACGCCTTCCTCGCTCTGGCGGTTCACCGCGCCGCCGTACTTTGCAGCAACCCGGTCAATTCGCACAAGGCCAAATCCGTGCCCAGATTGAGACTTGGTGCTCAGGTAGCTTGTACCCTTCCTCCGGAGCACAGCGGCGGCGTTGGTGACTGAAATATAGAACTGACCCTTGTGACTGCCCATGTAGACTCGAATAAAGCGCTTTTCCGAATCGGGCAATCGCATACACGCTTCAATGGCGTTGTCCATGAGATTACCGAGAATCACGCAGATGTCTATAGATTCCACAGATAGTGTAGGAGGTACTGTGGCTTTCACGTTTACAGCGATCTCCTGACTGGCAGCAAGGTTCAGCTTGCTGTTCAGAATAGCATCTACCATCACGTTTCCGGTCTTGATAACGGTATCCACCGAAGTCAGATTCTCTCCTAATAGCTGAAGATAGTGATCCAGCTCCTCATATCTCCCCGCGTCCAAATGGGCCTTCATCACCTGAATATGGTTCCGGTAATCGTGCCGCCAGCCCCGCACCTGACGGTACATCTGTTCAACCTCCTCAATGTGGCGATTGAGCAAGTCGCTTTGGTAGTTGGCGATCCGCTTGTCCACCAACTGGATGACCCAATGCCGAACCAACAAGCCAAGGAGACACAGCACCAGAAGTCCCAATGGGATCCAGAGGTATTTCAGCACTGTTCTGCCACCTCCCGATAATAAGTGAAGAACGCCTGCCCCACCGCCGGAGCCAGCCGTCGGGACATGGGGATTTCCAACCCGGAGTCCAGCAGAATGTCTGTTTTCTGGAGCTGACGGATGCGGGACAGGTTTACCAAAAAGGAGCGGTGGCAGCGGCAAAAGCCGCCGCCCAGTTGCTGCTCCAGCTCGCGGATGGTTTGATGCAGAGAGAGTTCAGCGCCGCCGTCCAGATGCACTGTGGCAGTGTGGGACAGCACCTCCACATATTGGATCTCATCGAAATAGACCTTCCGAGGCAGACCATCCATATTGCACAGCATGAATTTTCGCTGATGCCGGAGCTGCTCCACGGCCCGGCTTAGCACTCGTTCCAGCGCCTGCGCCGATACCGGCTTTAACAGATAGTGGAGGGCGGACACCTCATAGCCCTCCGCCATATAGTCGGAGTAGCCGGTAATGAACACAATGGGTGTGTCGTCCCGCAGCTGCCTGAGCCGTTTTGCCAATTCCATGCCGGTTTGACCGGGCATTTCCACGTCGAGCAGCATGAGATCTGGGCGGAAGCCGTCCTCGTAGGCGCTGAAAAAGCGCTCTGCGGTGGGAAAGGCGGCTAGGTGCAGGGTATGACCGCCTTGCAATACCCACGCCTGCAGCAGCTTGCTTATATATTCACGTTCGGCTGGGGCATCCTCGCAGATGGCAATGGTGAGCGTCATTGGGCATTCCTCCGTTTTTGAGGTACTTCGTCGTTTTACGCCGCCAATATGGCGTGGGGCTATCCTGATTTTACCGGCTCTAGGCAGCGGTGTCAAGGGTGAAAAATGGGACAGCGTGGAGTTTACAAATGCTTGGATTGTGTGTTACACTATTATCACCATAAAAATTTACAGCAGCGGTCGCTCAAGGCACGAACATCAGCATAATTTCAGGAGAACCACCTATGGAATTTTTAGAAGGCTTAAACAAATCCCAGTGGGAGGCGGTGACCGCCACCGAGGGCTATATTCGGGTCATTGCGGGAGCAGGCTCCGGCAAGACCCGTGCGCTGGCACACCGGTATGCCTATCTGGTGAACGAGATCGGCATCCTGCCGGAGAACATCCTCTGCGCGACCTTTACCAACAAATCCGCCGGAGAGATGAAAAAACGTATCCGCCGGCTGTCGGCGGATGCGGACACGGGATATATCAGCACGTTCCACGGCTTTTGCGTTTCGGTACTTCAGGAGGACATTCATATTGTTCACTATCCCAAGAGCTTTCTTGTGCTGGACAATGCAGATATTGACGTGATGCTGAAAAATGTCTACGAGGAACGGAATCTCACCATGCGGGATATGACCTTTTCCGATGCACGAAACATGATCGAGATGCAGAAGTGCAAATACCAGCCGGACTATTATAAGCCCATGCTCTCCATGACGGTGGACGAACTGCGGGAAAAGTATCTGTCTGCTTCCTCCATAACGGATATCATCTTCTGGGGCTATGTCTATCAGGAGAAGAAGTGCTTTGGACTGGACTACAACGATCTGCTGAAATTCGTACTGCATATCTTTGGAATTTCGGAGGAAACCAGAATCAAATGGCAGCAGCGGCTGGAATACATCATGGTGGATGAGTATCAGGATATTGACGCTCTGCAATACCAGCTGATGCGCATTCTCTGCGCCCTTCATGGCAATCTGTTTGTGGTGGGTGACCCGGATCAGACCATCTATACCTGGCGCGGGGCCAGCGTCAATTTCATTCTGGACTTTGAGAAGGAATTTCCTAATGTCAAAACCATTATGATGAACGAAAACTACCGCTCCACACCGGAAATTCTGGCGGCTGCCAACGATCTGATCGCAAAAAACAAAAACCGGGTGGAAAAGAATCTGATTTCCCAACAGCCCGGCGGCGAACTGCCGGTGTATCATCATGCCGCCACAGCCAAGCTGGAGGCAGAGTGGATCGCCAATGAGATCCGCAATCTGGTGGATCATGGGGAAAGGTACAGCGACGTTGCGATCCTCTATCGGGCGCATTATCTGTCCCGTGAGCTGGAGGACGTTTTTTTAAAGCAGGAAGTACCCTACAGCATCTACAGTGGGGTACAGTTCTATGGGCGCAAGGAGATCAAGGATGCGCTGAGCTATCTTCGGATGGTCATCTATCAGGATGACCTGAGCTTCCTGCGGATCGCCAATGTGCCAAAGCGGAACATTGGCGAGCGGCGCATGACCTTTCTCAAGCAGTATGCGCTGGATCACAGCTGCACCCTCTATCAGGCGCTTTTGCAGACACTGGACAATGAGATCTTCAAGGGAACCAGAGCAAAGCAGTTTGTAGAACTCGTGGATGATTTTGCACAGGATCATGCGTATATGCGCCTTTCTGAGCTGCTGACGCTGATTCTGGACCGCAGCGGCTATGAAGCGCAGCTGCGGCTGGAGGGCAGTCAGGAGCGGCTGGACAATCTGGCGGAGCTGAAACAGGCGATCATGGAGTTTGAGGATTCCTGCGGGGAGGAATGCCGCCCGGAGGATTATCTGGATCGGGTGGCGCTGCTCACCAATCAGGATACCCCCGACACCAGAAACGCAGTGAAGCTGATGACGGTACATACCGCCAAGGGGCTGGAGTTCCCCTATGTATTTGTGGTGGGGATGAACGACGGCATTTTCCCCTCGAAAAAGACCGCCAATGTGGAGGGCATGGAGGAGGAACGCCGGCTTGCCTTTGTGGCGATGACGCGGGCGGAAAAGGGACTGTACCTGACGGAGCCGGAGGGGAAGAATTTAGACGGCTCCTACCGCTTCCCGTCACGGTTTATCTTCAACATTGACCGATCCCTGCTCCGCTACACGGTGGAGCTTGACCCGCGGCTGCTGGACGACGCCCAACGGTTCATCACCGCAAGCCAGCACACCATGGAATCTGGCAGCGGGAATCTGCCCCTTGCGCCCGGTGACCGGGTGGAGCATTTTATTATGGGGCAGGGCGTCATTGTGGAAATTGACCAGCGGAAGGGCGCGTATGTGGTGCAGTTTGACGATCTCCCCACCCAGCGGAAAATCAGCTTCAAGGCCAAGCTGACGAAGCTGTAGGGCTGGGGCGGCGATATGGATCACAGTGGGAAAGGAGCGAGTATGGCTAGGAGCGCCATGAGCTATGAGGTCACGGAGCGGCTCATTGCAATGGGCTTTCCGGCGGCATTTTCCACGCTGGTAGGAGAGCAGATGAATACGGATTTCGTAGCGAGGATGATGCTGGGCTACCTGCGGGACGCAAAGCCCACGACCATGGAAGAGGTCGCGGACGAAATGCTGGGCATTCTGGAGCTGCGGGAACGGTGCATCCAGCGGAAACGGAACCGATGAGCCGCAAATGGACGGTTTGAGGAACCGAAGAATTTATGATACAATGAGAAAACGAATGCAAAACAGGTGCAGGGAGGAGATAATATGAGTCAATCGAAGAAGATCGCATATTACCATCTCCCCGGACTGTTCGAGTTTTATGAGCTGTACCGCGTATTTCTGCCGCTGTTCCGGAGGCATCGGGAGTATTTTTACGAATGGTGCGACATCGGTTCTATATATGGCGCACCGGCGGACTGCATTTGGAGCGGCGGACGTGTCGGCGGCGGAGCATGCACTGCGCAGGAGGCGCTGGCACTGACGCGGGAATATGGCATTTCCGCCAGATTGACCTTCAGCAATTCCCTGCTTCGGGAGGAGCACCTTTCCGACCGGCGGTGCAATGGACTATGCCGCCTGTTCGCGGAGGAAAACGGGGCGCCAAGCGGCGTGATCGTCCATTCAGACCTGCTGCTGGAGTATCTAAGGCGCAATTACCCCTCCCTCTATTTTGTGTCCTCCACGACCAAGGTGCTGACGCAGTTCTCTGCGCTTTCTCGGGAGCTTCAGCGGGAGGAGTTTCGCTATGTTGTCCCGGATTTTCGCTTAAACAAGGCGTTTTCCCATCTGGAGCAACTGCCCGAACCGCAGAAGGACAAGGTGGAGTTCCTGTGCAACGAGTGCTGCTGGTTTGGCTGCACGGACAGAAAGCGCTGCTATGAGGCGGTCAGCTATCAGAATCTAGGAATCGAGCGCCCGGAGTACCACTGCGCTGCGCCTGGGGCCGGGGCGGGCTACCGCTTTTCCAAGGCGATGACCAATCCGGGCTTTATCGGCGTTTCAGACATCCAAACCACCTATCTCCCCATGGGCTTTTCCGACTTTAAAATCGAAGGGCGCGGGCTGGGCAGCGCGCTGATTCTGGAATTTCTGCTCTATTATCTGACCAGGCCGGAGTATCAGCTGACGGTCAGAGAGGAAATTTATCTGGATAATATGCTGGATTTGTTTTAAGGAAGCAGCGCAATAAAAACGAAGGGGCAGGCTCAGCCTGCTCCTTCGTTTGCGCTATGCTTCGTTATTCCGGCGTGCCGACACCGTCCTGATTAAAGTGATAGGTATAACCGGAATCGTCTGTGCGGGAGGCGTTTCGTACCAGAGTGCCGTTTTCGACCTCTACGGTATTGTTTTCATCTGCAAAGTTCCGGTCCCAATAATAAAAGCCGTCGGGGATCGGCTGCCCCAGCTTGACAGCGGCAGCCTGACGCCCATCATTGCCGACATCGGAGACAAAATAGTTCCGTGTGCCGATGGTGAAAACAACGGCCTTTTTCGTCCTGTCGCAGGCGTAGACGGGGATGCCCTTTGAATGAAGGTATGCGTAGGATGCCATGCCGTCGCTCTCCCCGGTGTACCATTGCCCGTGGGCCAGTACCGCGGCGGACGGTGCGGTGGTGCGGAGCCAGTCGTAGCCGTTGGCGGTGGAAAAGCCGTGGTGGCTGAGCTTTAGAATATCCACATCGGAGAAGCCGCCGTTGGCAAGCAGCGTCTTTTCTCCGGGAACCCCAAGGTCCGCCGCCAATACCGTTGTGACACTGCCCTTGGTGACCATGAGGACAAGGGAGTTGCGGTTTTCATCCGTGGTGTAGAAATCCACGCTGCCGTCGTGATCCTCGTCGAGATTTCGGAACGTGATGTGGAAATCCCCCAGATCAAAGCCCAGCTCGGTGGTGTTGGTGTCAGCGAGGGAAACAATCGTGGCATTTGCGGCTTCCAGCTTGGAAAGGGCCTTATCCAGATATTCGAGATTCTGCCAGTCCGTTGTGGTATCCTCATCGGTTTCCCGTCTGGCTCGATAGTATACGGTGGTGTCGGCATTGATCAGGCCGCTGTCGCAGATGGTCGGAACGCCGCCGATGTGGTCGGAATGGTTGTGCGTCATCACAAGGTAGTCAAGATGCGTGACGCCGATGGAGGCGAGATAGCTCACCACCGCGTCGCCGTTTGCACTGGGATCGGAGACTGCATAATTGCCGCCCACGGCGGGGGTGGGATTGCCTGCATCCACCAGCATGTATTTGCCGTTGCTCTCAATCAGAGTGGCATCGCTGGAAGCGCCGCCGAGACTGATAAAGTGGATGCGATCCCCGATGGGCTGTGTAATATCTTCGCCGGAAGTGTGCTGATACAGCCGAACCAGCATCGTGGTGCCCTCGGCTCTGGTCATGCGGCGGTTCGGGCCGAAGCTGCCGTCCTTGTAGCCGGTCACCAGCCCCTTCCGATGCATCAGCTCCACAGCGTCCTTCGCCCAGACGGCAATGATGCTTTCATCGCAGAAGGCTGGCACCGGCTGGTCGGGAACGTCTACCTCTAAGGACAGGCTTGTAATGGCTCTGCCCATCATCACCGTGGCCTCCTGACGGGTGATGTCTGCGTCCGGGGCATACAGCTCCGCGGATTTGCCGTAGACAATTTCGTGGGACTGACCCCAATATACCGCATTCCGGTAGTAGCTGTCGGCGGGAACGTCGCTGAATTCCCGGCTGGGAGAGACGACCTCGCCCTGTCCAAACGCACGATAGAGCAGCGTAATGAACTGCGCTCTTGTGATGTTTCGATTGGGGGAGAAGGTGGTGTCGGAGGTGCCGTAGACGATTTCATGCTCTACGGCATATTGGACGGAATCATAGCACCATGCGTATGGGGATATGTCCGTAAAGTCGGCGGCGTCCGCCGCGCCGACCATTCCGGTAAACAGGCTGAAAAACAAACCGATTACCAGCAGCAAAGAGAGTGTGCGCCTGAGTTTCATGAGGTTGCCTCCATTAAAATGGCCTGATACCGTCTCCAAAATGGAAACGGTATCAATTTCATGTTAAATTATAACATAAAAGCCAACCGGGAACAATTGCGAACACACTCAAAATTTAGCAGTTTGATTCAGGATTTTTCGGCATTTTTTCATATACTGTAGGAACGGATGGTGCGTTGATGCGAAAAAAACGCCTCGATTGATTTTTTAAATCATCTTGAGACAGCTTTTTATGCCAAAAGGAACAGGAGACTTGCAATCTCTTAGAAACTGCGCTATAATCGGTATATACCGGAAATAAAGGGGTGAATTCGATGGCAAGACCACAACGATGCCGCAGAATATGCAGCTTGCCTCAGGTAAGCACCTTCTGCTCCGAACGCGGAGCAGAGGAACGGCCAATTCTTTTGACGCTGGATGAATATGAAGTGATTCGACTGGTGGATCTGGAGCAGAAGACCCACCAGATGTGCGCCTTGCAGATGGATATTTCCCGCTCCACAGTACAGGAAATTTATGAAAGCGCACGGCGAAAGCTGGCAGCCTGTATTGTCCACGGGCGGGAGCTTCGAATTACCGGCGGAAACTATCGGATCTGCGGTGGCCGGGAAGCCGGAGAATGTCCGTGCTGCTGGACTACGGCAGCGCAGGATGCAGCATCCATTGTAGCAAGCATACGAAAAGGAGAGTATGATATGAAAATCGCAGTAACTTATGAAAATGGGCAGATCTATCAGCATTTTGGACATACGGCGCAGTTTAAGCTGTATGAGGTGCAGGACGGCAAGGTCACTGCAGCAGAAGTGGTGGATACCGGTGACAGCGGCCATGGTGCGCTGGCGGGCTTCCTGCTCCGGCATGGAGTCAATACGCTGATCTGCGGCGGAATTGGCGGCGGAGCGCAGGCTGCGTTGGCGAATGCGGGTATCCAGCTGTTCGGCGGTGTGACAGGCAGCGCTGATGATGCGGTTCAGGCGCTTCTTGCCGGAACACTTGGCTATGATCCGGAGGTTCACTGCAATCATCATGACCATCAGGATGGTGGTCACAGCTGTGGAAATCACGGCTGTCACAGCTAAATTGGACGAAAAATCCCGCTGTGCCATGGCACAGCGGGTAAATTTTAGCGATTGATCGGTTTGTCAGTCAAGAATGTATACCGTACAGTTTCTTCGTCCAAACTGAATGCAGGTGTTATAGTCGTCAAAGTAGAGGTCAATGATATGCCCCTTGATGGCGCCGCCGCAATCCTCCGCGGTGGCTACGCCATAGATCCATTTTCCGTCGTCGGATACGATATACATTCTGGTGCCATAGGGGATTACACTGGGATCCACGGCGATGGCACCATATCGTGCGGCGGTGCCGGTGGCGGTGATGCCGCCGCCGGTATAGGCGGTTGCTTCAACGGAGAGGGTGCTGGAGTATGTAAGCACGTGCCCATC